>NZ_CALVHE010000025.1 GCF_944327235.1 uncultured Desulfovibrio sp.
GTGCCCATACATTCCTTTCGGCAATCCATATTGCTGCCATTGTCATTTTTTACCTTTAATGAGTCCTGACCCTAGGGTCAGGACTCATTATCAGGCAATATGCCTTGATGGAGATGTTTTTATAACTTGCTGCAAATAAATACTTATTTTTATAACGTGAGGTGTTTCGTTTCCAATTACCCTTACCCAAGTAGCGGGTTTTGGGGAAGATGGGGGAGTTTGAGGAAGAAGCCCCCCTTTTTGACGCGAGCAGCGACCCAAAGGGCAGCCCGCAGGGCCGTGCCTGTTAGGCGATAAAGGAGCCTTACAGGCATCGACAGCAAAGCAAAGGGGGGCTTCCCCCTCAAAAAAAGCGTAATGAGTCCTGCCCCTAGTGTTGACAGGCGCTAACGGGCGTCTCCTCTGAACGCCTCTGCCCGGACTTGTCCGCAGGGCGCGCCGTCCTTCCACGGCAACACGCAGCGTGCCAGCAGGGCCGCTCCGCCCAGCAGCGTACGACGCGAGAGACAGCGTAATCCGGCCCCATACAGGCAGCCTTCCAGTCCGCCATGCGCCAGCCAGTCACGCCCGACGGCCGAGGCGCTCCCCCACGGCCGCAAGCCCGGCAGCGCGCGGACGGCCAAGGCGGCCGCAAGCCCCAGATTACGTTCGGCGGGCACGAGATCCGCCAGCCAGAGCTCACGACAGGCGCAGGCGCAGGCGTACGCCACGGCGCAGGCCGTCGCGAAGGGCAGGCCGTGCAACACATAGCCCAGACGCAGCACGGGCAGCCCGCCCACAGGCAGGGCCAGCAGCTTTTCCGCCGCAGGCGGCATATCCGTTCCATCAGCCTCCGGCCAGGGGATCCGGGCGCGCAAGACGCGCCGGACGTGCCGCCCCGGATGCCGGGCATCGCCCCAGTCCGCGCCCAGCGCCTCCGCACACCCTTCCAGACATCCACGGACCGACGGCGGCAGGATCTCCCCCACCCGCCTCATAGGGCGCCGCCCGGACAGGCGCTTTCCCGGCGAACCTCTTCCAGACGCCGCAGCAGACAGGCGCGCGCGGCGGCATAAGCCCCTTCTCGCGGCAGCCCCTCCAAAAGCCGGACGACATGAGGACTTGCGGCAAAAAGGCGGCGGCTGCTCGCAAAGTGCATATCGTCGAGCCAGGTCCCCAGCAGCACACGAAAATCATTGACGCTCCGCAAGTCCGCGTAGGCGGCCACGCGCCCGGTCAAGGCGTCTTGCAGCACCTTTTCGCTCACCTGATCCTCCGCATCCGGCAGCCCAAGCACCACCGTGGGACAATACGGACGCGGGCCGGACAGATGCTCATCCATGACCCGCAGGATATCCAGCTTGTCCGCATCGCGCACCGTCCAGGCCACGCGGGCCATATCGGGAGGCAGGGAGGCAGGCAGCGCATAGCGGTTATGCAGGGCCACGGCGGTCAGCGCCAGACGCCGCACCGTCCTGTCCTCACCTTCAAGGCGTCCCTCCCGCTTGAGGATGGCCGCGCCCCAAAGACCGTGATTGCGGGAATCCCGGTCGCGAAACGTGCCGTAGCGCAGGTATTGCGCAAAGCGGGCCACATCATGATACAGGGCCGCCAGCAGGCAGGCGCGGGCGATATGCGGCGCGAAGCGCTCTTCCCGCGCCATATGCCGGGCGTGCCCCAGCACGGCGCGGGTATGCTGTTCCTTGAGCCGCATGGGCCCGGCATCCCCCTCGCAAAGGGCATATTGCCGCTCCACATAGGCGGCGAACCACATTTCATGCGGCCGGATGTTTTCAGCGTCCGGCAAAGATGGCGTTTTCATGGACAGGGATATACGCCCCGCGAGGCATGACGGCAAGGACGCCCGGCGCGGCCGTCGCTCCGCCGGGGGACGCCTCGACTTTTTGCCGCGTCTTGGGCATAGTTCCTGCCGCGTCCTCAGAGGCTGCGACCGTATGCCGTCTGACGCACGATCCCCCCGCCCTTTTTCCACTCTTCGGCAAGGAATCCCCCGCATGGCCCCACAACGCCTCGCCCTCTACCTCGCCCCGCGCAGTCTGCTGTACTTGCGTCACGTCATCGGTCACATGCCGGTGGATGATGTGGACATCTTCGTCCCGGAAAGCCTCCTGCGGGAAGGCTCGACCCACTGTCCGGCATTTCAGGAACTCGCGGAGCTGGGCTATCGCTTCCTTTCCGTGGAGCGGGCGGAAGGACGCTACGGCGCGATAGGCGTTGCCGGACAACAGGATCTGGTCCGCTACCCGGCCCTGTCCGCGCTTGCCGGGCGGCGCATCCTGCTGCTGCACGCCTCGGCCTTCGTCTTCATGCCGGAGGACGCCCCCTTCACCCATGTGCTGTGCCAGTTCGCCAGGCAGGTCGATCTGGGGAAACAGCCGGCGGCGCACGAAAACGGGAAGCCCGCTCGGGAGATCTTCCCCGCGGGCACCTACCAGCTCGGCCCCTGGGAGGACAGGCGGCTCCTTCCACGGGAGCGGCTGCGCCGACTCCTGGAGGAACATCTCGACGCGCCGGTACCGGCGGACAGGGAGCTGATCCTGTATTGCGGCGGTCTGCTCGACCACCCACGCGAACAGCTGGACGCCGTGCGTCAGCTGGCCGATACCCGTACCGTGCTTTTCAAACCCTTCCATGATCGCCCGGTCTACGACGCCCTGAACGGCATCCCCGGCGTCCGCCTGATCAGGGACAGCATCCACGTTTCCCCCAACATCATGCGCTTTGCGGCGGACATCATCCTGACCTCGCCCCTTTCCGGGGTGTTCACCACTTCTCTGCTGCTGCGTCTGCGCGTGCTGCCCTTCTTTACCTGGCATCAGAGCGCATCCCGCGACCATGACGCCTTCGCGCCGTGGAAAGCGCGACTGCCGCCGACAGATGCGCTGCCCGAACTGCACATCGCCCGCAAGCTGGGCGGACCGTTCGACAACAAGACCATGCACCTCATGCGGAAAAACATGGACAATCCGCGCTACTGGCAGGGCTACGAGACGGCGCTGCAAGCCCTTCTGCCCGCCTTTTTCGGAGACTGCCGCATCGAGGGGGCTGCCGAGCGGGCCGCCCGCGGTCTGCTCAATGTGGCGCGCTCCGGCGTATTCGCTCCCGAAGGACAGGCGGAGACGGCATGACGCCCAGCCTTGCCCGGCCCAGAGTGGACGGGCTGTGCTGCCGTCTCGCGTTTTGCCTTTTTCAAAGGCACCCCCCTATGCCCTCCCGGCGATACGCCGCAGTGCGGCTACGCCCACGCCCTGACGGATGACGGTCGCCACGCGGGACGCACGCCTGCCGGGTCGTTTTGCCGGGCCTGCGCGCGGAGCCGGTTTGCGAGACGACCGAACGGATGGTGCTCAGTCTCCGCCCGAGGCGTCACAAGATGAGCCATCGCAGGATGATGCGTCAAACGACAGCAGGTCAAAAAATGACAGTCCCCCCGCCTCAGCAGCGTCATCGGCATCCCCGTCGTCGGCGGCTTCCTGTCTGTCCTCCTCGTCATCTTCCGCCGCATCGCCGCCGGGATCGGAACTATACGGCAGGGGACACGAGGAGCCGCGGGACGCTTTCTGTGGATCGGGAAAGACGAGAAGGGGCTCTTGCGACAACTTCAGCGCGTTCTCCCAGCTCAGGAGACAACCGACCAGACAGACGACGCCCACAGGGGCCAGGAGCAGACCACCCACCGCGCCGATGAGGCCCCCCGCCAGATGGCCGCGGCGCAGCAGGTACACGCCCGCCAGCGATGTCAGAAAGCCCAGCAGCCAGACGAAGGGCATGACAGAGCTCCATCCGCCCACACTGTTGTTCGTGCCCAGACCGAAAAGCCCCACCAGCGCGACAACGCCGTTGACGAGGACGCCCACCTTCGCCACGCCGTTGACAGGCAGTCCCCGGCGTCCGTTCCTGCATGGCACGCCCAGTCCCGCAAGCATGTCCGCAAGGGCCACGCGGGCGTCCTCGCGCTCACCATCCGCCATGAGCATGAGCTTGACGACGACCCGCCTCTCCATCTGGTCGGAGACGACGCACAGGACGGGACCGGCGCCGGACACGACGGCATTACGGATATTGGCGTAGGGTATGCGGAGCATCTCGACCCCCGAGTCATCGACCGTACATTCCAGATAGCTCCGATAGAGGGCGAGAACGTGCCTGCCCCGGCGCGTGTGCACCTGTATGAGTTTGCACATCGCGGAGGCGATGAGGAAGGGGGCGGCCCAGGCGACCATCCCCCAAAATATGCCGGCACATGCGAAGAGGCCCCCCGTCAGCAGCATCAGCAGGCCGAGCATGAGCTCGTCCGCAAAACCATAGACGGCAAGCGGCCTTTCCCGCCGCAGGGGCTTGCCCTTCCTGAGCGCCGCCGAGCGACCTGAAAAGCGTGCCTCCGTCAGAGTGGGGGCGCGGCCCGCCCCCCCCTTCCCTCGCTGTCCGCAAGTAGTCATACCGGCTCCTTGGGGTCGAGGTCCTCCCTGCCGGGATCTTCCTGACCGGCTGACGGATCATGTACGGCATCCCGCGCGGCAGCGCGCGCCGCCCGGCGGAGCCTGTCCCGACTCACCATGCAACCGACTAGGCAGATCGCGCCCAAAGGGATCACGCAAGCGCTGCTCACCGCTCCGACGATGCCGCCCGCCGGATTGCCGCGCGCCAGCAGGACGACGCCCGTCAGCGCCCCCGCAAAGGCGAGCATATAGATAAAGCTCAACAGGCTCTCCTCATTGCAGCCGGAGACATCCGCCTGTGCGTAGACGATCAGCGCCACATTGAGAAGGTTGAACGCAAGCCCCACCCATGCCGTTATCGCGACGCCCGCCCGGCGCCCCTTCTTCGCGGGGACGGCCTCCGGCATGTCCTCACCGGCGGGGAGCGTCCCGTCCAGCAACCTGTCCCGGCTCTGTATGCAGCCGATGAGGAAGATCAGACCAAGCGGCACGCAACAAAGACTGCCCACAGCGCCGACGATACCGCCCAGCGGTTTGCCGCACGCCAGCAGGATCATGCCCGCCAGCGACAGCAGCAGACCGGCCAGCAGGAAAGCGCTGACCGCCGTGTCCACGCCGCCCGATTCCGTGCCCATCGAAAGATAGGTGATGAAGGACAGCACACAGAGGGCAAGCCCCAGCCAGAGGACAGGGGAGAGCTGCCCCAGCGCTGCCGTCCCCCGCGCCGCACCGGCAGGCGCCTCCATCTGACGGAGCCTCTTCCGGCACTGGAGGCAGCCGATAAGAGTGAGCAAGCCGACGGGCAGGAAAGCGACACTGCCCATCGCGCCGACGATCCCGCCCGCGGGTTTGCCGCGCAGCAGCAGGATAACGCCCGCCAGCAACACCAGATACGCGAACAGGACGACGGCCAGGAAGCAGTCGGGATCCGCCCCGCCCAGGACGGTCTCCGGCAGATCCCACCCCACGATGGGATACAGGCAGCATAAAAGCGTGCACAAGGAAACGAACGCAAATCCAGCCCATGTCTTTTTGTTGAGGGGATGCACCAGGTCCTCCTTCGCTCCGGCGGGAGGTGATCTTCCTCCGATGCCGCCCGCCGGGTCGCCGTCCCTCAGTTCTCGCGCAGCACACCCAGTTCACGCATCTTGTCCGCGATGGCCGTACAGGCTTCCCGCCGGAGATTTCCCGGGATCAGGGAAAGCGAGACCGAGACATTGGTGCGGCGTCCCTCCTTCTCGATGACAAGGCGCAATTTGCTGGATGTCACGACGGCCTCGACGATGGCGGCATACGGGACGGTTATCTGCGCGGTGGCCCAGATGCCGGAAGCATAATCGAGGTGATCCGCATAGAGCGCGCAGACATAGAGCTTTCGCTGCGCACGAGCCGCCATGAACCTGGCGGCGCAGACCACGACGATCCCCGCCAGAGCAGGAGCCTGCGCCCACACGACGAACAGGGCGGCAAGGAAAAAGAGCGTCACTACGCCGAAGAAGAGCGAATAATCCATAAACTTGTAAGCGGCCAGCGGCTTTTCGGCGGTCGGCTCCTCCCGGTCAGGCACGCTTTCGGAAACGGCGTGAGCCTCAGGGACGGTCTTTCCGTCCGCAGGCTCCACAGCCGCCTCGGACCGGGACGCGGCGGCCTCCGTGGCAGGTCCTTCCGCTGGGGCCGGCCGGCTTTCAGGCGTGGCGGCAGGCTCTTCCTCAGGTCCCGCGACCGTCCCGGAGCCGGACGCATCGGCCGTCGCCAGAGCGGCATTGCGGAGCTTGTCCCGGCACTGCAGGCAACCGATCAGACAAATCAGGCCAAGGGGCACGAAAACGGCACTGCCCACCGCGCCGAGGATGCCCCCCGTCGGATCGCCACGAACCAGCATAGCTATCCCCACGCCCGTCAAGGTCACGCCGGCCCCCGCGATGCTGAAGAAGATCACGGCCTGCGATCCCCCATCCACCACCTCCATACAGAAAAATGCAATGGTAACCACCACATTGCACACGAATCCAGCCCAGGTCATCGCATTGATGTTTTCCATTTCTTTTCCTCGTTGTAACGAGTCCGCCCTATCGTACGAACGGGCCCCGCCGTTTGCCCTCGCGACCTCTCCGCTGCCGCGATCACGCCACAGGTCTTGTCCGTTTGCGGAAAAATCCGCTCCGATCCCATGCGGGGCATCAGTTCTCGCGCAGCACGCCCAGCTCACGCAGCTTGTCCCGCAGGACGGTGCGGGCCTCATCGCGTACGGCGCTCGCGAACCTCCCAAAGTAGACGGTGGCCGTGCTCGTACCGGCCCCGGAGGCAAGCTGGAGCCGCAGTTTGGAGTCTGAACATTCGGCCTCGCGGATAGCAGCATAAGGGATGTTGACCAGATCGCCTGTCCAAAGGCCGACGACGCACTCCAGACGATCCCGGTACAGGACGCAGACATGCTTATCCAGACGCTGCTGGGTCTGGATGATCCTGATGATGCCTATGACAAGGCAGACCACGCTCCCCGACATAATCTGTCCATTGAGGGACAATCCGAAAAAGAATGCCGCGATGCCCAGCAGCACGAGCAGCCAGCCCCCCATCCGCTCATCCACGAAGCCGTAGGCCGCAAGCGGCGTTTCGGCCGTCGTGACAGGGGCTTGCTCCGGGGCAGGCGTGCTCTCGGAAGCGGCGGGAGCGGCGGCCGCTTCGGCACAAGGCTCCGCGGCGGTCATCATGACCGGAGCTTCTTTGGTGGCGGACGTCCCGTCAGAGGCCGCCGGGGCATCAGGAGCGACGGACGCCTTTTCCGCACGCGTCACGATCTCCTCGGAGCCGGACGCGACGGCCGTCGTCAGAGCGGCATTGCGGAGCCTGTCCCGGCTTTGCAGGCAACCGATCATGCAGATTATGCCAATGGGCACGAAAAAGGCACTGCCTACCGCGCCGAAGATGCCCCCCGCCGGATAGCCGTTGACCAGCATGGCTATGCCGACGCCCGTCAAAAGCAAGCCGACGCCAAAAAAGATGGTGGCGCCATCCATCACGCCCATACCGTAGAACACCGCAGTCACCACGATATTGATCACAAAGCCCAGCCAGGTTTTTCCATTGATGTGCTCCACCTCTCCCCTCCTTGTCAGGCAAAGCTTCTCGTTTTTTGCGAGAGCGGGAGCCGGGGCACTCCGCCTCCCCCTCCGGCCATACGGTCTCACGTCGGAGACGAGAGCTGTCTCGCCACCGTTCCAAACAGCCTGCGACAATACCTATCCGTATAAAGCTTGATAGCGGCGTCTTGTCAAGATTTCCTGTATGCGAGGCCGTATTTCCCCGCGCCTTGAGCCACGGGACGAGACGTGCTATCCGTATCGTTCGACGGCACCCTCCCGCGCCGTCTTTTCCATATCTCCAGCCGCCGGGAGCGCCCGGCCGAGGAATGCCGCATGTCCGACTTCGTACATCTGCACTGTCATACCGAGTACAGCCTGCTGGACGGGGCCATCCGCCTCAAGGATCTGTGCAGCCGCGCCAAGGATTTCGGTATGCCCGCCTGCGCCATCACCGATCACGGCAACATGTACGGCGCGGCCTACTTCGCCAAGCAGTGCGCCGATGTCGGCATCAAGCCCATCTTCGGCTGCGAGGTCTATGTCTGTCATGATCATTTCGACAAGACGTCCGAGCTGGCACGCAAGCGGAACCATCTCATCCTGCTCGCCCAGAACGAGACAGGGTATCACAATCTCGTCAAGCTGGTGACCAAGGGCTTCCTGGAGGGCTTCCACTACAAGCCGCGCGTGGACAAACCGCTGCTGCGCCAGTATGCCGAGGGGCTCATCTGCCTTTCGGCCTGCATCGCGGGCGAAGTGCCGCGCGCCATCCAGGCCGGCGACATGGACAAGGCCCTTGCCCTTGCGCGGGAATATGCGGACATCTATCCCGACCGCTTCTATCTGGAGCTGCAGTCCAACGGCCTGCAGGAACAGGTGACGGTCAATGACGGCCTCATGGAGATCGCTGAACAGCTCCATCTGCCGCTGGTGGCCACCAACGACTGCCACTATCTCAATGCCGACGACGTGGAGGCCCATGAGGTGCTGCTCTGCATCCAGACGCAGACCACCATGGACGATCCCAAGCACATGCGCTTCGAGACCACGGAACTCTACTACAAGAGCGCCGAGGAGATGGAAGCCGCCTTCAGTCATGTGCCGGAAGCGCTGGCCAATACCATGCGCATCGCGGAACAGTGCAATGTGGAGCTGGATTTCGGCCACCACTACTTCCCGGTCTATCCCCTGCCCGAAGGGGCCACGCTGGAATCGGAATTCCGGCGGCTGGCCGAGGAAGGTCTGGAACTGCGCCTGCAAAAGCATCCCGACCCGGCCTCCGTCGATGCGGACGCCTACCGCGAACGTCTGCGCTACGAGCTGGACGTCATCTGCAACATGGGATTCCCGGGCTATTTCCTCATCGTGCAGGAATTCATCAACTGGGCCAAGGACCACGGCATCCCCGTGGGGCCGGGACGCGGTTCGGCGGCGGGCAGCCTCGTGGCCTGGGCCCTGCGCATCACCAACCTCGATCCCATCCCCTACAATCTGCTGTTCGAGCGCTTCCTCAATGCCGAACGCGTGAGCCTACCCGATATCGACGTGGACTTCTGCGAACGCCGCCGCGTGGAAGTCATCCAGCACATGGTCGATACCTACGGCAAGGACAGCGTGGCCCAGATCACCACCTTCGGCACCATGAAGGCCAAGGGCGTGGTGCGCGACGTGGGCCGGGCCCTGGGCATGAGCTTTGCCGAGACCGACCGCATCGCCAAGATGGTGCCCGACGACCTCAAGATGACCATCAACAAGGCCATGGAGGCCGAACCGGAGCTGCAAAAGCTCTACGACAGCGACCCGCAGGTGACGAAACTGCTGGATACGGCCCGGCGGCTGGAAGGCCTCGCGCGGCACGCCTCCACCCACGCGGCGGGCCTCGTGGTGTCGGACAAGCCCATGGACGAATATCTGCCGCTCTATACAGGCAAGCGCGGCGAACTCGTTACCCAGTTCGACGGGCCCATGACCGAGCAGACCGGCCTTGTGAAGTTCGACTTCCTCGGCCTCAAGACCATGACCCTCATCCAGGACACGCTGGACAACATCAGCCTGCAGGGGCAGACGCCGCCGGACCTCGACAACCTGCCGCTGACCGACGCCGCCACCTATGAACTCTACTCGCGCGGGGACACGGACGGCGTCTTCCAGGTGGAAAGTTCGGGGATGCGTCAGTATCTGCGTATGCTCAAGCCCTCCTGCTTCGAGGACGTCATCGCCATGCTGGCCCTCTACCGCCCCGGCCCGCTGGGTTCGGGCATGGTGGACGAATTCATCAAGCGCAAGCACGGGCAGGTGCCGGTCGTCTATCCGCATGACTCCCTGAGCGACTGCCTGCGGGACACCTACGGGGTCATCGTCTATCAGGAACAGGTCATGCAGATCGCCCAGATCATCGCCAGCTACACCCTCGGCGGCGCTGACCTGCTGCGGCGGGCCATGGGCAAGAAAAAGGCCGAGGCCATGGCCAAGGAGCGCGTGAAATTCGTGGACGGGGCCAAGGCCAACGGCATCGGCCGCGAAAAGGCCGATGAGATCTTCGACCTCATGGAGAAATTCGCGGCCTACGGCTTCAACAAGTCCCATTCGGCCGCCTATGCGCTGGTGTCCTACTTCACGGCCTATCTCAAGGTACACCACAAGGTGGAATTCATGGCCGCGCTCATGACCTCGGAAATGGGCAATCAGGACAAGCTGCTCAAGTACGTCTCCTGCTGCAAGGACATGGGCATCGACGTGGTGCAGCCCTCCATCAACGACAGTCAGCGCGCCTTCTCGGCCAAGGACGGCAAGGTGGTCTTCGGTCTCGGCGGCATCAAGAACGTGGGGGACGAAGCCATCCGGGAGATCATGGAGGCCCGCGCCGAGGGCGGCGCGTACGCCTCGCTGCTGGACCTCTGCTGCCGGGTCAACCTGCGCAAGGTCACCAAGCGCGTGCTGGAATCGCTCATCAAGGGCGGGGCCTGCGACTGCCTCGGCGTGAGCCGCGCCGCCATGATCGCCACCCTGGACGGGGTGGTGGCCCGCGCCCAGAAAAAGGCCAAGGAAAAGGAATCCAACCAGGTCTCCCTGCTGGCGCTGGCCCCCCGCACGGAGGCCGCGCCCCTGCCCGGCATCGGCATGGACTGCCCGGAGGCCGCCATGCCCGAATGGGACAATGACGAGAAGCTGCGCTTCGAGAAGGAGGCGCTGGGCTTCTTCCTCACGAGCCACCCCCTGCAGCCCTTCAGTCGCGAGATCCGCCGCATCGGCCTGAGCACGCTGGAGGACGCGCGCGACCTCTTCCCCGGCGCGGAGATCTCCTGCCCGGCGCTGGTCACCGGCATCAAGGAGGTCATCACCAAATCCAAGGGCGAGCGCATGGCCTTCGTGAGCATCGAGGATCTCACCGGCCATGCCGAAGTGACCTTCTTCCCCAAGCCTTACGCCGAAGCGCGCGACCTGCTGAAAAGCGAGCAGCCCCTTTGCCTGCGGGCCCGTCTGGACAAACAGGAGGACAGCGCGCGCGACAGCGACGAGGACGGCGAGGAGGCCCCCCGCGACGTCAAGCTGCTGGGGCAGAGCGTACAGCTTTTGCGCGATGCCTGCGGCCAGAGCGATCAGCCCATCTGCGTGCAGATCCCGGCCGGGCGGCTGGGACGCGAACATATCCTGAACCTGAAGAACATCCTGGCCGCCCATCCCGGCGAGGTGGAAGCGCAGGCCGTCGTCCTGCTCGACGGCTACCGCTGTCTCCTCCAGCTCGGGCCGCAATTCCGAGTGGCTCCCGGCCCCGAACTGGACAGGGCGCTGGCGGCCTGGGCGTCGTGACCGACAAAGGGGTACGGTTTTTGAATGCAGCCCCGCAGGACGATTTTTTGACGATTTCCCCCCTTAGCCCAAGGAGCTTGCCATGTCCCTGTTTTCATGGTTGCAGAACATTGTCTCCCCGCCGCTGGACGATGACCCGGAAAGCGACGCCAGTTACGAATGGGATCAGAACGCACGCATCATCCTGGCCATCATCGTCATGATCATGGCGGCCATCGTCATGTACTGGATCCTCCGATGAACAGAAAGAAATGCTGGCGCCTCACCGTACGGGACGAATTCTGTTCCGCCCATGCCCTGCGTCACTACGAGGGCAAGTGCGAACATCTGCACGGACACAATTTCGGCGTGGAACTCACGGTGCAGGGCGAGGAACTGCTGCCGGACACGGAACTGCTGCTGGATTTCAAGGTGCTGCGGCAGGTGCTCAAGGAGACGCTGGACACGCTGGATCACAGCGTGCTCAATGAAACGCCGCCCTTTGACGCCGTCAATCCCTCGTCGGAGAACCTGGCCCGCCACATCTGGCGGAGCGTGGCCGAGCGCCTGCTGCGGCATCCCGACCCGCAGGCCCGCAAGGTGCGCGTGGCCGGCGTGTCCGTTTCCGAAAAGGGACGGCAGACGGCCACCTATCTGGAATGGGACGAATAGTCCCGCCCGCAGCCATGCCGCGCGCTCTCTGCCTCCTGCACGCCAATTGTCAGGGCGAGGCCCTGCGCCCCCTGCTGGAAGCCACCCCGGCCTTTGCCCGGCATTTTCGCGTGCTGCATGTGCTCAACTATACCCGTGCCGCGCTGCCGGAAGACCTGCTGGACAGCTGCGCCCTCTATCTGCATCAGGAGCTGGGCGCCAAATGGGGCGAGCTTTCCAGCGACGAGGTCCGGCGGCGGCTGCCGCCCTCCTGCCGGACGCTGCGGCTGCCCAACCTCTTCTTTCAGGGCTATTGGCCCACCTGGACCCGCCTGCCGGGCGTGGACTTTGCCGACACCCTGCTGGAGGGGCTGCTGCGTCGCGGCCTCTCCCCGCTGGAGGCCAGCCTGGTCTATGAACGATCCCGACCGTCCTTTTTCGGTGATCCGGCGTCCATCGCGGAGGCTTCCCTGCGGCGTGAGGAGGAAAAGGAACAGGACGCGCCCATCCGCTGCGCGCCGCTCCTGCGCGAGCTTTGGCGCACGGAACAGCTCTTCATCACGGTCAATCATCCGGCCCGACGGCTCGTGCTGCACGTGGCCGACAACGTGCTGCGCCTGCTGGGACTGGGCGGTCTGCCCGACAGCGTGGCCCGCGCCTACGCGCATCCGCAGGAAGATTTCTGGCTGCCCCTGCCGCCCGCCCTGGGCCTGCCGGAAAGCGACGGCGGCCTTGCCCTGCCCTTTGCCGGGCGGCAGCGCCGCTACCGCATCTTTGCCCGGCAGATGACCGCCGCCGACTACGCCCGCTGTTACCTGAGCTGCCGCGCCGCGGGAGAGGGCAACCTGCTGACCTTCCTGGCCCATCTGGAACCGGAAGCCTGACCCGCGACGGACGGGAGGGCCATGTCGCCGTGATCGCCCCGTCGTCCGCCGCCATCCCTTGACTTTGCGCGCGTCTTTGCGGAAAATTGTTGCCTTATAAAACAGGCAGGGGCCGCTCCCATGCGGGACGGGGCCCGACGCCGACGTCATGACAGCCGCCTCCCTGACGGAACGTACAGCCGCGCCCGCGTGCGGCCACACGTGCGACCGTGCGCACGGATGACGGCATAACAAGGGAACCGCACGGAGCGTCCCATCCGCTTCGGGAGCCAGCATGAGCGACTACAAGAAGACCCTGAATCTGCCCCAGACCGCCTTCCCCATGAAGGCCAATCTTGCCCAGCGCGAACCGCAGATGCTCAAGCACTGGGAAGACATCGACGCCTGCCGCGCCATGATCGAGCGGGATACCCATATGGGCCCCTTCGTGCTGCATGACGGCCCGCCCTATGCCAACGGCCATATCCATATGGGTACGGCCCTCAACAAGATCCTCAAGGACATCATCATCAAGGCCCGCAACATGCAGGGCCATGAAGCCCGCTATGTGCCCGGCTGGGACTGCCACGGTCTGCCCATCGAGCTCAAGGTCGAGCAGGAACTCAAGGAAAAGAAGAAGGAACTGCCCGCCCATGTGGTGCGCAAGCTCTGCCGGGAATACGCCGGCAAGTGGATCGACACCCAGCGCAAGGAATTCAAGCGCCTCGGCGTACTGGGCGACTGGGAACATCCCTACATGAGCATGGCCCCCGCCTACGAGGCCGCCACCGCGCGCGAACTGGCCAACTTCGTGGATGCGGGCAACGTCATCCGCGCCAAGAAGCCCATCTACTGGTGCTGTTCCTGCCATACGGCGCTGGCCGAGGCGGAGGTGGAATACGCCGACCACACCTCGCCCTCGGTCTTCGTGCGCTTCCCCCTGACGGACGCCCGGCTGGCCGACGTGCTGCCCGGGGCCGATCCGGCGCGGGCCTTCGTGGTCATCTGGACGACCACGCCCTGGACCCTGCCGGACAATATGGCCGTCTGTCTGCATCCCGAATTCGAATATGTGCTGGTGGAGGTCGCGGGCGCGCAATATCTGCTGGCCGCCGAACTGCTGGAGGGCTGCGCCCGCGTCTTCGGCTGGGAAGATATCCGCGAGGTGGCCCGCACCACGGGCGAGAAGCTGGAACATCTCACCGCGCGCCATCCCTTTTATGACCGTCCCTCGCCGCTGGTGCTGGGCCGTCACGTCACCCTGGATGCCGGTACGGGCTGCGTGCATACCGCGCCGGGCCACGGTCGCGAGGACTACGAGGTGGGCCTGGCCTACGGGCTGGACATCTATTCCCCTCTGGACGACGCGGGCCGCTTTTTGCCCAGCGTGGAATTCTTCGCGGGGCTCAACGTCTTTGAGGCCAATGCCCCGGTCATCGACAAACTGAAGGAAGTGGGCAACCTGCTGCACGCGGGCAACATCTCCCACTCCTACCCGCACTGCTGGCGCTGCAAGAAGCCGGTCATCTTCCGGGCCACCACGCAGTGGTTCATCAGCATGGAAAAGAACGACCTGCGCCGCCGCGCCCTGACGGCCATCGACGAGAAGGTGCGCTGGATCCCCGCCTGGGGCCGGGACCGCATCTACAACATGATCGAATCCCGCCCGGACTGGTGCATCTCGCGTCAGCGCCAATGGGGCGTGCCCATCATGGCTCTGCTCTGCGAAGACTGCGGCGAGGCCTGGAACGACGCCGCCTGGATGCGGGACATGAGCGAGCGTTTCGCCAAGCATCCCACGGGCTGCGACTACTGGTACGAAGCCCCGCTGGAAGACATCGTGCCCGCCGGGCTGACCTGCCCCAAGTGCGGCGGCAACCACTGGAAGCGGGAGACCGACATCCTCGACGTCTGGTTCGATTCGGGGACGAGCTGGGCCGCCGTACTGGAGGCCCGTCCCGAGCTGTCCTTCCCCGCCGACCTCTATCTGGAAGGCTCGGACCAGCATCGCGGCTGGTTCCACAGCTCGCTGCTGGCGGCCGAGGGCACCCGGCGGACGCCGCCCTACCGGGCCGTGCTCACCCACGGCTATGTGGTGGACGGCAACGGACGCAAGATGTCCAAGTCCGTGGGCAACGTCATCGCGCCGCAGGAGCTCATCGACAAATTCGGGGCCGAGATCATCCGTCTTTGGGTCAGTTCCGTGGAATACCGGGAAGATGTCCGCATCTCCGACGAGATCCTCGGCCGCCTCGTGGACGCCTACCGCCGCATCCGCAATACGGCCCGCTTCATGCTCGGCAACCTGTCCGATCTGCACCGCAAGGACCTGCTGCCCGCAAGCGAACTGCTGCCGCTGGACCGCTACGCTCTGGACGTGGCGGCGCGCCTGCATCAGCGCATCCAGCAGGCCTATACGGAATATGAGTTTCACAAGGTCTACCATTCCCTGCACAATTACTGCACCACCGATCTGTCGGGCGTCTATCTGGACGGCCTCAAGGACCGGCTCTATGCCTCGGCGCCCCACAGCCGGGAACGCCGCTCGGCGCAGACGGCCCTTTACCATCTGACCTGCCTGCTCATGCGGGACATGGCCCCGGTGCTCTCCTTCACGGCGGAGGAGATCTACCTTGCCCTGCCCAATGACCTGCGCGACGACGCGCCCACGGTCTTTGCCCTCCCCGCGCCGGACATCAGCGCCTTCCTGCTGGAAGACGGCGTGCGCGATGACTGGAACGTGCTCATGGCCGTGCGCGGCGCCATGACCCGCGCCATCGAGCCCCTGCGCCGGGACGGCGTGGTCGGGCACTCGCTGGATACGAGCGTCACCCTCTATGTGAGCGACGAACTGCGTGAGCGTGTGGAAAGCCTGCACGCGGATCTGCGGGAATTCTGCATCGTCTCGCAGATCCGGCTGGCCCCGCTGGCCGAAGCGCCCGCCACGGCCCTGCAGGACGGCGACGTGCCCGGTCTGGCCGTGGGCGTGGCCAAGGCGGAAGGCGAGAAGTGCGAACGCTGCTGGATCTACAGCACGGAACTGGGGCAGGATGCCGCCCATCCGACCCTCTGCCCCCGCTGCACCGCGGTCATGAAGGAACTGTCCTAGTGCAAGCCCGCTACCGACTGCTTGGCGGCTACGCCCTGCTGGCGCTGCTGCTCGATCAGCTCACCAAGCTCTGGGTGCTGGCCGCCATCCCCAAACACAAAAGCATCACCGTCATCCCCGGTCTGCTGGATCTCGTGAACATCCGCAACCGGGGGGCGGCTTTCGGCTTCCTCAACCGCTCGGACATCGAATGGCAGTTCTGGCTCTTCCTGCTGGCCACCCTGGTGGCGGCAGTCGCCATCATCCTGCTTGTCCGCACCGCACAGGAACAGCCCTGGCTCTTCCGGGCGCTGGGGCTCGTCATGGGGGGAGCGCTGGGGAACCTCATCGACCGGATACGCTTCCGGGCCGTGGTGGACTTTCTGGACATCTATGTGGGGGACTGGCACTGGCCGGCCTTCAACGTGGCGGACATGGCCATCTGCGTGGGCGCGGGACTGGCCTGTCTGCTGCTCTGCAAATCCCCCCAGCCCGGCTCGAAAAAAGAGGCACGGCCATGACTTTCGCCTGGTGGCACATCCCGCTGGCCCTGCTGCCCATGTTGCCGACCCTCTGGAGCATCATGCATATCTGGCGGCATCAGTTCTCCAGCCCGCTGCAACGCTCTCTCTGGCTGGTTTTCGTGGTTTTTGTGCCCGTGATCGGCGGGCTGGTGTACATTTTTACCGGTCGCCGCAAGGCCGGCGATCCCTTTCCGTAAATTCGAGGTGCTTCATGAAACACAGTCGACTCCTTACCGCCCTTGGCTTCCTGTGCAGCGCATCGCTCGTGAGCGGCTGCGTGGCCGGCAGCTCGTCCTCCTCCTCTTCGCTCGATCTGGAACAGCGCGTGCAGCAACAGGACTCCCAGCTGCGCCAGCTCCAGCCCGCACAGGCGGAAATGTGGAGCCAGGTGCAGGCCCTGCGTCAGGAGGTCAATTCCCTCAAGGGGCAGGTGTACGACCTGCAGCAGGTGGGCGGCGCCCGCGCTGTGGTGGAACGCCTGAACAAGCACGACGCCGCCCTGCGTCAGGTGGAGACCAGCATGGCCCTCAATCTGAATCTGGGCGACCCGCTCCCCGCTCTGCCCGCGGCCTCGGCGGCTCCCGCGCCGACCCCGGCCGCCGCTCCCGCCCTCTCCGACGGCTGGGGCCAGACCACGTCCGCCACGGCTCCCCAGTCCGCCACAGCGGCCGGTACCGGTGAGACCTGGGGACAGCCCAGCACCGCCCTCACCGCCACGGCGACCACCGGCGCGGCTGCCGCGGGGACGACCGCCGCCGTGGATCAGGGCTCGACCTGGGGACAGCCCACGCCTCAGCCGCAGCAGGCGCCGGTGGCGCAGAAGGACGTGTCCATGGCCCTGTATGACGCCGGGATCAACGCCTTCACCAACCGCAAGTACGAGGAAGCTCAGCGTTCCTTCTCGGACTTCGTCAAGAATTATCCCAACCACACCATGACCGCCGAAGCGCAATACCATCTGGCGGAATGCTATTTCCAGCGGAACCAGTTTGCCGACGCAGCCCTGGCCTACGATACGGTCATCACCAAGTACGGCAAGTCCTCGCGCGCGCCGGGAGCCTATCTCAAGCAGGGCATCTGCTTCAGCAAGATCAAGCAGACCGCTGCCGCCAAGGCCCGTATGCAGGAGCTGATCAAGAAGTACCCCAATTCGCCGGAAGCGGCTCGCGCCAAGACGTTCCTCAAGACCAACAAGTAACGGAGGCTTGCCATGAGCGGAGCAGAGCATCAGAGCGTCTATCGTCAGCTCAATGACGATATGCGCGAAGGACTCAAGCGCATCTATCAGCAGATTTCCGAAGCCACCAGCAGCCAGCTGCTGGGCTGTGACGAGGCGGACCACCTTTTCAACGAAGCCTCCGATCAGTTGCGCGAAGTCATGGAGGCCACGGAAAAGGCGACCATGAGCATCCTTGAAGTGGTGGAAAAGCAGCTGGAACGGCAGATGGAGTCCGCCGAGCTCCTTGAAGCCCTTCTGGACGGAAGCGCCACCGCCGAGCAGAAAGAACGCCTCAGGGCCATCAATACCGATCTGGGCGACGATCTGACCAACGTGATCACCACCTTGAGCTTCCAGGACATCACCGGCCAGCGCATCAAAAAGGTCGTGGAAGCCCTCAATCGCATCGAAGGCACTGTGGTGGAACTCTATGTCTCCTCGGGCCTCTTTCTGGACGGAGCGGAAAAGAATCCCACCAAGGACGCGCAGGAATTGCGCGACGAGGTCAACAAGGCTGTGGAGGACTTCCGCAATTCCCGCCAGACCAACAGCCACCTCAAGGGTCCCAGCACCGACGGCTGCTCTCAGGGCGCCATCGACGACATGCTGGCACAACTTGGGCTTTAGGGCCTGTTAACACTATTCGCTGTCTGTTTGTGGGGAAGGGGAACCCCTCGCTCTGCTGTCGATGCCTGTAAGGCTCCTGCGTCGCCTAACAGGCACGGCCCTGCGGGCCGCCTTTCGGTCGCCGCCGGCGCGGGAGGTTCCCCTTCCCCCCAAGCCCCCACCCCTTCCCCAGCGCGCTTTTACCGGGGGAAGAGCCAGGGACACGAGGTAACCCCGCCTCTATGGCAAGCGGAGCGTGTACGGACAATAGACTTATACATTGAAATTATTTGCAAAATTAGTGCTGACAGGCCCTAGGGCTTTTTCCGTTTGCAACGCTTCACGTTTCAAACCATACGGTCTGGTGTTTCGCGGAAAAAACGCGGTTTTTCGTGCGGCGACGCGGCGGGGCGACCCGATAATGTCGCATCGGCAGGCTGCATACCCTGCGTCCCCGCTGGCGCTCGGACAAGAAAAGCCGGCATTATGACGGACTGGATACGGAAGCCCACCCAAGCCCCCAAAGCAGTATGGCAATGACCACTGGCTGGTCATTGTCTGTGAGGTCGTCAGGCCACCGCATCCTTGCCCGCCATAGCGTGATGCCTGACACTGCGGAAAAGCCGCCGGTCATCCCGGCGGCTTTTCTGTATATCGAGCTTTCCGCGAAGGCAGACCGTTGCCTCCGCGCGGCTTCGCCCTGTCAGCCCCATGAGCATTTTCCGTTTGAAACTCCTTGCGTTTCAAACCATGTGACCCGTCGTTTCACGGAAAGACTCGGCTTTTCGGCTTATTTTTGGCGGGTCGGCGCTGTGCCGTGCCGCCACGTGTTTTGCTTTTTCAACGGCAAAACGCTCATGCGCTCCGTCGTCGCCACTGGCGAGACACCTTTCCAGACGGCATATGCCTGAACGCATGGCCTGATGCCAGACGACGAAACAACGTGGATGCCGTCCTCACCCATCAGCGACCAGTCCGCACGCTTTGGAAACGCCAAGAATCCTGCTAGAGCGGATTCGCATTGAAATCGTGTCCAATTTCAATGCTGACGCTGCCCTCACACTACGGAAAAGGCGTGGTTTTTCCGTGTGTTCGGTTGCGGGTAGTCGCTCTCGCGACTACCAGAGCAATCCACATTTTCAATGTGGAATTGCTCTAAAAATACATGAGCCCCGTCCTGCACACGCACCGCACTCAAAAGCGTAACGCATGACCGGCCCAGCGCTCGGCCTGATGCAGCAGATCCCAGAAGCGCGGCCCCAGAAAGAGCGCGAAACATCCCAGCATGGCCGCCAGAAAAACGTACTCGCCAGCGCTGCCGGTGGAGCAGAGACGCAGGGAGAAACGGTTCTTGCGACTGAAGGGATGCAACGGCACCCCGGTGGGATTGAGCATGTCGAGCACGATATGGCTCAACGCGCCAAAGCCTATCCCAAGCACGACAGCGCGCCAGTGCGGCGGCAACGGCAGCAGGCCAGCCACCAGAAAAAGCGCCAGCCACCAGCCGAACCAGTGGGTGACACCACGGTGGATACGGTTGAATGTACGCTGCGGATTGCGCGTCAATCGGGCGGCACGCTGATCCAGCATATCCGGCAGCACAGCCCCGAAGCAGGAGGCAAGCACACCTTCCACCGGCAAATGCAGCACCAGCGCCATGCCAACCGCCGCCGCCTGATGTGTCATCCATTTCATGCGTATTCCTTTGGAACCTGTTGATACCAAGATGATCTACTTTGGGGGAAAGGGGGACACCTTGCTCTGCTGTCGATGCCTGTAAGGCTCCTTTGTCGCCTAACAGGCACGGCCTGCGGGCCACCCGTTGGGTCGCTGCCAGCGGGAGGGGTTCCCTCCCCCAAGCCCCCATCCCTTCCCGAGCGCGCTTTTACCGTGGGAAGAGCCGGGGACACGAGGCCCTTCGCCCCAAAAGGCAAGCGGAGCGTATACGGCCTATTTGCCTTATCCCGTGAAATTGTTTGTAAAATCCATGTTAACGGCCCTAACGGGTATGACCCGCGTTTCCCATTTGGCCGCCGCAGTACGGGAGGAATCGCTTCCACGGTCGTCGTCCGTCTCCCGCGCACATACGCCCCGCACATCGGCATCTTGCAAACACGGATGATCACCGCACCCGGAAGTCCTCATGCCGCTCAAGCAATGCCGGCTTTCCTTACACATAGAGCTTTTTCCGTTAAACGCTTCGCGTCCAAACCAAACGACCTATCATCCCGCGCAAAAAGCGCGGTTTTCCGCTTGGTTCGGGCCGGACGACTCTATCCGCGCCTCGCGTTTTGCCTTTTTCAAAGGCAAAATGCTCTAAAGCGCGCCGGGGAGGGGTTGGGGGGTGCGGGGGGAAGGGGGACCCCACCCGCGCGAGGCGGGGGGCCCCCTTCCCCCTGCGGAAACCATATCCTGTAGCGGCAAGTATTAGCCGCAGCGGGAGAAGCCGCAGGTGGGGCAGATGAGGCAGCCTTCCTGAAAGACCAGTACCGCATTACATTCCGGACAGTGCTGCTGTTCGATGTCCGTGACGCCGATGCCGAGCTGTTCGTCCTTGAGGTAGCGCCGTTCCAGCACCCAGGCGATGGCGTCGGGGATGGAGAGGAGCAGACCCTTGCCGCGAAAGACCGGATGCTCGCCGCCGATGCCCTTGATCTGCGCCACGATGTCCCGCACTTCCACGCCGGAGCGCAGAGCAAGGGAGACCAGACGCCCAATGGCTTCAGCCTTGGCGGTGATGGAACGCCCGGATTTGCCGATGGTGGCAAAGACCTCAAAGGGCTTGCCGTCCACCTCATTGACAGTCAGATACATGGCGCCGAGACCGGTCTGGACTTTCTGGGTAAAGCCCTGCACCACGTCGGGCCGCTTGCGCACAGCCGAGACAGGAGCCTTTGCCGGTTCGCCGTCCATTTTGCGTTGCCCCTCGCCCGTGGCCAGCACCTGCAGGGACTTGCAGCCGTCCCGGTAGACCGTGACGCCCTTGCAGCCTTCCTTGTAGGCCAGCCAGTAGATGTGATGGATATCCTGCTCAGTGGCGGAATGCGGCAGGTTGACGGTCTTGGAGACGGCATTGTCGGTATGACGCTGGAATGCGGCCTGCATACGCAGATGCCAGACAGGATCGATGTCCATGGCGGTCACGAACACGCGGCGCATCGTCGCGGGCAAGTCGACCATGTCGCGGATGGAGCCTTTTTCCAGCACCTGCTCCATGAGTTCGTCCGAATCCAGCCCGGCCTCGCGCACCGCCGCCTCGAAATAGGGGTTCACTTCCAGCAGACGCTCGCCGTCCAGGATATTGCGGGTAAAACACAGAGCAAAGAGCGGTTCCACACCCGAAGAGCAGCCTGCGATGAGCGACAGCGTGCCCGTAGGCGCGATGGTCGTCACTGTGGCGTTGCGATAAGGTCCCTCGCCACGGGCGGCATAGGTGGAGTGCGCATAGGCCGGGAATGGTCCGCGCAGGCGCGCCAGTTCCGCCGAGGCCTTGTGGCCCTCATCATTGATGAAGCCCATGATGCGCTCGGCAAGCGCCGTCCCCTCTTCGGAATCGTAGGGGATGCCCAGCTGATAGAGCAGGTCGGCAAAGCCCATGACGCCGAGGCCGATCTTGCGGTTGCGCCGCACGGTCTCGGCAATGCGCTCCAACGGGAAACGCGAGGCGTCCACCACATTGTCGAGGAAATGCACAGCCAGATGGACCACCTCACGCAGGGCATCCCAGTCGATGCCGCCGTCGGCGGGCACGGCCTCCCCTTCGTGGCCGGGCCGGAAGAAGCGGGCCAGATTGATGGAGCCGAGGTTGCAGGCCTCGTACGGCAGCAGCGGCTGCTCGCCGCAGGGATTGGTGGACTCGATATCCCCCTGTTCCGGCGTCGGATTGTCGCGGTTGATGCGATCCAGGAAGATGATGCCCGGATCCCCGGACTCCCAGGCTTTGCGGACCAGCAGATCGAATATCTCGCGGGCGCGCAGGCGCTTCACCACTTCGCCGTTCTGGGGCGAGCGCAGCTCATATTCCCCGTCCGCCTCAACGGCCTGCATGAAGGATTCCGTCAGGCCCACGGACAGGTTGAAGTTGTTGAATTCGCCGTCCTTTTCCTTGGCACGGATGAACTCCACGATGTCGGGATGGTCCACGCGCAGGATACCCATGTTGGCGCCCCGCCGCGTGCCGCCCTGCTTGACCTGCTCGGTGGCCGTATTGAAGATGCGCAGGAAAGAGACAGGCCCGGACGCCACGCCGCCCGTGGAGCCCACCCGGCTGGCCTTGGGCCGCAGCCGCGAGAAGGAAAAGCCGGTGCCGCCGCCGGACTTGTGGATCATGGCCGCGTATTTGACGGCATCGAAGATCTCCTCGATGGAGTCGCCCACCGGCAGCACGAAGCAGGCGGAAAGCTGGCCCAATTCCGTGCCCGCGTTCATGAGTGTGGGCGAATTGGGCAGGAACTTCCAGGAGATCATCAGATCATAGAAGCGGCGAGCCTGCGCGGCCTGCTCTTCCAGCGTCGCGCCGTAGTCGCCGTCCACTGCGGCTATGGCGGCGGCGACACGCCAGAACAGATCGCGCGGCTCCTCGACGGACAAGCCGTCCAGGCTCTTACGCAGATAACGTTTTTTCAGCACGACCTCGATATTGGGCGTAAGCTGCGGATGCGGCAGCTGTTCAGGCATGGGAATCATCGACATCCCTTCTTTATTCTTGTGGTGGTAGAGGCGATCCCGCCCGCTGCCTGCCGGACAGCCTCCCTGTGGAAGGCCGCACAAAGGCGCGGCGCCAGCAGCGGGATGCGGCATCACGCAAAAAAAAACCCTCCTCCCGAACATTGCCGTTCGGGAGGAAGCTCCTTTCTGTATACGCTCCTGCGGGCAGCTTGGAAAGCTTTGCCTTCAGGTACAGCAATATGTCAATATTTCAAGATGTTACCAGCGGGAAAGACCGAGTCTCCCCTGCCGCAGGAGCCAGACGCAACGAAGCAGCAGAGGCAGCAGCGCGGCCCCCCAGAGCAAGCCCAATTGGACCACCGGCGCTGCCGCGGACCAGTGCTGCCGGGCAGCCAGCAGCAAGAGGGCCGCCAGCGCCATGCCTGTGGCGTACGCCTGTTCTTCCATGATGCGGGGGCTGTCGGCATTGAGCGTGTCCCGCAGCAGCGTGGTCAGACAGGCCGCCAGCACGGCCAGTAACGCCAGCCCCACATCTTGCGACGCGTACAGGCCGGAAGCCAAACCGGCATGGACCATGAGCGCGGCAAAGAGGAACAGGCCCAGCGTATCCGTCAGCATGAGCACGGGGGCGGCATGTCGCCCGCGCGAGGCCGCATAGCCCAGCAGCCCGCCAGCCAGCAGGCAGGCCAGCACCTCGGCGGGATGCACGAGGAACAGATATTGTCCGCTGCGCAACAAAAGATGACGCAAGACCTCCGCTGTCAGCGGCGTCAGGAAGGCCGCCAGCAGGGCCGGGCCGCGCCGTGCTCCGCCCAGACCGGCCCGACAGGCGGCGGCAAAGGACAGCAGGAACACGACCGGCAGCTCGGCGCCCAGCAAAAACAGCAGCCAGATGGCGTTCACGCCCGCCCCTGCCTACTTGGCAAAGCCGGAAGCCCGGCGTTCACGAATGACCGTGACCCGGATCTGGCCGGGATAGGTCAGATCCTTCTCGATCTTTTCCGCGATGTCCTTGCACAGCAGGTAGGTCGTATCGTCATCCACGCTCTCAGGATTGACCATCACGCGGATCTCGCGACCGGCCTGGATGGCGTAGGCCTTGGAGACGCCGTCAAAGGAGGTGGCGATATTTTCCAGATCCTCAAGGCGCTTGACGTAATTTTCCAGCAGCTCCTTGCGAGCGCCGGGCCTGGCCCCGGAGATGGAGTCCGCCGCCTGCACGAGCACGGCCAGCGCTGTGGAAGGACGCTGATCCTCATGGTGGGCGGCGATGGCATGGACGATATCCTTGCCCTCATTGTATTTCTTGGCGATATCCGCCCCGATCAGAGCATGGGGGCCTTCCACCTCGTGGTCCACGGCCTTGCCGATGTCATGCAGCAGCCCGGCGCGCTTGGCCTTCTTGACGTCCATGCCCAGCTCGGCGGCCATCATGCCGCAGAGGGCCGAAACTTCCAGAGAATGCTGCAGCACGTTCTGCGTGAAGGAGGTGCGGTAGCGCAGCTGGCCCAGCAGGCGGACGATCTCGGGGTGGATGCCGTGCACGCCGGCGTCAAAGGTCGCCTGCTCGCCCACCTCGCGCACCTGCGCGTCCAGCTCCTGCTCGCATTTCTGCACGATGTCCTCGATGCGGGCGGGATGGATACGACCGTCCTGGATGAGGCGTTCCAGGGCCATTTTGGCGACCTGACGACGCAGAGGGCTGTAGGCGGAGAGGATGACCGTCTCCGGCGTGTCGTCGATGATCAGATCCACGCCGGTCGCCGCTTCCAGCGCACGGATGTTGCGGCCCTCGCGGCCGATGATGCGCCCCTTCATGTCCTCGCTGGGCAGACTGACCGCCGTCACCGTCTGTTCGTTGACATAGTCCCCGGCATAGCGCTGGATGACGCTGCAGAGGATCTCCTTGGCCTTGCGGTCAGCCGTTTCGCGAGCTTCGGTCTCGATCTGGCGGATCATGCGCGCGGACTCATGCCGCGTACGGGCCTCGATCTCCGCAAGCAGACGTTCGCGGGCCTCGTCCGCCGTCAGTCCGGCGATCTCGGACAGGCGCTGCTCCTGCTCCTCGATGCGGCCCTGGAGGTATTCTTCGTTTTCCGCGAGCTGGCGTTCCTTGCGGGCGAGCTCCTTTTCCGTGGCCAACAGCTCGTGCTCCTTCTCCGTGGCCTTGCCCAGACGCTCTTCGAGCCGGTCGCCCATCTCCTCGAGCTTGCGCTCCCGGTTCTTGACTTCCCGCTCGCGCTCCTTGAACTCGTTCTCCAGCTCGCGCTTCTGATTATACAAGTCGTCCTGCCCCTGCAGGAGGATCTCCTTTTTCTGCGCCTGCGCTTCCTTGCGCGCCTCCTCGACGATGCGCTTCGCCAGTTCGTCGGCGTCCCCGATGCGTTTGGTGGTCGCCCGGCTCTGCAGCACATAGCCGAGCGCAGCGCCCACAAGGAGCGCCAGCACCGCCGACACGATGGTCCAGATGTCCATAGATTCCCCCCGAAATGGCGGCATGGCCGCCCAACGCCACGCCTCAAGGCGCAGCGGTCAGCGTGTAACCACGGCGGGGGCAGGTAGAGACGCGCCCGAACGGCGCAGGACAGGCACACCCGGAGGTGTCCGGGGCAAATGCCCCAGAGTGCCGTGTCATGTGTTCGGTGCAGAACCTGGTTTCCCAGGTGGGCGCCGAGGCGCTCCCTTCAGGCTTCCCTTGCGGGCGTGCTCACCGGTAGCGGGTACGGCTCCCTTGTGTATGCTTGTAAGGTCAGCACCGAGACATAAATCACGCACACCCCAGGGAGTTAAAGAGGTTGCGACTCTTCTATTTGCGTAAGCAGATCCTGGATGCGATTCTGCACATCCGCCTGCTTCTTCTGCGCTTGCAGTAAATCGTCCGCCAGCCCAAGGGCCAAGTACGTCAGCAGAATATCTTTGGTCTGCGCGCCGTGGGACCTCAGTTTCAAATCGGCGAACCGTTCTTCCACCAGTGCGATGGTTGCCCGGAACTTTTCCAGATCCGCGCCGGGACGAAAGAAGATATCTGTCCCGAGGACGGTCAGCCTGCTCGCGTTTTCCGAGCTCATGGGCGTCTACTCCGCGCTGTCTTGCTCTTCCACAGCCTGTATCAGGGCATCCAGCCGGGTCAGGGCCTCGGCCCGCCATGCCCGTTCCTGAGCCAAAGCCTGTTGCAACGCATCGTTTTCGGCCACAAGAGCCTCTTTTTCCCTCGCAGCTGCCGCCATCTCGGCCTGTTGCCGCTCACTGTCGGCCTGCATGGCCTCCAGCTTGCGCAAAAGTTCCGAAACGCGGACTTCAAGCTGCTCAAGAACATCCATGAGCCTGTTTATAGCATTGCCGGGCCGGTTACGCAAGATGCCCGAGGGCAGAAAGCCTGCCCGCGCGACGGGATGCCCGTCCCGGAGCGGGTGGCCCCGCCCCGGGCAGGCGAAAACTCTATTGGACGTAATTGGGGATGTTGAGGAAGACCTCACGGGTGAAGGTGACCACCCGCTCCATGATCCACGGCAGCGCCAGCAAAAGCGCGATGAACATGCTGATGATCTTGGGGATGAAACTCAGGGTCGTTTCCTGGATCTGGGTGGCCGCCTGGATGATGCTGACCACCACCCCGACGCCGAGCCCCACAGCCAGCATGGGCAGGGCCATCATGAGACAGAGCTCGATGGCCTGCCTGCCGAAGCCGATGACAAAATCCGTCGTCATATCCGTCCTCCTCCGTCATAAGAGGAAGCTGTTGACCAGCGAGCCGACCAGCAGGTTCCAGCCGTCCACCATCACGAAGAGCAACAGCTTGAACGGCATGGAGACCATCATGGGCGGCAGCATCATCATCCCCATGGCCAGCAGGACGCTGGAAATGACCATGTCCAGCACGAGGAAGGGGATGTAGATGAGGAAGCCGATGGTGAAGGCCGTCTTGAGTTCGCTGATGACGAAGGCGGCGGCGAGCATCATGGTCGGCACTTCATTCTTGTTCTTGGGCGCATCCATGCCCGATATGGCGTAAAAGACAGATATGTCCTTTTCGCGGGTATGTTTGAACATGAAGACGCGCAGCGGCTCCTGCGCCCTGTCCAGCGCGACCTTGTAGTCGATCTGCTCCTGCAGATAGGGCTGCAGGGCCTCGTCATTGATGCGCTTGCCCACCGGGAACATGATGACCACCGTCATGAACACGGCCAGACTGGCCAGCACCTGCGTGGGCGGCAGCTGCTGCACCCCCATGGCCTGCCGCAGGAAGCTGAAGACGATGATGATGCGCGTGAAGCTGGTGACCGTCAGCATGATGGACGGCGCCACGGAAAGGACGGTCAGGAGGAAAAGGATCTCCAGCAGGACGGAGACCTTGCTGGGTTCGGTCGAGCCGCCGGAGAGCGTGAGCTGCATACTGGGCAGGGTGAGATCCTGCGCGGCCCCCACCTGCTCAGGGGCGAGGACCGTCAGCGCCAGCGCCGTGAGCAGAAGCGGCAACGCTCTGCTCCAGGAGGCGCTGAAAATCCTGACAAGGCGTTTCATGGTCAAGACTTTCCTCCGTCAGCAGACAGATCTGCTGGTCGGTCACGGCGAGCAGCAGCCTGCGATTCATGAAGCGCACCACCATGAGGCCCTTGCGAGGCCCCAGAGGCATCTGCGCTTCCATCAGCAGCGCGTCACGCGGCAACGTGCCGGGACGCGGGATGAAGTTGAAGCGTCCGTAACGGCGCAGCAGCCAGACCCCGACCCAGAGCACGCCCAACAGCAGACACAAAATGGCCAATGCCTGCACATAGCTGCCCCAGGAAAACATGGGCTGCCCCAGCGTGCTCGCCGCCGGGGCGGCCTCCTCAGCGGCCAAGGCGGCCGGAGATACGCCCCCGACCGCCCAGATCCCTGCACACGCCGCCGTCAGAACGGTATACCAGCGTTGAACGCGGCTAGCCAAGCTGCTTTACCCGTTCGATGGGACTGATGATGTCCGTCAGACGAACGCCGAATTTTTCGTTGATGACCACGGCTTCGCCGCGCGCCACCAGTTTGCCGTTCACAAAGACTTCCAGCGGCTCGCCGGCCAGCTTGTTCAGCTCCACCACCGAACCCTGCCCCAATTGCAGCAGTTCATTGATGAGCAGACGGGTACGGCCCAGCTCGGCGGAGACATCCAGCGGGATATCCAGGATGAAGTCCAGCTCGCGTTTGAGCTTCTGATCATGCGGCTGGCGGGCCGCTTCCGTCATGTCCTTGAACTGTGCGTCCGTGGCCTGCTCGGCAAAGCTGGTCAGCCTGTCCGTGCCCCCGTTCTTTTCGTCATTGGCGAGGGATTCAGCCCACTCCGAGGCCAGCGATTCATCCTCGCCCCCCGCGGATGCGGAAGCATCCCCACTGAGGTCAACGTCGGCGAGCAGGTCGTCCGCTCCTCCGCTACCATCCAGCTGAGCCGCCCACTGTGCGGCCATATCGTCCTGATCGTCCTGCGCCATGCTCACATCCTCGTTTCAGACGTGGGGAAGCTATTCCACCACGAAGTTGGTAAAGTAGACACGAATGACCCGCTGCGCGCCCAGGATCTGGTTGAGACGCGCGGCGATCTCATGCTTGAGCAACACCTTGCCTTCCGGCGTGGAGATATCGCCGTAGGTCTTCCCGGCCAGCAGCATGATGATGGTGTCGTTGATGCGCGCGCCCTGAGCCTTGAGCTCCTTGGACACGTCGCTGTTGGCCTCGATCTCCATGCCGACGGTGAGATAGCGCCGCCCGCTGGGATCGGTCAGGTTCACCCGGATGGGCGGCAGCGGCAGGACGATGCCCACGCTGCGCGGCGATTCCGGCTGAGCTTCGATACGGGCCGATCCCGCCGTCCCGGACGCCGTAGCGGCAGGGGCCTGCCCCGGCTTCCCGGCGGTCGCCGCGGGCTGTCCCGCTGTCGGCGCCGACGCGGTCTCCGCCGGTGCGGCGGCTACTTCCGGATTTTCCGGCGCAGCGCCATCGGGCGTCCGCAGATAAAGCCACCAGTAGGCCGCGCCGCCCGCGGCGCTCAACGTGATGAGCAAGATCGCCAAAAATATGACGATCCGCTTGGCGCGGGACTTCTTCTTTGGGGTGTCTCCCGCAGCTCCCGGAGGGAGGGCCTGCGATTCCTTGCTGCCGTCTTTGGCTGCCATAGCTGCTCCTTGCCGTTGGCGGTATCCCGAAACACTGTTCCCGACGGTACGGCGCCTGCGCTGCCGCAGAACCGTCGCATCATGGACCCGCGTAAGCTATTGCAATAACCGCGCCACGCTAGACTTTTGGCGGTCGCGGACCAAAAATATCCGTCCCGATGCGGACGATGGTCGAACCTTCGGCCACAGCCGCCGGGAAATCGCCGGACATGCCCATGGACAGATGCGGCAATGCCAGTCCGGTGCGCGCCCGCAGATCCTCACACAGGCGGCGCAGACGCGCGAAGTACGGGCGCGCGGCGTCCCCGGCGTCGAAGACCGGCGGCAGGCACATGAGGCCCTGAACATCCAGATGCGGGCACTGCTCCAGAACATAATCGGCAAGTTCCGGCAAATCTTCAGCCATGATACCGGATTTTTGCGGCTCGGCCCCCACATTGATCTCAAACAGCACCGGCTGTCTGGCATCCAGCGCGACCAGACGCTTTTCCAGCCCGTCAGCGAGCTTGCGGGAATCCAGCGTGTGCAGCAGGGAAAAGGCTCCGGCCACCAGCGGCGCCTTGCGGCTCTGCACATGCCCGATCATATGCCAGCGGATATGCGCGCAGGCCGGGTCCGCGGCCAGATCCTGCCGTTTCTGCAGGGCCTCCTGCACATAGTTCTCGCCAAAGTCCACCTGACCGGCCGCGGCCACGCGGGCCACGTCTTCCGCCGCATGGAGCTTGGAGACGGCCACGAGGGTCACGTCCTCCCGCTTGCGCCCTGCGGCGCTCACCGCCTTGTCCAGCCGTTCCAGCACAGACGCATAACGTGCGCATACATCCATCTTACAGCACCTCCGCGACGCGGGTCATCTCCTGCACGAAGGCCGGGTCTTCGGTCCAGTTCTCCCGTACCTTGACCCAGAGTTCGAGATGCACCTTGCCGCCCAGCAATTCCTGGATATCCTTGCGGGCCTCCATGCCCACCTGCTTGAGCACCTTGCCGCCCTTGCCGATGACCATGCCCTTGTGCATGGGGCGCGCCACATAGATGACCGCGTGGATGACGGTCTGTCCCCGCTCCTCGTCCTCCTCCCAGTGCTCCACCTCCACGGCGATGCAGTAGGGGACTTCCTGACGCAATTGCAGGAAGAGCTTCTCACGGATGATCTCCGCCGCCATGAAGCGGACCGGGGCCGTGGAGATCTGGTCGTCGGGGAACTGGGCCTCGCCTTCGGGCAGGCGCGAGCGGATGAGCTCCAGCAGGGCGGGCAGTCCGTCCTTCATGAGCGCCGACACCGGGAAGATCTCCGCGGACGGCCACATCTCGCTCAGTCGGGTCAGGAGCGGCAGCATACGGCTCTTGTCCGCAAAAAGATCCACCTTGTTGACCACCACGATCATGGGGCGCGTCTCGCTGGCCAGCGCTTCGGCCAC
>NZ_CALVHE010000026.1 GCF_944327235.1 uncultured Desulfovibrio sp.
GATGACGCAGCGGGATTGCGGATCTCCGAAGTGGGCCGGGTCTTCGGCCAGCCCTTCCGGCTTCTCGCTGGGCACATAGCCCTTGTCCGTGCGCAGGTACATGGGACCGGATCCCTGCTTGAGCCAGTCGGGATTGAGGCCGAAGCGCTCAAAAAGTTTCATGAACCAGTCGCCCGGTACGGTGTTGCGTCGTTTGGCATCGGAGATGCTGGACTGGCGGATGTCCAGCACGGCGGCAAGTTCCATCTGCGTTCGGCAGTTGGTGGCCAGCTTGATGCGTTCGTAAACATCTGCAAAGGCAGGCATGGCTATCTCCATCATGCGCGCGATGCGCGCTATCGTTGCAGGTTGAGCAGGGGGGCGCTGTTGGAGAGGATCAGCGAGCTGTTCTTTTCCAGGCCCTTGCGCAAGGTTTCCAGCCATCGCTGGTAACTGTAGAATTCCGGGGACTTGCCGTAGGCGTCGGCAAAGATGGTGGCAGCGCGGGCGTCCCCTTCGCCGCGGACGATCTGGGCGTCGCGGGCGGCTTCGGCAAGGATGAGCGCTTTCTGCCGGTCCGCATCCGAACGGATACGGGTGGACGCCTCCTCGCCCTCGGAACGGTATTGTTTTGCCTGACGTTCGCGCTCTGCCCGCATACGGTCGAAGATGGCGCGCTGGTTGGCTTCGGGCAGGTCGGCCCGTTTGATGCGCACGTCCAGTACCTCGACCCCGTAGGGCTGCATGAGTTTCGACGCTTCGTCCGTGACGACCTTCATGATCTTGGCCCTGTCGGAGGACACCACCTGCGTCAGGGTATGGAGGCCGACCAGCGCCCGCAGCTGCGAATAGACCACGTCGTCCAGGCGGGACTGCGCTCCCTGTATGGTGCGCATGGTGCGGTAGAACTGCAGGGGATCGCTGATGCGCCAGCGTGCGAAGTTGTCGAGTACGATGGTCTTCTTGTCCACGGTATAGGCTTCGCGCGAGGAGGCCGTATAATCCAGCACGCGCGCGTCGAATCGCAGGACTTTCTGGATGAAGGGCAACTTAAAGTGCAGGCCGGGGCCGTAGACTTCCGGCAACGGCTCACCGAGCTGGAGCACCAGCGCCTTTTCGGACTGCTGTACCGTGAAGCAGCACTGGACGGCGAAGAGGACCGCAAGCGCCAGGGCCACGAGGTAGGTCAGAGGGTTTTTCAACATCAGCGTTTCTCCGTCGTGCCCGCCGCGGGCGTGGTCGTCACGCCGGACAGCGGCAGATAGGGGAGGATGCGTTCCGGGGACTTGCCGTCCAGCAGCACCTTTTCTCGGGCGTTCCTGAGCAGGTCCTCCAGCGTTTCATAATAGAGTCGATGTTCCATGACCTTGGGGGCGCGGGCGTGTTCGGCGCTGAGCGCGTTGAAGCGGGCCGCCTCGCCTTCGGCGTTCTGGATGCGGGTGGCGCGATAGGCTTCGGCCTTGTTGCCGATGGCCGCCGCCTCGCCGCGAGCACGCGGGATCAGTTCGTTGCGATAGGCTTCGGCTTCGTTGATGATGCGTATCTTGTCTTCGCGGGCGCTGGCCACGTCCTTGAAGGCATCGCGCACTTCATCCGGCGGATGCACGTCCTGGAGCTGGACGGCGATGACCTGCAGGCCGGTATCGTAGCGGTCGAGGATGTTCTGGAGCAGACGGGTGGTGTCCGCCTGGATCTGCAGCTTGCCGTCGGTCAGGGCCGCATCGACGTAGCTGTTGCCGATGACTTCGCGCATGGCCGCCTCGGCCGCGCTGCGCACCAGCATGTCCGGTTCGTGGATATTGAAAAGATAGGCCACGGGATCCGCGATGCGGTACTGCACACTGAACTGGACGTTGATGATGTTCTCGTCGCCGGTGAGCATGGACGCTTCGGCCGGGATGGGCCGGACCTGTCCCTTCTGGTAGGTGCGGCTCTCGCCGGCCGAGCGGTAGCCCACCTCGCTGCGCAGGACGCGCGAGACCTGCGGCTTGTAGACCTTTTCGATGGGGGCGGGCAGGGCATAATGCGGGCCGGGGCCGACGGTGCGGTCGTACTTGCCGAAGCGCAGCACCACGCCTTCCTCGCCGGGATTGACGATATAGATGCCTGACAGGAGCCAGATGACCAGCACGGCAAGCAGGCCGCCCCCGATCAGCAGGCCGTTGGGGAACTGCCACTTGGGCAGTTTTGGCAGCCCCCCGCGGGGGTCGCCGCCAAAGGGAGAGCGCCGGTTGCGGCGTTCGTCGCGGTCGTCATCGTATTCGTCGCGGTCGTCCTGACGCGGATCAGGAAGAGTCGGCCGCTTCTGCTGGCGCTCCCGCTTTTCCTGCAGTTTGTCCCAATCCCAGTTCATCTGTATGCAGTCTCGCTGTTTGGAGGTGAGGATGCGTTATACGAGGAACACAATTTGTTTACACATAGACACGATATGGCAAAGGTCAAGGGGCCGTACGCTCATGCCGCGCCGGGTGGGGCGACCCTTCCCGGTCCGGATCGGAGGCCGCCGTGCTGCGCAGGACGGCTCCGGCCAGCGGGATGACGCGCATGTCCGTTCCTTCGGCGTCTTCCAGCGTATAACCCGGCGCATCGAGCGGCAACGGGGAAACAAGGCGGACCGTCCGCCGCGTCTGCCATAGGTGCGCCGCCAGACAGCCCCCCAGCACGAGCAGGGCAAGCAGGGCGAAGAGGGCGGGACGGGGCATCCTCATGGCGGGGATCATGACGCCCGGGACCTTCATATCTCGCTGACGATGGCGACCACGACCGGGTCGCGTTCCAGTACCCGTCGGAAAAAGCGGCGCAGTGAGGCGCGTATGCCGTCCTGGAGGCGCGTGAGCTGGCCCGGCCGGATGGCTTCTATCTCATCCAGCACCAGACACTTGGCGTCTTCCAGCAGGTGGCTGTACTGTTGCTCGAAAACGAAGCCCTTGGAGAACATCTCCGGTCCGTGCAGAACCATGCCGGTCTCCGCATCCAGCACGAGCAGGACGATGACCAGGCCCTCGTCCCCCAGGATGCGCCGTTCCCGCAGCACGGCCGTCCCCACGTCACCGACGCCCTTGCCGTCCACGAGCGTGCACTCCATGGGGATGGGCGCTTCCTGCCGGAAGTCGTCGGGCAGCAGGGTCAGGGCGCGGCCATCCTCCAGCAGCACGGTCTTTTCCTCGGCCACGCCGCAGGAGCGGGCAAGGCGCGCGTGCTTGACCAGATGGCGGTATTCTCCATGCACCGGCACGAAGATCTCCGGGCGCACGGCTTCGAGCATGTCCCGCAGCTCTTCCACATAGCCGTGGCCGGAGGCGTGGATGGTATGCATACTTTCGTACAGCACCTCCGCGCCCAGCCGGTACATCTCGTTGATGAGCCGGGAAACGGCCTTGGCGTTGCCGGGGATCATGCGCGAACTCATGACCACGGTATCGCCCTTGCGCACACGCAGCTGCCGGTGCCCGCCCAGCACCATGCGGGAGAGGGCCGAGAGCGGTTCGCCCTGCGCGCCGGTGACGATGAGCACCAGCTTCTCGTCGGGCAGATCCGGGACGCCGTTATGGGCATTGAAGAAGCTGGGCGGCAGTTTGGCGAAACCGAGGTCGCGGGCCATCTCGATGTTGTTGGCCAGGGATTTGCCGCTGATGACCACGGTGCGTCCGTATTCGCGCGCCAGATCGAACACTTCCTGGATGCGCTGGATGTGGCTGGAGAAGAGCGTGATGACGATGCGCCCCTCGGCGGAGGCAAAGACCTTGCTCAGCGATTCCTTGACCTGACGTTCGTTGATGGAGCGGCCGGGGCGCTCCACGTTGGTGGAGTCGGAGAGCAGCAGACGCGCCCCCTCCGGTCCGGCAAAGCTTCGGAAGAGCTCCAGATCCGTCCCCGTGCCGTGCAGGGGATCGGGGTCGATCTTGAAGTCGCCGCTGTGCACGATGCGGCCTACCGGCGTTTCGACCCCCAGGCCGAAGCCTTCGGGGATGGAATGGCAGACCGGCAGGAAGTGGAAGCGCATATCACCGAGCTCCACCACGCTCTTGGGAGTGACGGGACAGAGTTCCACCCAGTCCAGCAGTTCGTGTTCACGCAGTTTGTGCTCCACCAGCGCAAGGGTGAAGGCGGAGCCGTAGATGCGGATGCCGCGCAACAGGGGCACCAGCCAGGGCAGAGCGCCGATGTGATCCTCGTGCCCGTGGGTGAGCACGATGCCGAGCAGTTTGTCCCGCACGGCCTGCACCGCGCCGAAATGCGGGATGATGACATCCACGCCGAGATGGAAGTCGTCGGGGAACATGAGCCCGCAATCGACCATGACGACGCCGGCCTGGCTTTCCCAGAGCTGGCAGTTGAGGCCGATTTCGCCAAGCCCCCCCAGAGGCGTGATGGTCACGAAGGCATCGCTGGTCTGCATGGCATATCCTTATGGATGAGTACGGGGGGCGGAGGCGGGGCGGCGGCTGCCGTCCGGCGTCCCGGCCGCCGGAGACGGCGTGGCGGGAGCGGCTTCCGGGCGCATGATGTCGGGGCGGTATTCGCCCATGGCCACATACAGCTGAGAAAGCGCGGTCAGATAATCGGCCTTTGCGCCGGTCAGCGAGGCCTGCGCGGCGGTCAGGTTGGCGGAAGCGTTGAGCACGTCGAAGTTGGTGCCCACCTGCTCCTGATACTGGGCAAGGGCCACATGATAGGCTTCGGTCGCCTGATCCACGCTCTTGCGGGCAACGGCGATGCGCTTTTCGGCCTCGCGCACGTCCAGCAGGCGGGTCTTGATCTCGTAGCCCACGTCCAGCTTGAGCTGCTCTTCCTCATAACGGGTCTTGGTGACCAGCCAGCCGTACTGCTTGTCGGCATAATAGGTCGTCCCCCACTGGAAGACGTCCCAGGTGGCGCTCACGCCCACTTCCCAGACCTGCGTGCTGGAACCGTTCTCGCCGGAGCGCTGCAGGTCGAAGGTGTTCCCCTGACGGCTGACGTTGTAATAGGCTTCCACCTTCGGATAATATTCGCTCTGGACCTCCTGCCGGCTCTTGCCCGCGATGGCCACGGTCTTGGCCGCGATGTAGAGGTCGGGCCGCTGCCGGTAGGCCGCGGCAAGGCACTGCTCCAGACTGCGGGAAAAGGGCACATGCTCCAGACTGCCGCTGTACGATACCCGCGCCGTCACCGGCAGGCCCACAAGGGTGTTGAGCTGGGCCTGCGCCGTGTCGCGCGTATTCTCGGCCTGGATGAGCAGGTTCTCGGCATCGCTGACGTCCACCTCGGCCTGCAGCACGTCCAGACGCGGGCGCAGGCCCACGTCATAAAACGCCTGGGTGATGCGAAGCTGGTCCCGCAGACGGGCCAGCGAGTCCTGCTCGCTGCGGACGTTCTCCTCGGCCTGCAGATAGGCAAGGAAGGCCTTTTGCACGTCGCCGGTCATGGTGAGTTCGGCCTGACGCAGGGAGGCCCGGTCGCTCTCGGCCTGCAGGGCGGCCTTCTGATACTGGGCCAGCAGGCGGAAGCCCTGGAAGATGGGCTGGGAGATGTCCACGCCCATGCTCCATGTGCCCAGACGCGGGGTGCGGGCGGAACTCGTGGAGGGGGAACTCTCCCTTTCCTGTTTGTAGGCCTGATAGGTCAGGCTCAGCTTGGGGCCGAACTGGCCGCGCGCCGACTTCCTGCCTTCTTCCGAGGCTCGGCTCGTGGCTTCCTGAGCGCCGAGACTGGGGTTGTGCGCCAGCGCCCGCTGCACGGCGTCGGCCATGGTCATGGCCCGTCCGGGGGCATGGCCGTCGGGCCGCGGTTCCGGGCGTCGCTCGCCTCGAAAGAGGGGGGCCTGCAGGGCCTCGTTGACCCGGTCGCGCGCCGAGGAGGCCAGGGCCGGGGAAAGGTCGCCGGTCAGAAGGAAAAGGCAGGCCGCGAGAGCGGTGATACAGCGGCAGGATGCCCCGCGCTTCCGCGAGGCAGGATTGACGGAAGGGAATGCACACATGTCTGCCAGCATAGCGGTAACGCAATCCCTTGGCAATGCGATTTTTCCGCTGAAAAATCACGGGCGTGCCGCTCTTCGCGCAGGATGTGGAAAAATCCCTTGAAAATTCCCGTGCCCCGTTGCATTCTGCTGCGGCATACGGCGCTGCTGCAGCGAAAGGCCGGGAACGCGGGAACGCTTTTCTCCCTGAGGGAAAAGCGGTCTCCTGCGCTATGGGCGTTTTCGGGGGCAGGCGTCTGTGCCGATATTTCCGGCCGGTCGGTCGGCCGCCGCGTGCAGGCGCGGCTTTCATCCCATTACGGAGTCAGGCATGGAATTCAGTTTCATCAATATGATCGCGCAGGCGAGCCTGGTGGCCAAACTTGTGCTCGTCCTGCTCCTGTTCATGTCCATCAGCAGTTGGGCGCTCATGATCCAGAAGGCGCTGGCCCTTTCGGCTGCCTACAAGAAGAGCCGCATCGGGACGGAAAATTTTGAAAGAGCGGCCAACCTGCGCGAAGCGGTGCAGTCGCTGGGGGCCGATCCCGCCTCGCCCCTGTACTTCGTGGCCCATCAGGGCGTGCTGGAGTTCAACCGTTCCAAGGAGATGGGCAATACCAGCGACGTGGTGGTGGACAACGTGCGCCGCGCCCTGCGGCAGGGCGTCGCCAGCGAGGAGGCCCGTCTCGAACGCTCCCTGTCCATCCTGGCCACCACGGCCAACACGGCCCCGTTCATCGGTCTGTTCGGCACGGTCTGGGGGATCATGAGCTCCTTCCACTCCATCGGTATGCTCAAGTCGGCCTCGCTCGCCACGGTGGCCCCCGGCATCTCGGAAGCCCTCGTGGCCACGGCCATCGGTCTTGCCGTGGCCGTGCCCGCCACCATCGGCTTCAATATCTTCATGGGCAAGATCTCTCAGGTGGACACTCTGCTGGTGAACTTCGCCGGCGTCTTCCTCAACCGCGTGCAGCGCGAGCTGAACGCCCATCGCCCCGTGCAGCGCGCGGGCGCCACGGAGATGTAGCATGGGCGCCAATGTCGGAGGCGGCGGGAAATTCGTTTCCGAGATCAACGTCACGCCCTTCGTGGACGTGATGCTCGTCCTGCTCATCATCTTTATGGTAGCCACGCCGATGATGAGCCAGGGACTGGATGTGGACCTGCCGCAGACCAAGCAGGTGGAGACCCTGCCCACGGAAAGCGAGAGCATGGTGCTCACCGTGCGCGTGGACGGCAGCGTTTATCTGGATACCTATGCCGTGGAGAATATGGACGATCTGGAAGGCTACCTGCAGAAGCTCGTCAAGGAAAAGAACAAGACGCTCTTCCTGCAGGCCGACAAGAACGTCCCCTACGGCGTGGTCGTGGACGTCATGGGTCGCATAAAGGCCGTGGGCATCGAAAAGCTGGGCGTGGTGGCCGACAAGCCGGATAACGAACCGGCTGCTTCCGGCAGGAAGTAACATCCTATGAACTGGTCGTCGTACCTCCTGTCCCTCTGCCTCCATGCGGCGTTCATCCTGCTGGTGCTGTTCTGGCCCACGTCGCCGCCGGTGAAGCTCGATTCGCCGCCGGTGATGATCAGCCTTGTGGACGGTGCGCCGGGCGGCAACCGGACCCCCTCCAATATCCTCGGCAAGATGGGCGAACCGACCAACGGTCCGCAGGACATCTCCCCGCCGGCCAAAAAGGATGAAGTGGCGCGCCGTGCCCGTCCCGAGCGGGCCGAGGCCGTGCCTGTGGCTGAGGAAAAGGCCCCGCAGCCCAAGATCCCCGAACCGCGCCCGCAGCCCAAAGAGGAAGCCGTGCCGCTGGCGCAGAAGAAGGAACCGGAAAAGCCCAAGGAAAAACCCAGGGAAGAGCCCAAGGAAAAGCCGAAGGAAAAACCCAAGGAAAAGGATACGGGCAAGGACAAGGCCAAGGAACAGCCCAAGGAAAAGCCCAAGACCAAACCCAAGGGCGATCCGGTCAAGGACGCTCTGGCGCAGGCCCGCCGTTCGGCCTCCTCGCGTGTGGAGTCCGGTGACCGCGGCAACGCCGTGGAACAGGCGCTGGCGCAGGCCCGCCGCAATGCGGGCGGCACCGGCGGCGGTGGCGGAGGAGAGGGCGACGGTCCCGGTGGCGGCGGCCTCAACGAGGCCTATCTGGGGACGGTCATGCTGTCCGTTCGTCCCAACTGGAGCTTTGCCTCGGCCAGCCGGGCCAATATGAGCTGCGTTGTGCACATCGTCGTCAACATGCAGGGCGAAGTGCAGCAGGCGACCGTGACCCAGAGTTCCGGCAATGCCCAGTATGACGCCTCGGCGGTGAACGCCATCTGGCGGACGAGCCGCGGCGGGGAGTTCCCGCCTCCGCCCTCCGCCGAGTTCACCGAGCTGGACCTGGTCTTCACGCTCAATGAAATGATGGGGCGCTAAGGGCGGGCCGTGATGGACCGCCTTGCCCCGCACATCCCCGGAGGAGACATGATACGAACCTTTCCCCTTCGAGACAGGGCGCACTCCCTCAGACGGCGGGCCCTGGCCGGTATGCTCTTTCTGAGCCTCGCGGCGGCAGCGCCGTCGACGGCATCGGCGGCGGCCATCGCGGCTGCCGATCATCAGGAGGGCTACGCCGGGGTGGTGCTCGGCAAATTGTGCGAGATCTGGACGCCCCCGGCCGATACCGGCAACCGCATGGTGCGCGTGCGCATCAGCGTGAACGGCGACGGGAGCGTGCTGGGCTGTACGCCGACCCAGCGTTCTGGCGTCCCCGCTCTGGACAACAGCGTATGTGAGGCGGCCAAAAAGCTCGGCAAGCTGGAGACCCCGCCCTACGCCATGCCCATCGACGTGCATCTGGCCTTCTGGAGCGGCACGCCGCGTCGCGCGCCGTCGCAGCAGGGCACCATAACCGTCAGCCCGTCCGGGCAGGCGGTCGTCCAGACGGCGGCTCCCGCGAGCCCCGCGCCGGTGGTGGAGCCTCCCGCTGCGGCGACCCCGGCCGCGACGACCGGCGGCAGCCGCATGGCGCAGGACGCTTACGCCATCCAGTTCCACGGCTATCTCAACAAGGTGGCCCGCCAGCTGCGGGAAGCCAGCTTCGTGCCGGTGGAAGCGCCGCGCGGCAGTTACTATGTGACCGTGCGTCTGACCGTCGCCAAGAACGGCGCCATCACCAATTACGAGATCGTGCAGTCCAGCGGCAATGACCGCATCGATACCTACGTTCGTCAGGGCGTCAAGCGCGCGGGCAAGGTGGCTCCTCCACCTGCCGGGCTGGCCTCGCCCTTTGACGTGACCCTAACAATGGTGCGTTAGCCGCACCCGGAGGAAATGGCAGATATGAAACGTTTTGTTCTTCTTCTGGTCGCTCTGGGCCTGCTCATCGCGAGCGCTCCCGCTCAGGCCGCCATGCGTGTGGACATCTACGGCCCCGGCCAGAACAGCGTCAATCTGGCGCTGGCCGATCCGCTGACCGGCCCCAGCCAGCCCGCCGGCAATATGGGCCGCGAGCTGCAAAAGCTCATCCAGCAGAACCTGAGCTTTCTTCCCTTCATGCGCCTGACCGATCCCAAGGCCGTGCTGGGCGGGACGCTCCTGCCCGGCTATGAGCCGCCGAACGTGGACTTCAAGCGCTTCCAGCTGGCAGGTTCGGACGTGGTCGTCACCACGGTCTGGCCCAGCGGCGACAGCGGCACCAAGGCCGTGCAGATCCGCGCTTTCGAGACCAATACCGGCGGCCGTCTGTTCGGCAAGGAATATCCGCGCGTCTCCAGCCGTGATCTGCCGGAAGTGGCGGACCGCTTCTGCGCCGATCTGCTGGAAGTGCTCACCGGCAGCGGGGCCTTCTTCCGTTCCACCCTGGCCTTTGTGAAGAAGAGCGGCAAGCTGACCGCCGACGTCTGGACCGTGCGCCCCACGGGCCGCGATCTGCGCAAGGTCACCAATATCGGCGGCGAAGCTATGTCGCCCGCCTGGTCTCCTGACGGACGTTTCATCGTCTTTACGCTCATCGACAAGAAGTCCCACTCCCTCGGCGTCTGGGACCGGAAGAGCGGCAAGACCCAGCGGGTGCGCTTCCCCGGCAATGTGGTCATCGGGCCCGCCTTCACGCCGGACAACAAGGTGGCCGTGGCCCTGTCCAAGGGCAAGTATCCGGTGATCTATCTCCTCAACCACTCCTTCCAGAAGGAGCGGGTGCTGGAAGAGCACAACTCCATCAACGTGTCGCCCACCTTCGACAGCACGGGGACCAAGATGGCCTTCACCTCCTCGCGCATGGGCGGGCCGCAGATCTTCATGAAGGATCTGACCTCCGGGTCCACCGTGCGCGTCAGCAAGAACGGCGGCTACAATACGGAAGCCAACCTTTCGCCCGACGGCACCCTGGTGACCTTCAGCCGCATGACCGACTACGGTCATCGCATCTTCGTGCAGGACATGGTGACCGGCCTTGAGCGTCAGGTGACTTTCGGCCCCGGCAGCGACGAGCAGCCGTCTTTCTGCGGCGACAGTTATTTCATCGCCTTCAGCTCCAGCCGCGGCGGCACGCGCGGCATCTATCTGACCACCCGTCACGGCGGCGACGCCAAGCAGGTGCCCACCGGCGGCGGCGCCTGCTACTTCCCGCGCTGGGGTATGCCGCAATAGAGCGGACCAGCACGACGTATTACGCGAAAGCCCGGCGGCCGCAAGGCAGCCGGGCAAAATTTTTTTACCAAAAACGGGCCGGAGGCCAGTCCCACATCTTGACAAAAATCACGCCGCATATACCATCCCAGAGCGAGGTCAAGGTGACCTCGTTGTGTTCAGAAAGGAAAGGTACCTTTTTTGAGTTAGAGCTGTTCAGGAGGAAAACACAATGAAACGCTACGCTCTTATCCTTGCCCTGGTCATGGCCCTCGCCGCCGGTTTCGGTTGCGCCAAGAAGACTTCCGACGAAGGCACCCTCACCGATGACATGAGCCCCGAAATGCGTGCTGCCATCCAGCAGATCACCGACGGGCGCGTGCTCTTCGCCTTCGACAAGTTCGACATCAAGCCCGAATACAAGGAAATGCTGAAGGCCAAAGCCGACCTCATGAAGCAGTTCCCCTCCGTGCGCGTGCGCATCGAAGGCAACTGCGACGAACGCGGCACCCAGGAATACAACCTCGCCCTTGGCGAGCGTCGCGCCCGCGCCGCTTACGAATATCTCGTGATGCTGGGCGTGAGCCCCTCTCAGCTTGAAATGATCAGCTACGGCAAGGAAAATCCGGCCGTTCAGGGCACCGGCGAAGCCGTGTGGTCCCAGAACCGCCGCGACGACTTCACCGTGGTCGCTCACTAGGATCTGAAGCCGCAAGGCAGGAGGCCGCCCGCAAGGGCGGCCTTTTTTGTCGCCCGCGGGTTCCGTTGCGCCGAGCGCCCAAGCTCTCCGCAACACCCTTGCATCCCTTCGCCCGGCAGGCTACATTCGCGGCTGCGAGGTACGCCATGAACATAGTCATCCTTGACGGCAAGCTGCTCAATCCCGGCGATGTGGACTGGGGTCCGCTGGAAGCGCTGGGAGATCTCAAGGTCTACGACGATAGCACCGTGGAACAGGTCCCCCAGCGGGCCGCCGGGGCCGATGTCGTGCTCATCAACAAGGTGCCGCTGCGCCGCGAGACGCTGGAACAGCTCCCCGACGTGAAGATGGTCGGCGTCGTGGCCACAGGCTATGACGTGGTGGACATCGAGGCCTTTGCCGAACGAAACATTCCGGTGTGCAATGTGGTGGCCTACGGCGTCAACGATGTGGCGCAGCATGTCATGGCCCTGTTGCTGGAACTCTGCCACCGGACGAGCGAGCATACCCAGAGCATCCGCAGCGGTCAGTGGACCGACGGCGGCGAATGGTGCTACTGGATGCATACCCCGGTCTGTCTGGAAGGCATGACGCTGGGTCTTGTGGGCTACGGCAATATCGGTCGGCGTGTCGGTGAGCTGGGCCATGCCTTCGGCATGAAGGTGCTGGCCAACCGGCGCAATCCCAAGAATCCGCCTTCCTATGCCCCCTTCACCTTCGCGACGCTGGATCAGGTGCTGAGCCAGTCGGATGTGGTGTCCCTGCATTGTCCGCTGACGGATGCCACGCGGGGGATCATCAACAAGAAAAGCCTGGCGAAGATGAAGCGCGGGGCCATCCTGCTCAATGCCGCTCGCGGTCCGCTGGTCAATGAGGATGACGTGGCGGCGGCCCTGCATTCGGGGCAGCTCGGCGGCTACGGCGCGGACGTCATGGTCAGTGAGCCGCCTGTTCGGGACAATCCTCTCTTTTCCACGCCCAATACCCTGCTGACGCCGCATATGGCCTGGGCAACGGTGCGGGCCCGCCAGAACATCATCAATCTGACCGCGGAAAATATCCTGCGCTGGAAGGAAGGCACGCCCATCAACGTGGTCAACGCCGTGAAAGGGTAGCGGCCTCCCGCCGTCGCGCCCGGCAGACGCCCGTCGGCATTTTCCCGACGGGCGGGGCGGCGGTCGTCCCCGGTGACATCCCATGCGTATCGACATCCACACGCACGCCTTCCATCCGAAGATCGCGGCCAAGGCCGTGACCCACCTCAACGAAGCCTATGACCTCTGCTGCGAAGGCGACGGCACGGTGGAACATCTGCTGGCCTGCGAGCGGGCCGCCGGTATGGATCGCTGCGTGGTGCTCTGCGCCGCCACCACCCCGGCGCAGGTCATCCCGGCCAACAACTACGCCCGCGAGCTCCAACGCACACACCCCGAGATCATCGGTTTCGGTACCCTGCATCCTGCCTATGCCCGTTGGGAAGAAGAGCTCCACAACATGGAGCGCAGCGGTTTGCGCGGCATCAAGCTGCATCCCGATTTTCAGGGCTTCCGTCTGGACGACTCGCGCCTGTTGCCCATGTTCGAGGCCGCACAGGGGCGTTTCCTTTTCGAGCTGCATATCGGCAGCGCCCAACCGGCTTCCGTTGCCCCCTCAAGCCCGCAGCAGCTGGCGGCCATCGCCCGCGCCTTCCCGGGACTGACGCTCATCGCCGGGCATTTCGGCGGCTACCTCATGTGGGATATGGCCATAGAAGCTCTGGCCGGACTCGATAACGTCTGGTTCGATACTTCAAGCACCAGCCCCTTCGTCACGCCGCATCTGCTGCGGCGGCTGCTTGACGCCCACCCGCTGGAACGCTTCCTCTTCGGCAGCGACTGGCCCCTCTACGACCCCGCCGAAGAGCAACGGCGGCTGCAACGCGTCGGCGGCCTCTCCGACAATGCCCTGGAACGCATCCTCACCAACGCCGAACAACTGCCCGGCCTGCTTTGATGCTGCCGTGTCCATGTGTTTTTAGTTGAGGGGGGAAGGAAGGGGATTTGCTAGCGCCCAAATCCCCTTCCTTCCCCCCTCAAACTCCCCCCATCCTTCCCCAAACGCGCTTTAGAGCCTGTTAACACTATTCGTTTCTTGTTTGGGGGGAAGAGTCAGGTACACGAGGCAACCCCGCCCCCGGAAGCAAGCGGAGCATGTTCAGTTTATTTATCTTATCTATTGCAATTATTTGTAAAATTTGTGTCAACAGGCCCTGGAGCAGTTTGTCTTTTAAAAAGGCAAACTGCGAGGCGTCGGCACAACGCCGTCCGGCCGAAACCAAGCAAAAAAACAGTATTTTCATGCCGCCGGAGGGCGTGACAGACGCGCGAAGCCTTGCGGGGCCGCGTCGCCATGCGCTGACCCAAGCAAAAGTTTTGGGAAGGGAGTGGGGGAGCGCGAGGGGGCGAGGGAGAACCGTTTTTCAAAACGGTTTCCCTCGCCCCCTCGCACTATCTCCCGGCTTGACGAGGACCGTTTTTCCGGCTAGAGAGGGTACAGGTCGGACGGCGGCAGCACTGCCAACCCCGTCAGGTTCGAAAGAAAGCAGCGGTAACAGCTGTTGCCGGGTGTCCGGCCCCTTTTTCCGAAGCCGTCAGCGAAGTACGTTGACGGCTTTTCGTTTATGGGAACGGCTGATCGAAGCGTGCGGGGGCAAGAGGCTCCGGCACCGCCGCACGGAGGAAAATGCCGGTGTACCATCTGGCTCTTGCCTTTCGGGATGAAAGCGGAAGCTACTCTCTGCATGGGGCGGCAACGCTGCTGACGGTCTGCGCCCATACTTCGGCGGCGCTGTGCGTGCATATCCTGCATGACGCGGAACTGCCGCCGCAGGGACGGCGGGCTCTGGAAGCCGTGGCCCGGCAGAGCGGACAGGAGATGCGTTTTCACCTGGTGCCGTCGCTGCCGCCGGAGTTGCGCGCAAACATGCCGCCGGCCTTTGGTCCCGGCGCTTTTTACCGTTACTGGCTGCCGGAGCTGTCGGGTCTGGAAGATGTGGAGCGCCTGCTCTATCTGGACTGCGACATCTGCGCTCTGATGGACGTGGCGGATTTCTGGCAGGCGGCGGACGAGGCGGCTGGAAGCGGCCGGGAGCCCGCGTTGTGGGGCGTGCGTGATGCCGCCATGGCCCTGCATCCCGCCTATGCTCGCCGCATGGGGCTGCGTCCGGCGGACTGCCTCAATTCCGGTGTGCTCCTGCTGCATCTGCCGCGCCTGCGGCGTCTGCTGCCTTCCTGGATGCAGGCCATGCGGCAGGCCTTGCTTTCTCTGCCCGCCCCGTCTCGTTATCCTGATCAGGACGCTCTCAATGTGCTGTGCCGCAGGCTGCCGTATGCCGTGTTGCCGGAGAGGTTCAACTATCAGATGCACGTGGCCGCCCGCTGGGAGCAGGATCCCGGCACGCTTGCGGGCAGGTTGTTGCACTACTGCGGACGCAAGCCGTGGTGCGTGCCGGCGTATCGCGCGGCGCGGCCTTTTCTGGAGCAATACGCGCGCATCGCCGCGCTGCTGTCGGGAGAGGAGGCGGACCAGTGATTGCGCTTCGGCGCATGAGGGGGTATGTTCGGCGTATCGCATGACCCTCAACCCTGCGGCGGCAAGCCGTCGGAGACCATGAACATCGATAGCATTCGCGCCGCGCTGGCGCAGGACAAACCGACCATAGGCACCTGGCTGCAATTCCCTTCCTCGGAAGTGGCCGAACTTCTGGCCCGCGCGGGCTATGACTGGGTGGCCGCCGACATGGAGCACGGCACCTTCGGACGGACCGGCCTCACGGACATCTTCCGGGCCATCGAATGCGGCGGGGCCGCGCCCTTTGCCCGTCTGGCAGAGGCTACGCGCCTGCAGATCAAGAGCGCGCTGGAGGCCGGCGCACAAGGGCTCATCTTCCCCATGATCGAAAGCCGGGCGCAGCTCAATGCGGCCATCAGCTGGGCGACCTATCCCGGTTATGATGACGGACGGCTTCCCGAAGAGCCGCTGCGGGAAAATCGCGGCGTGGGCTTCTGCCGGGCCAATGCCTTCGGCACGCAGATGGAAAGCTACATGAAGGAACGGGCCTCGCGCGTGTTTCTGGTGGCGCAGATCGAGCATATCCGCGCGGTCGAGCATCTGGAGGACATCCTGTCGCATCCTCGTCTGGACGCCATCATGGTGGGGCCTTATGACCTCTCCGGTTCCATGGGGCTGACGGCGCAGTTCGACCATCCCGACTTTCAGGCCGCCATGCGGCGTATCCATGAAGTCTGCCGCAAGTACCGGCCGCTCATGGGGCTGCATATCGTCCAGCCCGACCCGGCGGAGCTGGCGCGTCAGGTGGAGCAGGGCAGCCGCTTCATCGCCTACGGCATCGACTCCGTCTTCCTCTGGAACGGGGCGCGGCGTCCCGATGTGGCCTAGACGCGTCAACGTAGATCTTACAAATGATTTTAGCGCATTTTATCTTTGGAAAAGACAAAATGCGAGGCGGCGGCACAACGCCGCCCGGCCTAACGTAAGCGGAAAAACCGCGTTTTTTCCGCGAAACGCCAGGCCGTATGGTTTGGAACGCAAAGTGTTTCAAACTGAAAATGCTCGAATAGATAAGATAAACAGGCTGTGCGCGCCGTTTGCCTTTGGGGCGGGGCGTCCCATGTCCTCCTCATCCCCCGGTAAAAGCGCGCTGGGGAAGGGATGGGGGGCCCTTCTTCCCAAACAGGTAACGAAGAGCGTAACAGGCCTAGTTCGTGGATATCCAGCGGGAGAACAGCATGAAAATCACCGTATTCGGCGGCTCCGGTTTTTTGGGGTCGCATATTTGCGACAAACTTTCCGAAGCCGGGCATGACGTCACCATCGTGGATGTGCAGCCTTCGCCCTGGTTGCGGCCCGATCAGTACATGCTCACCGGCAGTATCCTGGACGAGGCGCTGGTGGAGCAGGCGGTCTCCGGGGCGGACGTGGTGTTCAACTATGCCGGCATCGCGGACATCGGGGAGGCCAACCGCCGCCCGGTGGACACGGCCCGGCTCAATGTGCTGGGCAACGTCATGGCGCTGGAAGCCTGCCGCAAGGCCGGGGTGCGGCGTTACGTCTTTGCCAGCTCGCTCTATGTCTACGGTAAATCGGGCGGTTTTTACCGTTGCAGCAAGCAGGCCTGCGAGATCTACATCGAGAATTATCAGGCCATGCACGGCCTGCCGTATACCATCCTGCGGTATGGTTCCCTGTACGGGCCGCGCGCCGATGCCCGCAACGCCATCCATCGGTTCGTGCAGGAGGCCCTGACCACGGGCAGCATCACCTATTACGGCGCGCCCACGGCTCTGCGCGAATATGTGCATGTGGACGACGCCTCCACGGCCACGGTCATGGTGCTGGAACCGGAATTCGCCAATCAGAACATCATCATTTCGGGCAACCAGCCCATGCGCGTGGGCGATCTGTTCAAGATGATCGGTGAGATGCTGGGCAAGGAGCTGACCATCAATTATCAGAACGACCCCAACAGCGGGCACTACCAGATCACGCCCTATGCCTTCATGCCCAAGGTGGGCCGAAAACTGGTGCCGCCGCTGACCGTGGATCTGGGGCAGGGCATCCTCCGCGTCATGGAGGCCGTGCACCAGGACGTACACCCTGAACTGCAAAGCGAAGGCGGCTATCTGGTCGCCACCGACGACTAGCCCGCACGGGCAAAGGAGCAGACATGAACATCATTGCCATCATTCCCGCCCGCATGGGGTCGAGCCGCTATCCCGGCAAACCGCTGGCCCTCATCCACGGCACGCCCATGGTGGGGCATGTGGCCTTTCGCACGGCCATGAGCGGTATCCTTTCCGACACCTATGTGGCGACGTGTGACGAGATCATCGAAAATTACTGTCGGGATGCGGGGCTCAAATGCGTCATGACCGGCGACCACCATGTCCGCTGTTCCACGCGGACGGCCGAAGCTCTGCTCAAGATCGAGGAGCAGACCGGCAAGAAGGTGGACACCGTGGTCATGGTGCAGGGGGACGAACCCATGATCACCCCGGATATGATCGACGCCGCCGTGAAGCCCATGCTGGATGATCCGTCCATCAACGTGGTCAATCTCATGGCCGAGATGGAGACGGTGGAAGAGTTCGAGGACCCCAACGAGGTCAAGGTGGTGGTGGACTGCCACAACGACGCCCTTTATTTCTCCCGCGAGCCCATCCCGTCCCGCAAGAAGGGCGCGGACAAGGTGCCCATGCGCAAGCAGGTCTGCATCATCCCCTTCCGCCGGGATTATCTCATCCGCTTCAACGAGATGCGGGAAATGCCGCTGGAGATCTATGAGTCCGTGGACATGATGCGCATCCTGGAGCACGGCGAAAAGGTGCGCATGGTGCCGACGGACAAGCGCACGTTCAGCGTGGACACGCCGGAAGATCTGGCGCGCGTCACCCGGCTCATGGAAGGCGACACCCTGATGCAGGAGTACGGCAAATAGATGAAGGGCCATCAACGCCTTTTGCTGGCTCTTGAGGAGCTGTGGGTATTCGCCTTCGGGTGGATACCCACCCCCCTGGGCCGTCTGGTGCGCCTCATCATGTGGCGCTGGATGTTCGCCCGCTGCGGTTCCGTGCGTTTCAACACGGGCATCGGCATGGTCGGCTGCCACAATATGCGGCTGGGCAATCAGGTGCGCGTCGGCCGTAACTGCATCCTGACGGCGGGCAACGGCAAGCTGGAGCTGGCCGATCATGTCTCCCTCTCGCCCGGGGTGCACCTCTGCGCCGACGGCGGGAGCATCTTCATCGGCGTCAAGACGGCCATAGGGCCCGGCACCGTCATCCGTTCGGCCAATCACTGCTTCACCCGGCAGGATGTCCCCATCATGGAACAGGGGCACGAGCCGGGTGTCGTCGTTATTGAGGATGACGTCTGGATCGCCGCCAACTGCACGGTGACGCCCAATGTGCGCATCGGGCGCGGCGCGGTGGTGGGCGCGGGCGCGGTGGTGACCCGCGACGTGCAGCCGTACGACATCGTGGCCGGCGTGCCTGCCCGGCCCATCGGCAAGCGCGGCAAGGACGACTGTCTCAATCAGGTCGGCGAGATGGACGACGACATGTATTGACGGTAGTCCGACATATTCTAACCTGTCCGACAAGAGGAAGATCCATGGAAGAAGTGCGTCTGGATACACGCAACATGCCGCCGGAACGGGTGGCCGAGGTGCGGCGCTGCGCGGAACTCTGCTTCAAAATCAATCATACGCCGCCCACCAGCCCGGAATGCCGGAAACTCATCGACGAGCTTTTCCAGCATACGCTGGGCGAGGGGACGGTCATCCATCCGCCGGTGTTCACCATCTTGGGCGACACGGTGCGCATCGGGCGGAACGTAACCATCATGAATGGCTTCCACTGCATGTCCGCCGGGGGGCTGACCATCGAGGACGGCGTGATGATCGCCCTGAACTGTACGATATTGACCAACAATCACGATATGTACGAGCGGGCCATCATCACCTGCAAGCCCGTGCATATCAAGCGTAACGTCTGGATCGGCGCGAACGTGACCATCCTGCCGGGCGTGACCGTCGGGGAAAATGCCGTGGTCGGGGCCGGGTCGGTGGTGACGAAGGACGTGCCGGACAATGCCGTGGTGGCGGGCAACCCCGCGCGCCTTATCCGCTACCTTGACGCGGAACGGTTGGATGCCCATCAAGGCTAGGGCCTGACACTATCCGCTGTGTGTTTGGGGGAAGGGGACCCCCTCGCTCTGCTGTCGATGCCCGTAAGGCTCCTGCGTCGCCTAACGGGCACGGCCTGCGGCCGCCTTTCGGTCGCGCTCTGCTGTCGATGCCTGTAAGGCCTTACGGCCTAACAGGCACGGCCCTGCGGGACGCCTTTCGGTCGCCGCCCCTTTTTCTTGCGCCCCCCATCCTTTCCCGGTGTGGACCCCTGCCCGCCGGGCGTTTTACCTATGGAGGATCCATGCCCCTGCAAGCCATCGTTTTTGACTGTGACGGCGTCATCCTGGACAGTGTGCCGGTCAAGACCCGTGCCTTTGCCCGCCTTGCCGAGCCCTTTGGGGAAGAGGCGCGGGATCGCTTCGTCATGTACCATACGGTCCACGGCGGGGTGAGCCGCTACCGGAAATTCGAGTGGTTCTTCCGGGAAGTGCTGGGCCGGGAGATCACGCCGGAAGAGTCGAAGGAGTGGGGCGAGCGTTTCGCCGCCTATGCGCTGGACGAGGTGCGCCGCTGCGCGCTCATCCCGGGTATTGCCGGAGTACTGGCCGACTGGCGGGAGCGTCTGCCGCTCTATGTCTGTTCGGGAGCGCCGCAGGAGGAGGTACGGCTCGTGCTGGAAGAGCGGGGCCTGTCCGGCAATTTCCGCGGCATTTTCGGTTCGCCGCCCGCCAAGGCCGTGCTGCTGGCGGAGATCGTCCGGGATGCGAAGCTCGATCCGGCGGATGTGCTCATGGTGGGCGATGCCGTCACCGACCGCAACGCCGCGGAAGAGGTCGGCACGCTCTTTTACGGCATAGGGGCCGAACTGCGCGGGGGCGATTTCCCGTGGGGCATGGACGCCACGGGCCTTTCCGCCTGGATCGCGGAGCGTGCGTAGCATGTGGCGGACAGGATACATGCGGCGCGGGCTGCTCCCGGCGATCTGTCTCTGTGCGGCGTTGTTGCTGACCGCTTGCGGGGATGACGGCGCAACGGAAGAAAAGGCGACAACGAACGGCAGTCCCGCCGCGCCCGTTACCCCACAGGACACGCCGCCGATCGACAAGAAAACGTCGGTCGGGGCCAGACCGCGGAGCTATCTGCCTGCCGCCTTGAAGGAGATACGTCAGGAGGCCGCGGCGACGGAGGACGCCTTGCAGGCGGCCAATGCCCAGCTCGCCTATGCCAACGGCGTCATGGACTGGCAGCTCAGCAAGGAAGCCGGATATGCGCTGTGGCTCTATCTGGGCGCGGATTTCTATCTCCGGGAAGCGGCCCTGCCCAAGCTGGCCAAACGGCCGCCGCGTTTCGCGCGTGACAAGACCCTGTTGCCGCCCGGCGCATGGCCGAAGGGATCAGCCGAGGCCATCCGTCAGGCCCTGCAAGAGATGGATGCCGCCGTTGACGCCGAGCGGGAGCAGTATGAAAAGCTCGTGAAATACGCGCTGGACGAGAGCATCATCGACGACGGCAAGCAGGGGCGGCAATACCTGAAAGCCATCCGTCAGCACTGGGAAGCCTACGAGGCCGCCCGCCGGGTCCTGCGCGGCGAGGTGGAGAGCGGCGCCATCGCCGCGGAAGCCGTGACCCTGCAGGGACATCCCCTGCGTCCCCAGATCCTTGCCGTGCGTATCCTTTTCCGTCGCATGAAGGAGGCCCGCGCCCTGTTGGGCGAGCGGGAAGCCGACAAGCAGACCATCGACGCCTGGCGGCAAGAGCTGGAAGGCATTCTTTCGGAAGCGGCTTTCCTGCCCTTCGGCGTGGCGGGTGAGCCGGAACGTCTCTGGCGCGCCTTCCTGCGTACGGCGCAGCGGTTTCCCGCTGTCGTGGCGCTGGGCGAGGAGCAGGGATTCCATCCCGAAGTCCGCAAGCAGCTCAACGCTGCCTATACCGACGCGGAAAAAGCCTATAACGATTTTGTGGACAGCGTGCGCTGACGCCGGCGGGAAGTTTTTTTGCGGGGGGAAGGGGGACCCCCCGCCTCGCGCGGGTGGGGTCCCCCTTCCCCCCCCTCCCCCTATCCCCTCCCCGGCGCGCTTTAAAGCGCTTTGCCTTTTTCAAAGGCAAAGCGCGAGGACATAGCGTCGCCCGGCCAAAACCAGGCGGGAAACAGCGTTTTTTCCACGAGACGACAGTTCGTACGGTTGGGGACGCGAAGCGTTTCAAACGGAAAATGCCCTACCGGCATACAGGGTGCAAAAAAGCGTTTCCTGACGAAGGAGACGCTTTTTTTTGTGCTGCCGGGGGACTTTCTGTCTGGTGACGACCGGGGAAGATCGGATGTTTTGCCATCCTCCCCGGCAAGATTTTTTGCGGGAGGAAAGGGGAGCGGGGGAAAGGAGGGGGCTTTTTGCAAGAAGCTCGGCAGCTAAAAAAGCACTTTTTCGCGGGGGCTAGCTATCTGGATTTATTCAAATTTTTCTGCAATTTCAAGAGATTATCAAGAAAAACTTGAACATGTTTCCAGAAAATGCCAGATTTCAGCGTGGCTCTAGGAGATAGCAAAAACGATCTCGAACAGCAATCGCTTGTTTTGGAGGATAGCAGGATGCCCCGAACCAGGACTTCCCACACCGGTGTTTACTACCGCGAATCCACCAAACGCCGACTCCCGGATGGTACATCCGATATTTGTTATGACATCCATTACAAGCGCGACGGAAAAGACATCTGGCAAACCGTCGGCTGGAAATCGGCAGGAGTCACCTTACAGGATGCCGTGCGGCTTCGTCAACAGCGCATCGAAGAAAAAAAGAGGCCGGCGACGCCGGAAAAGGACTATGTACCCAGCGGAAAACGCATCAAGACGCGCTACGTCGGGGTCTACTTCCGCGTGGCGAAGCTCCGGCTAACGGCGGACGGCAAGGCGGATCGCTGCTTTGACATCCACTACAAGCGTGACGGGAAGTACGTCTGGGAGAAGGTCGGCTGGCGCTCCGAGGGCTACACCGTGCAGGATGCCATTGCCATCCGAGGACGGAGGATCAAGAGCGACAGACACCCGGAGGAGCAAGACCAGCCAAGGCAACAGGATCCGGGCAAATCGGCCACGATTGGCGATATTTGGCGGCACTATGTCAAGAACTGCTTGCCTCACCTCAAAAATACCAGAGTGCCACGAGGCGCATACAATGTCCATATCAGGCCGCGTTTTGAGCATTTCCCCGCCGAAAAACTGGATCCGCTTGAAGTCGAGAGGTTCAAGCTCGCCCTTTTGAGTACCAGGAAGGTAAGCGGTGAGCACATTTCCAAGGGATACGTCAACGCCATTCTTGGCCTGCTTGGTCAGCTCCTCAAGAAGGGACTGGAGTGGGGGCTGATCAAATCATTCGATCTGCATGTCTTGAAAGACCGCATCAGAAACGCTGAGAACAGGCGAGAAAAGTACCTTTCCCCGAAAGAGATTTCCATCATCTTCGACGGATTGCGGATGACATCCCTTGAGGTCTTCCATGCCGCGAGAGTCTCTTTGTACTCAGGGCTTCGGGTGAGCGAGGTCGCCGCCCTCAAGGCGGCCAATGTGGATATTGCCGCACGGCTCCTCTATACCGACGGCAAAACGGGCAAACGGGTCGCCTACTTCCCGACATGTCTTGAGGAAACGATGCGATGCCTGAAGGAAAACGCCCTTCCTGACGGGCGATGCTTTTCCATGACCGACAAAAGCCTCAGCAAGGCTTTTGCCAGAGTCGTTGACGCTACAGGCTTGAATGAGGGCAAGGAGTCCTCTCAAAAAATCGTCTTCCACACGCTGCGGCATACCTTCTGTTCCATCCTGGCCATGCGCGGCGTCTCCCTCTATACCATCGGCGAACTGGCCGGACACCGGCAGCCCAGCACGACCAGGCGGTACGCCAAGCTCTCTCCAGACACCAAACGCGCCGCTCTGAAAAAGCTCGACAACCTGGACTGTTCTCTTGTCTGAGGTGGGGGTGCGCTGACGCGCATCATCCTCGCCAACCGTTCGTCGTTGGCCCCGTCCGCTTGTGCAGCTCCGTGCGCTGCGCGTACTCGCTTCCGCGCTTCCGTGTCCCTCTCCTCCGGTTGTCACGGATGATTCCCCCTCCTTTCGGGATGTTCCTGTGTGGGCTTTGCCCACCCGCGCATGGACATGTGGTGAGTTCTGGCGAACCACATGTCCAATGCGCGGCGTTGGACAAAACTCCAAAGGAGGAAACGTCATGACGACATCCACACACATCACCGAAGGCAGCATTCTTGTTGAAATCTGGGGCTATGAACAGACCAACGCGGATTTTTTCCGAGTTGAAAAAAGAACTCCCAAGACGGTGGTGCTCACACGGCTTGAACGAATCAGCCAAATAGATGAAACGCTGACCGGTACGGCTGTCCCCGGCAAGCCTTTGTCCGGCCCCACCTTGCGCCGCAAAGTAATTTTCCATCAAGGCATGGAAATGGCTAATGGAGAATCTGGGATACTACGCCTGTGGGATCAGCGCCCCGTCCGAATATCTTCCTACGCCTGACACGCTGGTTTTGACCCCCGTCAGCAAAAACGCTACACAGGAAAAAGGAGAAACGACCATGAGCGCCACCATCATTTTCGACAATCGGAATTATGTCAGCCGACTGGAACAGGCCGGATTCACCCGGATGCAGGCTGAGGCACAGGCGGAAGTCCTGACGGAACACAGCGAAACCTTGCGTGCCGCCCTGCAACCACTCCTGCGATTCTACGAGGAGACCGCTCATAGGGACTTGGCTACCAAGGGGGACGTGCTGGATACGCGCCTTGAAATCGAAAAAGTTCGCGCGGAGGTTGAAAAAGTCCGCGCCGATCTCAAGGTGGACATCGAAAAAGTCCGCGCCGATCTCAAGGTGGACATCGAAAATACCCGCGTCGAAGTTGAAAAAGTTCGTGCGGAGGTTGAAAAAGTCCGCGCTGACCTCAAGTCGGACATGGCGAAAGTCAAATATGATCTGCTCAAGTGGCAGATTGGGATTGGCATTGCCCTTGTAGCCATTATGGCAAAGGGCTTTGGCTGGCTGGGCTTCTAAGTCTTTCCCACACTGCAACCGAAAGGGCGGCAAGTTGCCGCCCTTTTTGCGTATCATGAAAATACCCGGCGGCATCCGGTATGCCGCAATCCGCCGCCATTGTCTGCGGTGGGGGTGCGCTGACGCGCATCATCCTTGCCAACCGTTCGTCGCTGGCCCCGTCCGCTTGTGCAGCTCCGTGCGCTGCGCGTACTCGCTTCCGCGCTCCCGTGCCCCTCTCCTCCAGTTGTCACGGATGATTCCCCCTCCTTTCGGGATGCTCCTGCGTGGGCTTTGCCCACCCGCGCATTGTCATGTGGTGAGTTCTGGCGAACCACATGTCCAATGCGCGGCGTTGGACAAAACTCCAAAGGAGAATACATCATGACGACCCAGACCTCACCCATCACGGAATCCACCGTCCCGACCTCGCAAATGGCCCATGAGCTGCACAAGCACTTTGGGGCGGCTGATATAGTCGTTGAGTCAACGGTGTATGCGTGGCTGCGGAAACTCTCCCCAGACTATGACGGCGGTTTCTGGGAGTTCCACACGCTTTCAAATGGGGGATTTTTCATGCAGCCCGTGGCGAACAGTCGTTTCCAGGTGGATAGCCCCAACGGGGCTTCCGCCAGCATGACGGCGAGGGATGCGGGCATAACCGCCACGCTTTTTGCCCTGAGCCATATCTCCTTCCATCCAGCCGCCCCGGAGACGATCAGCCGCCACTTTGAACTGCTGTATGAATATCTGGACGTACTGCCGGAGCGATCCGCAGCGGACATCCTGCGGATCACGGATTAGGAAAACGCCGCCCCGGCTCATCACAGGCCGGGGCGGCGTTCAGCCGTCAAGCTGATCATGCGAGTCTAATCCACATCCAGCTTGCCTTCTCTGGCGAGCTGTTCCCGGTATGCCTGATCTTCCTCGATATCTTTCAGGGTCAGGGCATCCTCCTGAAAAGCGCCCATAGCTTCCGCCACTTCGGGATCAAGTTCCACGGCATGGCCATCTTCGGCCTGGAGGTAGGCGTCCGTGGCGATGTCATCCAGCGTTTCCTTGTCCATGCGAATCTCCTCAAGGTGGTTGCCGTTTACGGTGTACGCATGGTGTTACACTTTTGGCGTAAAAGCAAGGTTTTCGCATAGGCTCTGTCCATTTCAAGAAAAATTTTAACTGCATTTTGGCCACAGTTGGTCATACTTGGTCACTGTTGGTCACAAAATAGAAAAAATTTGGTCATACTTGGTCACTGTTGGTCATAAATACAAAAAAAATTAGTCACAGTTGGTCACAGTCGGTCATACTTGGTCATAGTTGGTCATCTACACAAAACTATTGAAAAAATCTCCAAACATGACATAGACTACCCCAAAATCCGAGGGCAGGACAGGTAAAGTGGTACCACTTTTTCAAGTGGCCACTTTACGTCCTGCCCTGCCGGGGGCGGCTTACTCGCCTGCGGCTCGACGCAAAAAAGGAGCGGCATCATGGAAGATCGACAGAACAACGGACAGGAAAGCATCGTTCAACCCATTGAAAATATTGTCGAGGTTGACGAGCGCGGCATGTTTACCACGTCGCTGATCGTGGCACGGGCGTTCGAGAAGGAGCATTTCAATGTTCTCCGGGATATTGAAAAGCTGGAATGCTCCGAGACCTTCAACGCCCTCAATTTTGAAGCCGTTGAATACAGGGACGCCAAGGGGGAGATGCGTCCCGCCTACCGGCTGACCCGCGACGGCTTTGCCTTTCTGGCGATGGGCTTCACCGGGAAGAAGGCGGCGGCCTGGAAGGAAAAATTCCTGGAGGCGTTCAACGCGATGGAACGCGCGCTGACAGGCGGGCGTGAAGCCCCCACTCTTTACATGGAGCAAAAACCTGCGGACGTGGAGAGCTTCCCCTTCACGCCCAACTGCAAACTGGACAAGGAGTCCGGAGAGATCTTGCAGGGGCTGGCGCGCGTGGTGGCCTGGTGGCGGAGCGAGTCCGTGGACGACATCATGCGGGATCTGCTGGTCAGGCTGTACTGCCGGCGCATCGAGGACGTGCAGAGGGAATCCTTCTACAGCGGTCTTGTCTTCCTCTGGAACAAGCTTTTCCGCATCGAAAAGGAAGGACGCGCCCATGTTGTCCACTCCCTGGCGGAAGGGAAAGAGGCGCTGGAGGGCATGATCTCCTTCTGGGCCTATGCCAGTGAAGACCATACACGGAGTCACATCACGAATTACCTGTGCAACAGGTGCAACATCACTGAACTTTCGGCCATTGACGACGAAAACACGCTCAGGCAGGCGTTCCTCGCCCTGTTTGTGGGCTTCACCGGCAGGACGCTCGTAGACTTCCGGGAAAGGGAAATGAGGTTCCTCTATTGAGCTCGAAAGCCCGCCGGAAGTTCCTGCTCAAGTCCTACGTCACGGAAGAGGAGTTTGAGCGGATCATGGCCGCCAGTGACATGGCGTCCCTGAGCCTCTCCGAGTACGTCCGGCGCGTCTGCCTGGGCGTGAAGGTGGAGAGCCGCGATGACCAGCAGGCCCGGCGGGATCTGCTCAAGATCAGTGCCGACCTGGGCAGATTGGGCGGCCTGCTCAAGCAGGCCATTGCCGCCGGGCAGGACAAGGCGACGGTGAGCGCCATGCTGCGCGGCATAGACAAGACACGGGCCGAGTTGCTGGCCAGAGTGAAGAAGACATGATCAGTACCCGGATCCCCTGCAAACCCCAGAACGACAACTACCGCCGCCTGGCCGACTACATAGCCGCCGGGCGCGGTCAGGAGGTGGAACATGGGCGAAGCTACGGACTCACATCTGAGCCCTACCTTACGGCAGTGCGGCAGATTGCCGGAAACCGCCTGCGTGGACTGTCCCAATGCCATCTGGCATCTTACAGCGGGAAGCCGCGCAAATTTGCGCATCTTCTGTCTTTTGATGCACGCACTGATCGACGAGCCGCTGAGGGCGTGCGACGGGACGATCATCGTGCCGCGCCCGTGAAGGGCAAGCCGGAAAAGTGCCTCTTTTGCTGGAGCGCGGGCTGTTGGGCCGGGGATGACTACGAGCTGGCCATACAGGAGGTGCTGGATACCCAGGCGCTCAACACCCGCACCGGCAAGGAGAAGACCTATCATCTCGTGGTGAGCTTCCGTCCGGAGGATGAAAGCCGTCTCACCGAGGAGACCCTGAAGGAAATGGAGCGCCGCTTTGCCGAGGTGCTTGGCCTGTCCGAGCATCAGCGGCATTGCGGCGTACACGTCAACACCGACAACCTGCATATGCACGTTGCCTACAATCTCATCCATCCGGAGAAGCTGACGCGGGTAGAGCCGTGGCGGGACTACATCAAGCGGGATCGCTTGTGCCGCGAGCTGGAAAAAGAGTTCGGCCTGAGCATCGACAACGGCAGGGACAGCGTTGCGGAAAAAGGGCTTGGGGAGCAGGCCGCCGGGATGGAGGCGCATACCGGCAAGCAATCCTTTGAAGGGTATGCGCGGGAGCATGGCGAGGCGATCCTGAACGTCCTGGAGCACGCCCGGAGCTGGGATGACGCGCATCATGCGGTCGCCGTGTACGGCCTGGAGCTGAAGCCGCGCGGGGCCGGGCTTGTCGTGGCCAATCGCCACGGCGACCAGCACGTCAAGGCCAGCGCGGTTCATCGGGAACTGTCGTTCAAAAAGCTGGAGGCCCGCTTCGGCGCATTCCGGCCGGCGGGCATACCGCTGCCGGAGAGCAAGTCGCGGTATGAACCGCAGCGGCCCATCCAGCAAACGCCCGACCTGACACCGCTCTGGGAAGAGTATCAAACAGCGCAAGAGCGTTCAAAATGGAAGACGGAAGCCGGGATCAAGGACGTGCGGCGGCAGTGGGAGCAATACCGAACCATGCTGGATCGGCAGATCATCGGCAAACGGACACGCGCAAGCCTCCTCAAGCTGGCGCGACAGCGCGAAGCGCGGGCGATCCATGCCGTGCGCATGAAGCACGCCGTGGGCGGCTGGCTGGAGTTCCTTCAGGACAAGGCCAGGCATGGCCATGAAACCGCCCTTGCCGTGCTGCGTTCCCGCCGCATGGAAGTACAGCCTGAGTCGCCAACATGGATGCGCGACCGGGACGGCTATCTGGCCACGCAAGTGGCCATACAGGAAAAGGGCGTGTCCGGACGGACAAAGGCGCGCCTGTCCTGCGCGGCGCTCATGGAAAGCCTCTTCCCCGGCACAAAGTCCAACATTTCTTCGCATGGCGAAGTGATCTTCACGCTTCCCGATGGCGGGAAGATCTGCGACTCCGGCCAGCGGATCCGTTTTTCTCCGGAGGCGCGTTCAGTGGCCATGACGTACATGGCCGCCAAATGGCATGTCCGTGGCCGGGAACGAGACGAGAGCGGCAAGTCCGTCTATACGCTGTCCGACGGACGAAAGATCAGGGACGGCGGCCTGATGTTCGAGCGGCCACCCGCTGGAGAGCGTCATCAGGAACGCTCCCAGGATTTTGAGCGGTGAGCCTTCACCCTCCGGCGCAGGTGGCCAGAAGAGAGCAGGCGGCAAGGTACGCCTTGCCCGGCAATGGCCACATGCCGGACTGAACCATCCGGCGGCTTCCGCGCCGTTTCATGGCCGGTCGTCCCAGCCGCAGGACATCGGGCATGGCTTCCACGGCTTCCCGTTCATCCTTGTCCAGCACATGCTGGTATGTCCGCAGGATCATGAGTTCATTCCGATGCCCCATGAGTTTGGCCAACGGCTTGAGCTTCGCGCCGCCTTGCACGGAGTATGTCGCATAGGCATGGCGCAGCGAGTACGGCGTGATCCGCCGGTGGATCCCCGCGCGGCGCAAGGCCGTATGCCATGCACGATGGATGGTGCGTACCGGACGGCCCCGCCAGTGGACGACGTGCTCGGCCCCGCTCCTCATGTCCTCTTCGAGCCATTGCCGTAACAGGGGCAGGAGGGATTCCCGGATCGGCAGCTCACGGGCGCTCTCTTTCGCGCCCTTCGCGGCGTTGGGCATGCGGATGATGCCGTTCTCCAGATCGACATCCTTCCAGCGGAGCCGGAAAAGCTCGCTTGGGCCTATGCGCGGCCCGCAGTAGGCTCCCAGGACTATCACACGCCTGACGTGAGGTTCCGCCGCATGGAAGATGCGGCGCAGTTCTTCCGGCGTCGGTGGAGCCATGCGCTGGGGGCGGGCCTGCGGCAGGCGCAGGCTGGACAGGGGATTTTGCGGCAGGATGCCCATTTTCACCGCCCAATTGAGCGCGGATCGCAGGATGGAGATGCGCCGGTTGATCGTCGCCTGGCAAAGGCCCCGCACTTTCTGGAGCTCCATGAACTGAAGCATGTCTTCACTTGTGAGGCGTATTGCCTGGCGCTGGCCATAAAGCGTGAGGATATGCGCGGCATGGTATGCCGCCTGCTTTGCCGTTGTCCGATTGGACAGCGCGACGGAAAGGTATCGCTGAAAGAGCTCTTCCACCGTCATGCGCGGGCATGATGCCCGCTCCCTGCGGCGACGCTTGGCCATGAGTTCCTTTTCCCTGGCAAGGACTGTGTTCAGGGAATCCACAAACTCCCGTGCGGCGGCTTCCGACGAGAACCCCTGATGATGCCGCGCTCCCGTCCGGCTCCGCCAGTAGACGACCCATTGCCCTTTTTTCCGGTGTGGTTGATGTCGAATCTCCATATCTGCTCTCCTCCTTGCTACCTTGTCGGCAGACGGAGGAATCAGGATACCCGGAACTGTTCGCGCT
>NZ_CALVHE010000027.1 GCF_944327235.1 uncultured Desulfovibrio sp.
ACTTCCAGCAGCTTCTGGAAGGACAGACGCTTCATGGTTTCGCCCACGCGTTCGCGGTTCTTGCCTTCTTCCATCCACCAGTCCCAAATCTTTTCGATGACTTCCTTGACGTCGTCATAGGGGGCTTCACAGGAGATGAAGGGCACGAGCAGCGAACCCATCTGGGCGCCGTCCACCACGGGGGCCTTGGCGCCCACGAGGATGCTGGCGCCGCGTTCGTCGCCGATGTGCAGGGCGCGGGGCATGGTGTTGATGCAGTGCATGCAGCGCACGCAGTCGGCGGTCTTGATGGAGAGCTTGGAGCCGTCCCAGCTCATGCACTTGGAGGGGCAGAGGTCGATGACTTCCTTCTGGATGTCGAACTTGCCCCAGTCACGACCGGCGTGAGCGCCGGCGTTGGGCTTGAATTCGCCGCCCACATAGGCTTTCACGGCGTCCTGGTCGATCTTGATGTCGTCCTTCCAGGTACCCACCACAGCGAAGTCGGAACGGGCCATGGCGCAGACGCAGCCGTTGGGGCAGCCGTCGAATTTGAACTTGAACTTGTAGGGGAAGGCGGGACGGTGCAGTTCGTCCTGGTAGTCCATGGTGAGCTGGTAGCACATGTCCTGCGTGTTGTAGCAGGCGTATTCGCAGCGGGACTGACCGAGACAGGCTTCGGGGGTACGCAGGTTGGAGCCGGAACCGCCGAGGTCCACGTTCATCTTGTGGGTCAGTTCGTGGAAGATCTCTTCCAGCTGCGGGGTCTGGGTGCCGAGCAGCACGATGTCGCCGGTGGAACCGTGCATGTTGGTCAGACCGGAACCGCGCAGATCCCAGATGTCGCACAGGTCACGCAGGAATTTGCTGTGGTAGTACTTGGCGGCGGGCTGGGCCACACGCACCGTGTGGAAGTGGGCCACGCCGGGGAACTTTTCGGGCTGGTCGCAGTAACGGCCGATGACGCCGCCGCCGTAACCGAACACGCCCACGATGCCGCCGTGCTTCCAGTGGGTTTCCTTTTCTTCGTAGGAGAGCTCAAGGACGCCGAGCAGATCTTCGGGGCAGTCGACCGGGATCTGATAGTCGAGGCCCTTCGGATTGGCGGCGCGGTTGGCCGCTTCCTGTTTGATGTCGGACACGAAGCTCGGCCAGGGGCCGCTTTCCAGCTGGTCCAACAGGGGGGTTGCATGTTTCGCCATTGCCATACCTCCACGTGGTTTTTGTGTATCACGGCGTTGCGTGATGTGCCTTCATGCGTGTGCGGAACCTGTGCTCCGAAATGGCCGCGGCAGGCCCGCAGGCGCCGATTGCCATTTTTTTCACGCCGGAGCTGCCTCCGGGGGATTCTTGCGTTTCCCCCTTTCGCGGTCTGTGCCGGGAAATAGGGAATGCCGTTTGCGGGCGGCATTCAGGGCAACTCTTTCTCTGCGGCCTATAACGTATTTTTTCGAGGAACACAACCGCTGACGGCGTACGACTTTTTTTCACAAAATTTCCCGGCCCGGCGTGGGGCGCACTTGGCAAGCTCCTGTCTTTGAGGCTATACAAGCCCTGTCGCAATGTCCTTGCGGCGCAAACGCCCCTAGCAAGCAGAGGATGGACGCATGAAGGACTCTCTGGGCCTCTACTATCATCCGCAGGCCGGCAATCCCGGCGTGCGCGTCTATGTGCGGCGCGAGCCGGACGGCAGCGTGGCCTTCCGCCTCTGGCGGCAGGACCTGCCCGAAGCGTGGGAGCGTCACGGCTGGGTGCCCTATGCCGTCCTGGAGAGCGCGGCGCGCCTCTATCGCGAGGAGCGCAATCCCGATGCCGACCCGCTCCGCCTTTACGACATCAAGGTGGCCGAGGCCCTGCTGCAAGAGGAGGGCCGGTGAGCGAGCGCTGGCTGCTGGCCCGCCGGGCCTATTTCGTTCGCGATCTCGTGCGGGATTTCTGTACGGTCTATCTGGGCATCGAGGAGCAGAACCGCCTGTTCACGCGCGACGGGCTCGTCTCCTACGCGGCCCTGCGGGATCTGCTGGGCGAGGTCAACCGCAAGGGCGTTTTCTGGCGTCTCAAGGATACGGCACATCACCTTTTTCGTCAGATGACGGAGCATCCGGCCGAGGACGCCATCCTGATCTGGCAGTATGCGGGCAGCGCCGCGCCCAGCGGCGTGACCGTGCAGACGCCGGTGGAGGCGCTGCTCGACTGGTGCATCGGCTACGCCTTCCATGAATGCGCCAAGCTGCGGGAGGACGCCTTCCAGCGGCAGCACTATTCCAGTCGTCTGGCGCAGCTGGCCCGCACGCCGTCCGTCACGGACGATCTGTATGATCCCCTGCGCGAGCTGGCCGCCCAGACGCATGAAAGCTCTTCCCGCGAGCTGCACCGCATCCTCTATGTGCTGCGGCACGGTCTGTTCCTGCTCACGCGCTATCTGGAAGGAGAGGGCGGGAACAGGCATCTGGCCCGCTGGCTTGCCGTGGAGGAGGACCTTGCCCGGCGTGCCTTCGGGGAATGGTATCCCGCGCTCCTGCAGGCCCTCTATGATGATCGGCCTCACCGCCTGTTCCGTCTGGCGGCGGAAAATTTGCTGGATGCGGGACGCCCCGCCGAGGCAAGGCGGCTCCTGCTGCGCGCGCAGTCCCAGCACCGGCTGGACGAGGAAGGCATCTCCCTGCTCCATACCCTGGACGCGGCGGAAAGCCATCTGGAGCGTGCGGCGTCATGAGGCGCATCCTGCACGGCATCGGCCTGTTCCTTGCCGTCGTCTGCATCTGTCAGCTCTGCGCCTGCGGTTCCTCCTCCTGGCGCAAGGGCGGCGTGCCCGGTTCCAAGCCCTATACGGTGCGCGGCAAGACCTATTATCCCCTCAAGTCCGCCCACGGCTTCGTGGAAGAGGGCGTGGCCTCCTGGTACGGGCCGGGCTTCCACGGCAAGACCACGGCCAGCGGCGAGCGTTTCAATCAGTATGCCCTGACGGCGGCCCACAAGATCCTGCCGCTGGACACCAAGGTCCGCGTCACCAATCTGTCCAACGGCCGCTCCCTCATCGTCCGCATCAATGACCGCGGTCCCTTCGTGGACGACCGCGTCATCGACCTTTCCAAAGCCTGCGCGCAGCGACTGGGCGTCATCGGTTCCGGTACGGCGCGCGTCCGTATCCAGAGCCTGAGCGGCATCCCCCAGATCAAGGAGGATGGCGATATGGTCGGTGATTACTATGTGCAGGTGGGGGCGTTCGGCGTCAAGGAGAACGCTCAGGGCCTCATCAGCAAGCTGACGGCGGCGGGCTACGCCGGGCGGCTCATCTTCGGCAGCAACAATCTGTGGAACGTGCAGGTGGGGCCGTGGCCGGATACCGCCAAGGCCAAGGTGATGCAGGAATTGCTCAAGCGGCTGTATCCTCATGCCTTTGTGGTCGGGGGCGATAACAAGTAAGATTTCGGTGAGTCCGGCTCATCGGAGGGATGCTGAAAGGACCGTCATGCCTGTCTACTCATCGCTCTTTGTGCCGATAGACGATCTGGATGCGGCGACCCGCGAGGCGATGCTGGAAATCTTTTTGCGTCACTATGCGGAAACGGACGCCGCCACGTTCCGGAAGGACTTGCGGGAAAAGAACGAAGTCCAGCTCCTCCATGCCGACGGCAGTCTGGTCGGCTTCAGCACACTTCTGCATTATTTCTTTGACTGGCAGGGGCAACGGCGGCAGATCGTCTTTTCCGGCGATACGGTGGTCAGCCGCGAGCACTGGGGGCAGCAGCGTCTGGCGGCCGACTGGCTGGCCCACATGGGGGAAAGGCTGCGCCGACAGCCGGAGACGCCGCTTTACTGGTTTCTTATCGTCAAGGGGCATCGCACCTTCCGCTATCTGGATGTCTTTGCCCGCAGCTATTTTCCCGGCAAGGAGAACGGCGACGTCGAACTGGCCCCCCTGGCCGCGGCTCTGGCCCGGCAGCGCTTCGGAGACTGTTACGACGCGGAGCGGGGGCTGCTGATCTTTCCTCTCGGACACGGCTGTCTGGCCGCCGACATTGCCGAGCCTACCGCGGCGGAATGCCGCAAGCCTGCCGTGCAGGACTTTCTGCGGCGCAATCCTTCATACCGGCGGGGGGATGAGCTTGTCTGTCTGTGCCGTCTGCATGCCGACAATCTGCAACCGCTGGCCCGGCGTTTCTTTGCAGGCGAGCGTACATGAACTCCCCCGCCGCCTGCTGGGCGAAGCTGACGCAGCTTGCCGACGCTCTGCCGCCCGCGCCCTCATCCGAACAGTGGCTCCTGAACATGCTGGAGCGCAATGCCTCGACCGAGACAGGACGTTGTTTCGGCTTTGCCGCATTGCGTTCGGCGGCCGCCTTTCAGCGTGCCGTCCCTCCCTGCGATTACGCGGCGCTCGCCTCGCGGATTGAGCGCATGGCGGACGGGGAGGAGGATGTGCTCTTTTCCGGCAGGGCCGCGGCCTTCGAGCTGACCGCGGGCAGCACGGGGCTGCACGGCGATGCCGCGGCGCAGCCCGCCAAACTTGTTCCCTACAGCCGTGAGAGCCTGGACGATTTCCGGCAGGCCATGCTGCCCTGGCTGGCCTCCGTGATCCGGCAGTACGCTCCGGCCGGGCGGGCATACTGGTGCGTCAGTCCGGCCATGCGCCGCCCCTGCGCCACGCGCGGCGGCATTCCCGTGGGTGTTGCCGACGGCGCCTATCTCGGGGCGGAGGCCGTCGGCCCCATCGTGTCGCTTTCCGTTGTCCCGGCGTGGGTGACGGCGCTGGAGGACCCCGCCTGCTGGCGGCTGGCGACCTTGTATCATCTCGTGCGCGCTGAGGACTTGTCCTTCCTTTTCCTGTGGAGTCCCACCTTTTTTCTGACGCTGTTGCGGCATCTGCGCGAGGAGCGGGACAGCCTGCATACGCTGTTGCGCGAAGGCGGCACGCTTGCCGGGCGGCGGCTTTCGCCGAATAGGGACGCGGCGCGGCGGCTGGCACGGTATCTGGAACATGAGGATACCCGCGTGCTCTGGCCCGGCCCGTTGCTGATCAGCGCCTGGGCCGACGGCTGGGCCGCTCCCTTTGCCGAACAGTTGCGCGCGCTGCTGCCGCAGGCGGCTTTTCAACCCAAGGGACTTTTGTGCACGGAAGGTGTCGTTTCGATTCCCGGGTCTGACGGTCGCGCGCACGTGGCCGAGGGCTGCGGCTTTCTGGAATTTCTGACCGCGGACGGACGGTCGCGTGGCGGGGGCGATCTTGTGGTCGGAGAAAGCTACAGCGTGCTGCTGACCACAAGCGGGGGGCTGTACCGCTATCAGTGCGGGGATCGCGTGCAGTGTACGGGATATGCCGGAGAGCGGCCGGTCATTCGGCTGCTGGGGCGCGAGGGCATCTGCTGCGACATGGTGGGCGAAAAGCTTGTGGATGCCTTTGTGGCCGCCTGCCTTGAAGGTATCCGGGGGTTTGCCCTGTTGCAGCCCCAGCCTGACGGACGCCCCGCCTACCGCCTGCTGCTGGACGGGCGGGAATACGGAATGCGGGAGGCGCGTCTGCTGGCCCGGCGGCTGGATGCGGCACTGGAACGCAACCCGCAGTATGCCCATGCCCGGCGGCTGGCGCAGCTTGGGCCGGTGGAGGCGCTCCCCCTGCGGGACCCGCTGGAGCAATATCTGACCTGGGCCGCTGCCGGAGGGAAGGCCCGGCAGGGAATCGTCAAGATTCCCGCCTTGTGCGCCGCCAGAGACTTTCAGCCGATATGACGCGCGGATGGCCCGGGAATGCCCTTTCCGCAGGGGGATACCGGGAGGGCGGATATTTCCCGTCCCCGGTTCTTCATAAACATTTCACACTGAAAATGCTCTAAACAAGGAGGAGGCATGCGTATCGCTCTCATATCTCCCAAAGGGCCGCTGTACCGGCGTCGGGGTGGCATTTTCAAAAAATCTCTCCGTTACAAGCCGCTGACCCTGACGGTGCTGGCCTCGCTGGTGCCGGCGGAGCTGAAAGCGGACATTCGTCTGTATGATGAGGGCATTGCCGATGTGCCGGAAGATTTGCGGGCCGATCTGGTCGGCATTACCATCATTACCGGCAACGCCCCGCGCGCTTACGCCCTGGCCGACAGGCTGCGCGCTCGGGGCGTGACCGTGGTGCTAGGCGGGCCGCATGTGACGCTCCTGCCCGAGGAGGCCGCCGGGCACGCCGACGCCATCTGTGTGGGCTATGCCGAGGAAAGCTGGCCGCGGCTGCTGCGGGACTTTCAGGCGGGACGCCTGCAACGTGAATACCGGCAGGCCGAAGACTTCCGCCTGCGGCAGGAACTGCCCTTTCCCCGTCGTGATCTCCTGCCCGATGCGGATTACGGTTATGGAGCGGTGTTCGAGGCCACGCGTTCCTGTGTGCACAACTGCGAGTTCTGCGTGGCGCCCGTGGCCTGGGGCAGACGGCACTATCAGCGGCCCGTTTCCTGGGTTGTGGAAGATATTCGGCGGGTGGGCGCCAGAAACAATCTTTTTGTCGATCTGAATCTGGTGGCGGACCGGGAGTATGCCCTGGAACTGTTTCAGGCCCTGCGGCCGCTGGGCATACAATGGTTCGGCCTTTCCACGGTGCTCATCGCCCAGGATCACGAACTGATGGAAAGCATGGCGGCCAGCGGCTGCCGCGGTCTGCTGCTGGGGCTGGAAAGCCTGAGCCGGGAGTCCCTGCGCGACAACAACAAGGGTTTCAATGCCGCGGTGGATTACCGGGAGTTCATTCGACGGCTGCATGAGCTGCGCATTGCCGTACAGGGCTGTTTTGTCTTCGGAACGGACAGCGATACCCGTTCGGTCTTCCGCGAGACGGCGGATTTTGCCATTGAGCTGGGGGTGGACTTGCCCCGCTACGCCCTGCTGACCCCCTTCCCCTCCACGCCCCTGTATCAGCGTCTGGAAGCGGAAGGCCGCATTCTGACCCGCAACTGGGAGCTGTACGACGCGCAGCATGTGGTTTTTCAGCCGAAGCACATGAGCGTGAAGGAACTGGAACAGGGGCATGAATTCGCCTGGAAGCGTACCTATGCCCTGGGGGGCATGGCGCGGCGGTTGCGCAACTCGCGCAACTTCTCCTTTTTCAGCCTGGCCGCCAACCTGGGCTATCGCTATTACGCCAATCATCTGCACAGATTCTACACCTGTGATGCTCCCCTGCCCCGGGAGGCCGCAGCGGGAAAGGACGTCAAATGAGATTGATCTTTGTACAGCCGGCGGTAGGGCATCGCCGCGACGGCGGCTATCCCAGAGGCTGGCTCATGGAACCCCTTTCGCTGGCGACGCTGGCGGGGCTTTGCCCGTCGGATGTGGAAAAGTGTTTTTTTGACGACAGACTGGAAGATATCGACTTCGACATGCCGGCGGATGCCGTTCTTCTTCCTGTGGAAACCTATACCGCACGCCGCAGCTACGAAATCGCCTCGGCGTTCCGGGAGCGGGGCGTGCCGGTCATTGCCGGCGGCTTTCATGCCACACTCATGCCCGATGAGGTGGGGCGCCATGCGGAAGCCGTCGTTGTGGGCGAAGCCGAGGGCGTTTTCGAGGAATTGCTCGATGATATCCGGCATCGCACGCTGCGCCCCCGCTATGACGGAACGTCCCCCACGGGCGAACTGCCCGCCGTACTGGCGGATCGTGACCTGTACCGCGGCAGGCGGTATCTGTCCGTCCGGCTGCTGGAAGCGGCCCGCGGCTGCGGCAACGTATGCGATTTCTGCGCCATTCATGCCTTTTACGGGAAGCGACGTCGGCGGCGTCCTCTGGAGACGGTTCTGTCCGAACTGCGTTCCCTGCCGCCCCGCGCCCTGAAGTTTTTTGTGGACGACAATTTTACAGCTGATCCGGCCGCAACGAAGGAACTGTTGCGCGCCATGATCCCCCTGCGTTGCCGCTGGGTGACCCAGATGAGCATTCATGCGGCCCACGACGAAGAGCTGCTGGACTTGCTGCACCGGGCGGGCTGCGTCGGGGTGCTGGTGGGCTTCGAGAGTCTGGAGGTGGAGACGCTGCGGCGCATGGGCAAGACCTTCAACAACATGCGCGGCGGCTATGAGGTGGCGCTGGACAATCTGCGCCGCTACCGCATTGCCGTATACGCCACCTTTGTCTTCGGCTATGACAGCGACAAGCCGCAGGTTTTCGAGGAGGTTTTCGACTTTGCCATGCGGCAGGAGTTCTATGTGGCCGCCTTCAACCATCTTATCCCCTTTCCGGGCACGCCGCTCCATGCCCGGCTGGAACAGGAAGGACGGTTGTTCTCGTCCTCCTGGTGGCTGGACCCGTCCTACCGTTTCGGCATGGTTCCCTTTGCCCCCCTGCACATGAGCGCCCGCGAACTGACCGAAAAATGCCAGGACCTGCGCCGCCGTTTCTATTCTCTGCGGCATATCCTTGCGCGATGTAATCGCTGGAACTGCGGAGGCGGCTATCTGGGCCGCAATTTCCTGCCCGTCAATCTCTTGCAGCGTTTCGAGGTGGGCAGGCGGACGGACTTTCCGCTGGGGCAGGAAGGGCGAACAGCGCCGCTGCTCTGCGTCAACGGCGAGCGCGAGGAGTTCCGCGTGGCGACACACCCGGACTGGGGAGGAAGCGGGGGGGCGGCGAGTGCCTGACCGATTCTCGACGCTGCCTCCCCATGAGGGGCGGGAATACCGCTGCGTGCCCGCCGGGCGCGACGAGGCGGCGGAGGTGGCGGATATCCTGCGTCGTACGTCCATGCAGGGCTGGGTGCGTACGGTCTTTGCTCCCGGGCCTGCGGCGGCGCACGATCCCTTCTGCCGGGAACAGCTGACGGTCTGCATTCGTCAGCGGACGGGAAGGGGCGTCTGCGTCGCCGTGTATGCCCTGCATCGCTTTTCCGTTCAGTATGCGGGCAGGGCGCAGGAAGCCGTCTACCTCGGCCTGCTGCGGGTTTTGCCGGAATACCGCGGTTCGCGGGGAATCTTTCGGGATGGCTTTGCCGCCATCCCGCATTTCGTGCGCCATCTGGGATGGCCGGAACGCTACTTCACCAGTATTGCCGTGGATAATCTGCCGGCGCGTCGTCTGCTGGAGGCCGGTCTGCGGGCCCTGCCCCGCTATACGCCGCTGGGAGAGCTGCATACCCTGATCCTCTCCAGTGCGCTCGGCCGGGAATCGCATCTGCTGACGCGGGCCGATGCCGCACAGTGGCCGGAAGTCGTCGCCTTTTACAATCGGATGATGCGTGACGTCCCCTATGCGCCGGTGCTTGGTGACGCCTTCCTGCGGGAAGGAACCGGGCTTGCGGTGGAAGATTTCCATATCCTGCGGCGGGGGGATCGAGTGGCGGGCTGCCTGGCGCTGTGGGACCGGCGCACATCCCGGCGCATTCTTGTGGAGGGCTACCGGCCGCCCTTGCATGTCCTGCGTCCCGCCGCCAATCTGTGGGCCCGGCTGTGCGGGCGGCCCGGCCTGCCCGCGCCGGGGCACGAACTGGAAATGGGCTATGCGGCTTTTCTGGCGGTGGAACCGGAGTTCCATTCCCTGGCGGGCGACATGCTGCGCGAGGCCCTGTTTCTGGCCCGGCGGCACTATGGTTTGCGCGGTCTTCTGCTCGGCCTTGCGCCGCATGGTTCCCTGTGGCCTGTGCTGTCCCGCCTGCCGCACACGGCCTATACCACCTGCATAGAGCATGTTGCCTGGCCGGAAGGGCAGCCCGCCCCTGTTCCGTGTGCGCCGGTACAGCCGGAAATCGCCCTGTTATGATTCGGGGGTTTGCTGTGGCGCAAAATCAAGGCGTACCATGCGCGCCAGGCGCAGGCCCTGCAGTAGGAAAAGCCTGAGGCGTGTGCCGAAACGGATGTTTTCGCTCTCCAGAGGGGAAAAATAGGGAAGGAAGCGCACCCGCAGCCGGGGAGAAAGACGCTCCAGCTCCCGGGCGCTGTTGACGGAAAAGCGCATGGGAGCATTGCCGAACCCGGCTTTTCGGAGATAGCGGTTGGCGGCCCGGCATCCGGGGCCGGAAACAGCGTCGAACAGGAGCCGCCCGCCGGGAAAGCGTGCGGCCATACGATTCAGGGCGGGCTGAAGGGATTCCCGCGACAGATATTGAAAGACGCCCGTTGCCAGCAGGAGAATGCCGCGGTCGGGCGAAAAGGGCAGGGCGTCCTGCCAGGCGTCTTCCAGCAGCGAGCCCGACAGGCAGTGCAGTCCCGGTGCCGGAGGCAGGAGAGACGCCCGCAGGCGGATGACTTCCGGCAAATCCAGATCGTACCAGTGAGCATTTCCCCGTGGGCTCCTGTAGCCTGCCGTGCCGAGACCACAGCCCAGATTGACGATGACGCCCTGCGGATGCTCACGCACAAAATCCCGTACGGCCTCGTCAACATGCCGCTCCCGCGCCAGCGTTGTGACCTGACCGCATTCGCTGAAGGTTTCGCGGATAGCGGTGAAGTCCGCGTGGAAATCCTTGTCCAGCGCGGCAAGCAGACGTGCGGCGTGCGGGTCATACGTCGCATCGGGGTTGATGCGGCAGGCCGTACCGCAGCACCACAGCGGAATAAGCAGCGTACGGGAAACGGCATGGCGGAGAGGCGGGAGCTGGTTCACGGTATTCCCTTTCTTGCGGAGGTCGTCTCGTTCCTGCCCCGTGCGGGGGAAGAATGATGTTCCCCTGTTTTCCTCCCCTTGTCTACAGGGCGGCCCGCCGTCCGTGCAGGAGATAGTAGACGGCCAGCGCGCCCAGCACCACGAACGCCAGGCTCTGATACATGCCGGTATAGCCCATGACCGGCACCATGAAGCCGAAAAGATACGGCCCCAGACCGATACCCAGATCGAAGAAGATATAAAAGGTGGTGGCCTGCGCGAAACGCGAGCGCGACACCAGCGACAACGAGACCGCTTGTCCCGCGGACTGGAAGTTGCCGAAGCCCGCCCCCAGCACCAGCCCGCTCAGCAGGAGGACGGCGCTGTGCTGCGCATGGGCCAGCAAGGTCAGGGAGAGGGCTGTGAGCAGCAGCGCCGGATGGAAGATGACGTTTTCTCCCCGCAGGTCAAAGAGGCGTCCGGAGATGGGGCGAGTGAGCAGGGCGACCAGCGCGTAGAGCAGGAAGAAGAAGCTCGCGGCGGCGGTCAGTCCGCGTTCGGCGGCGTAGGAGGTCATGAAGGCCTGGATGCAGCCGTAGCTCAGACAGGTGATGAGCGCCACCAGCGAGAAGCGCACCACGCGCGGGTCGATGTAACTGTACAGATCAAGAAAGGGACGGCGGCGGTGGCGCATCTCCGGCAGGCGGCCCATGATGAAAAAGATGGCGATGCAGGCAAGGCCGATGCCCAGACAGGTCTGGGCAAGGACGGCATAGCTGGTACGGGCGACGATCTGGATGCCCAGGAAGGGGCCCAGCGCCAGCGCGAGCGCCGTGCTCATGCTGAACAGGCTGATGCCGAGCCCGTGATGCTCGTGCGGGACGACGTAGGCCACGATGGTGCCTGTGGCCGTGCCGATGATGCCCACGCCGATGCCCATGCAGAGGCGCTGGACAAAGAGCAGTGCAAGACTGGGGACCCAGAAGAAGGCGGCGATGCTGGCCGAGTAGAAGAGCAGGCCAGCCAGCAGGATGGTGCGGCAGCCCAGCAGGGAGAGCAAGTTGCCGGTGGCGAAGCGCCCGACAAGGCAGCCGATGACCATGATGCCCGCCGTGAGCCCCGCTGTGCTCAGGCTCGCCCCGTAGGTCGTGCGGGCATAGCCGGTACTGGTGACGAACATGAGGTAATATGCCGTCATCAGCAGCAGATTGATGAGCGAGACCACAGTGAAATTGCGGCTGAAGATGGAGCGCAGGGCCTGGAGGCCCCGCTGTGTCTGGTCAGTGTCCTTGCGGATCTGCGGGCGGCGTTGTGCGGGCATGGCGTTTCCTCGAAATAGATTGTTGCGCGTGCAACGATTACGTTGTCTTCCTCAGAGTGTCAAGCTATCCTTTATGACAGGAACAACACGGCGGAGGGGACGACGCCTCCGGATGGGCGCGTGCGGGCTTGCGTCGGCAGACATGTCTCCGGAGAAGTCCGTGCCTTCACGATCTGTCGGCGTCCTAAGCGTATTTTCAGTTTGAAACGCTTCGCGTTCCAAACCATACGGCCTGTCGTTTCGCGGAAAAAACGTGGTTTTTCCGCTCACTTTGGGTCGGGCGGCGCTGTGTCGCCGCCTCGCATTTTTTCAAAGGCAAAATGCTCAAGCCGCCCGTTGCCGGACGCCACTCAAGGGTGGGGAGCCTTTTTCCGTGGACGCCGCCTGCGGCGGACAGATGTTTGGGAGCATGTGTGGAACTGACGTACAAATGGATCGGGCTGGCGCACAGGTGGTATCAGCTCTACCTGAACCGGCGGCTTGCGGAGTACGGCCTGAGCGGCAGCCAATATCTTTTTCTCGTGTATATCTGCCGTCAGCCTGGACTCACACAGGACAAGCTGCCGGAGCTGGTGCATCTCAACAAAAGCAACGTGACGCGGGCGCTGGCCCATCTGGAGCGTCAAGGCTATATCCGGCGGGAGCCTCACCCGCAGGACAGGCGGACGACGGCCATTTTCCCCACGCCGCGCGCCGAGGCGGCCTATCCGCGGATCATGGAGATCATCTCAGGCTGGGATATGTCGGTGACGGAGCCGCTGAGCGAGGAAGAACGCCGTACCCTGCGGGAGCTGCTCAAGAAGGTGGTGGCAGCGGCGCAGGCGCACAGCGCGGAAGACGACGGCTCCTCCGCGTAGAGCGTTTTTCGCTTGAAACGCTTCCTGTTCCAAGCCATACGGCCTGTCGCTTCGTGGAAAAACACGGTCTTTCCGTCTGATCCGGGCCGGGCGGGCGGCCGCGCGCGGCCAGCCTCGTGTACGGGGCTGCCGGGCGGAGCCTTTCCCCTGTCGTTCCCGTCGATGGCCGGCGGGGGCTTCAGTCCTCGGGGAAGTAGAGGGCTTCCTCCTCCGGGATGTCCGCGCCGTTCTCGTAGCGGTCATCCCGCCAGATGAGTGTCCAGGTGCAGGGCTGGTAGCGCTCCTGCATGTAGCCCTGGTCGAGGAAGGGGGCGGGCGCTTCGACATGCAGATACTGTATGACTTCGTGGGGAGTGGATAGGTAGATGCCGGGCACTGTTACCATCTCATCGCTGTTCACGGTCAGCGGCGTTTTCCGTTCGGGCAGGATGACGGGGGCGGGCACGGGCGGCAGGTCCGCAGGGATGGGGTAGCGGCTCAGCATGTCGATGCCTTCCCACCTGAACGAGAAGTCGGCTGCATCGGATCTTTGCGGCAGTACAGCCATCAAGGTACGGGATTCGGGGGAGTATCCTTGTCTGATCTCTACGCGCTTGTTTCGTACTGTCGTCAACTCTATATTTTCACAGGTCAGCGAGTATGCCTGCCAGGCCAGTCTGGTCAGCGCGGCTTTTTCCGGGATGACGGGATCGAGTTCACGGGAGTAGCCATCCCTGGGGTGCACCCCCCGGAAAAAGCAGAGCAGAGCCTCGCAGGGCCAATCCTGCCAGCCGAGAACGGGTTTCGGCGGTGCAGTGCCGAGCGCCGCCTTGTCTCCCTTGCGCAGGCGGGTCAGGGCGGCGCGGTATTCGCCGCGCCATGTGAGCTTGTATTCCCAGCCGGGCCAGACGGTGAAAGGTTCGGTACGGGGGGGCAGCCCTACGCCGTAGGTGCCCAACGGTTTGTCGGCCAGCTCGGGGAGCAGGCTCTCCATTTTGTCGATGAGCGCGTCAAAGGCGGCAAAGGCGCGTGCCCAGGCCGTGTAGGATGTGTGGCGCTTGATGATCCAGAAAAGCTGCCGCCGGACAGCATCGGGCAGGTCTGCCGGAGTGCAGGTTTTTCGTCTGTATTCCGCAAGAAATTCTTCTGCTCTTTTGTCGCTGTGTCGTTCCGCAGACATGTGGCTCCCCGTGCTTGTGGCCCGTCATATCCTTGTCAGATAGAGCGGTTACGGCTGGTGTTTCGCGGAAAAGAACGCGGTTTTCCCGCCATTTCGACCGGAACGCGCTGTGCCGCCGCCCCGTGTGTTGCCTTTTCCCATGACGAAGCGCTCTAGCCTTCGGGAAAGTAGAGGGCTTCCTCCTCCGGGATGTCCGCACTGTTCTCGTAGCGGTCGTCCCGCCAGATGAGTGTCCAGGTGCAGGGCAGGTAGCGTTCCTGCATGTAGCCCTGGTCGAGAAAGGGAGCGGCGGCATTGGGGAACAGATAGCGGATATCCCCGTAAGGAGCGGAGAGATAGATGCCGGGGAGGAATACTCGTTGATTGCTTTGCATGACCAGCGGGCCGTCATGACGGAAGGCCGGGGCCCACCAGTGCTTTTTCAGCGTGGGCAGGATGACGGGGCCGGGCACGGGCGGCAGCTCCGCCGGGATGGGATAGCGGTCAAGGTCACAGGACTTCTTGTCAGGGTGGAAAGGAAGGTGGATCTTTAGACAATGGGCTTCCGGGCTGTAAGGGACTTTGCTGTATACGCTATTGAACGCTCTGGCGCTTGCCATCCTTGCGAGTTCGATGTTTTCGGCGGCCAGACAGTACGCCAGCTCGGCCAGTCTGGTCAGCTCGGCTTTTTCCGGGATGATGGGATCAAGTTCGCTGTAGTATCCCTCTCTGGGGTCGGGGTGTTTCCCCCGGAAAAAATTGACCAGATCATACTTGTAGTTTTCAGCCTGCAAACCGAGAAGGGGACCCGGTGGCGTGGTGCCGAGCGCTCTTTTATCCCCCTTTCGCAGGCGGGCCAGAGCTGCGCGATAATTACGGCGTCGCAGAAGCGTAAACCACCAGTCGGGCCATCTTGAGATGGGTTTTGTGTCGGGAGGCAGCCCGATGCCGTAGGTGCCCAAGGGTTTGGCGGCCAGCTCGGGGCGCAGGCTGTCCATTTTCCGGATGACAGCGTCAAAGGCGGCAAAGGCGCGTGCCCATGCCGTGTAGGAACTATGACGCTTGACGATCCAGAAAAGCTGTCGCCGGAGAGCATCGGGCAGCTCGTCCGGAAAGACGGATAGGGTCTCGGACATGGTGTCTTCCTTGTTGCGGGCCGCTTCAGTCCTCGGGGAAGTAGAGGGCTTCCTCCTCCGGGATGTCCGCGCCGTTCTCGTAGCGGTCGTCCTGCCAGATGAGTGTCCAGGTGCAGGGCAGGCAGCGTTCGCCCAGGTCAAGGAAGGGAGCGGCGGCATTGGGGAACAGATAGCGGATATCCCCGCAAGGAGCGGAGAGATAGATGCCGGGCAGCGCTACCCTCTCTTCGCTGTTCAGGATCAGCGGCGCTTTCCGTCCGGGCAGGATGACGGGGTCGGGCACGGGCGGCAGGTCCGCCGGGATGGGGTAGAGGGTGGTAATGTCTACCTTGCATATGGCAAGATCGTAATGTGGTTTGCCGGGATTAAGTGGCAGAGGCGATGCCAGATGGCGGCGCTCAGGGGAATAGAAGATCCTGCAGTCCACACTATCAGCCATACTGCCGAGCGGAGACGTTCCCGTGAGCTCGAGGTTCTCAGCAGCCAAACAGTACGCGAGTTTGGCCAGCCTGGTCAGTGCGGCTTTTTCCGGGATGATGGGATCAAGTTCGCTGTAGTATCCATCCCTTGGGTGCTCTCCCTGGAAAAAGTACACCAGATTCTGGCAGCGTCCAGCCTGCAAGGCGAGAAGAGGGGCCGGCGGTATGATGCCGAGGGCTCTCTTGTCCCCTTTGCGCAGGCGGTCTAGGGCGGCCCGGTATTCGCGGCGCCATGTGAGCTTGTAATCCCATTCGGGCCAGACGATCAAAGGTTTGGTGTCGGGCGGCAGTCCTATGCCGTAGGTGCCGAATGGTTTGGCGGCGAGTTCTGGGAGCAGGCTCTCCATTTTGTCGATGAGCGCGTCAAAGGCGGCAAAGGCGCGTGCCCATGCCGTGTAGGAACTATGACGCTTGACGATCCAGAAAAGTTGCCGCCGCAGCTCATCGGCCAGCTCGTCAGGAAAAAGCGGAATGGTCTCGGATTTGAGGGATATGCCTCCGGACATGGTTTTTCTCCTTGTTGCGCGCGTCGTATCCTCGTCAAATAGCGTGGATGCGGCGGTCTTTCAAGGCGGGCCGCTTCAGTCCTCGGGGAAGTAGAGGGCTTCCTCCTCCGGGATGTCCGCGCCGTTCTCGTAGCGGTCGTCCTGCCAGATGAGTGTCCAGGTGCAGGGCAGGCAGCGTTCGCCCAGGTCAAGGAAGGGAGCGGCGGCATTGGGGAACAGATAGCGGATATCCCCGCAAGGAGCGGAGAGATAGATGCCGGGCAGCGCTACCCTCTCTTCGCTGTTCAGGATCAGCGGCGCTTTCCGTCCGGGCAGGATGACGGGGTCGGGCACGGGCGGCAGGTCCGCCGGGATGGGGTAGAGGGTGGTAATGTCTACCTTGCATATGGCAAGATCGTAATGTGGTTTGCCGGGATTAAGTGGCAGAGGCGATGCCAGATGGCGGCGCTCAGGGGAATAGAAGATCCTGCAGTCCACACTATCAGCCATACTGCCGAGCGGAGACGTTCCCGTGAGCTCGAGGTTCTCAGCAGCCAAACAGTACGCGAGTTTGGCCAGCCTGGTCAGTGCGGCTTTTTCCGGGATGATGGGATCAAGTTCGCTGTAGTATCCATCCCTTGGGTGCTCTCCCTGGAAAAAGTACACCAGATTCTGGCAGCGTCCAGCCTGCAAGGCGAGAAGAGGGGCCGGCGGTATGATGCCGAGGGCTCTCTTGTCCCCTTTGCGCAGGCGGTCTAGGGCGGCCCGGTATTCGCGGCGCCATGTGAGCTTGTAATCCCATTCGGGCCAGACGATCAAAGGTTTGGTGTCGGGGGGCAGTCCTATGCCGTAGGTGCCGAATGGCTTGGCGGCGAGTTCTGGGAGCAGGCACTCCATTTTGTCGATGAGCGCGTCAAAGGCGGCAAAGGCGCGCGCCCAGGCCGTGTAGGAGCTGTGACGCTTGACGATCCAGAAAAGTTGCCGCCGCAGCTCATCGGCCAGCTCGTCCGGAAAAAGCGGAATGGTCTCGGGCTTGAGGGATATGCCTCCGGACATGGTTTCCCTCCTTGTTGCGGGGCGTCATATCTTCGTCAAATAGCGTGGATGCGGAGGGTTTTCAAGGCGGGGCGCTTTAGAGCAATTCCACATTGAAAATGTGGATTGCTCTGGTAGTCGCGGGAGCGACTACCAGCAACCGAACACACGGAAAAACCACGCTTTTTCCGTAGTGTGAGGGCAGCGCCAGCATTGAAATTGGACACGATTTCAATGCGAATCCGCTTCAGTCCTCGGGGAAGTAGGGGCTTCCCCTCCGGGATGTCCGCGCCGTTCTCGTAGCGGTCGTCCCGCCAACTGAGTGTCCAGGCGTGCGTCCGCGGAGGGGGCCCTTCCCCCAAACAGGAAACGAATAGTGTTGACAGCCGCTGGTATGCCGGACCGCGGACGGATAGCGCCCCTGCGATAAAAAAGGGGAGGCCGAAGCCTCCCCTTGCTGTATACGCTGTTATCCGCCGAAAGATCAGTTTTCGCTGTTTTCCTGCGCGGCCTTGAGCAGTTCGCCCAGGCTCTGGCCGGATTCCTGCGGACCGGCATGGAATTCCTTGGGCTTGCGGCGTTCTTCCTCGTCGCGGATCTGCTTGATGGACAGGCCGAGGCGGCGTTCTTCGGCGCTGACATGGATGACCTTGGCTTCGATCTCCTGGCCTTCCTTGTACATTTCGGCCGGGGTCTTGACCTTCTTGCCCGACAGTTCGGACACATGCACGAGGCCCTCGATGCCTTCTTCCACTTCCACGAAGAGGCCGAAGTCCGTGATGTTGGTGATCACGCCCTTGACGGTGCAGCCCACGGGGTAGGTGCTGGGCACATGGCCCCACGGATCGTCCACCAGCTGCTTGATGCCGAGGGTGAACTTTTCGTTTTCCTGATCCACGGTGAGCACCTTGGCCTGCACGGTGTCGCCCACCTTGTAGATCTCGTTGGGATGACGCACCTTCTTGGTCCAGCTGATGTCGGAGACGTGGATGAGGCCGTCGATGCCGTCCTCGATGCCGATGAACATGCCGAATTCGGTGATGTTCTTGATGACGCCTTCCAGGATGGTGCCTTCAGGATACTTTTCGGCCACCAGTTCCCAGGGATTGGGACGCACCTGCTTCATGCCGAGGCTGATGCGCTTCTTTTCGCCGTCCACGCCGAGGATGACCACTTCCACTTCATCGCCGGTGTGCACCATCTGGGAAGGATGACGCAGCTTGCGGGTCCAGGACATCTCGGAGATGTGCACGAGGCCTTCCACGCCGGGCTCCAGCTCCACGAAGGCGCCGTAGTCCACAAGGTTGGTGACCTTGCCGGTGCACTTGGCCCCTTCGGGGAAGCGGGCGGAGATGTCCTGCCACGGATCGGGCACGAGCTGCTTGAGGCCGAGGGAGACCTTGTTGTTCTCGCGGTCGAAGGAGAGCACCTTGAGGGTCAGGTCCTGGCCCATGGTGATCATTTCCTTGGGATGGCGGATGCGCTTCCAGCTCATGTCCGTGATGTGCAGCAGGCCGTCGAGGCCGCCCAGATCCACGAACACGCCGTACTCGGTGATGTTCTTGGCCTTGCCCTGCACGATCTGGCCTTCTTCCAGCGTGCGGAGCAGATCCTGCCGCTTGGAATCGCGCTCCTCTTCCAGCAGGACGCGGCGGGACACGATGACGTTGCTGCGACGGCGGTTGATCTTGAGCACGCGGAATTCGAATTCCTGATTGACCAGCGCGTCCATGTCCGGCACGGGGCGCAGGTCCACATGGGAGCCGGGCAGGAAGGCTTCCACACCGCCGATGTCCACGGTGTAGCCGCCCTTGATGCGGCGCACGATGTGACCCTTGATGACCTGATTGGTCTCCTGCACGTCCTCAAGCTTGTCGAAGACCTGCATGCGCTTGGCTTTTTCAAAGGAGAGCGTGATGGTGCCTTCACCCTCGTTCTTGCGAACGACGTACACGTCCACCGTATCGCCCACCTTCACGGTCATGTTGCCGGCGGAATCGCGGAACTCGCTCGCCGGGATCTGACCTTCGGACTTGAAATTCACGTCCACCAGCACATTGTCGTCGTCAACGCGAACGATCTCGCCCTTGACGATGGAGCCTTCTTCGAGTTCGCCGAAGTCGGTGTTGAGGTAGTTTTCAAGGGCGCTTTCGAAATTCATTTCGTTTTCGTGCCCGGTTTCCTTGTCAGCCATCTGCCATGCCTCCAAACAAATATTTCCCTCGTATTTTTGAGGGTGAGCGACCATAGCAGAAATATGAAGGGAACACAAGGGGCGGCTGGCGTCCGCCCCGCGTCCGGCGTGTTTTTCCCGGGCGGCGGCCGCCCGTCGCATCACTTGCGGCCGTCCCGCTGCTGGGCCCGCAGATGGGCCTTGGCGTCGGGATCGCCGTTTTTGGCGGCCAGCTCGTACCAGCGCTGCGCCTCGCTGAGATTGGCCTGCACGCCCGTGCCCTGGTCGTACATCAGGCCCATGCTGTACATGGCGGCCGCCTCGCCGTTGTCCGCGGCCTTGCGGTACCATTCCACGGCCTTGGCATAATCCTGCGGCACGCCGCGCCCCTGCTCGTACATGAAGCCCAGATTATACTGCGCCTCGGCATAGCCCGCTTCGGCCGCACGGGTGTACCACTCCACGGCGCGGGCATTGTCCTGCGCGAAGCCGCGTCCCTCGGCGTACATGAAAGCCAGATTGTTCATGGCCTTGACGTGATCCTGCTGCGCGGCCCGCTCGAACCAGTGCGCCGCCTTGGTGTCGCTCTGATTGCTGCCCTTGGCGTTGAGGTAGGTCCAGCCGAGGGTGTACTGCGCTTCGGCCAGTCCCTGATTGGCGGCCCGCCCGTACCAGTCGATGGCGTCGTTTTCCCGCTTGGGGACGCCGCGCCCGTGCGCATAGAGATAGCCCAGCGCGAACTGCGCTTCGGCCAGCCCCTGTTCGGCGGCCTTGCGGTACCAGCGCGCCGCCTCCTTGAAATTCCGTTTGACGCCGTTGCCGGTGCACAATGCGGTGGCATAGGCGTTCTGGGCACGCATCTCGCCCTTGTCGGCCGCCTTTTTCAGGAGGATGGCCCCCTGCTTCGCGTTGCGCTTGACGCCCTTGCCCTGCATGGTCAGCTCGCCCAGCACATAGAGGGCTTCGGGATTGTCGGCCTCGGCCAGCGGTTTTACCAGTTCCACGGCCTGCGCGTGGTTGCCCGCGTCCAGCGCTTTTTGCGCGGCTTGCAGGGTCTTGCCCTGCTCGGCGGCCAGCTTTTGCGCTTCCGGCGAGGCCCCGGCAGGCTGCTCCGGCGTCTGCGCCTCGGCGGCTTCGGGGGCCGTCCCGGCCGGGGCGGCGCTCAGGGCGGCGGCGGGCAGCAGGGCCAGCGACAAGCTCAGGACAAAACAACGCGCACAGCGCGCGGAGAGGGTCAGGGTCATTTTCATGTAAACTCCAGACAGGCCGTGCCGTCATCGGGGAAGGGCGGCCGCACGGCAAGGGCCGACCCCGGCCGAGCCTAGCCGCTTACCCGCCAAAAGGGAAGGCCCGCCCGCAGCGGCCGCGCGGACAGGCCGTCCAGGCGGGAGAGGCATTGACTCCGGCGTCCGCCTGCGGCTAGGGTCTGGGCATATCGGACCGCCGCCCGGAGCGACTTCCGCCGACGGGGCCGAAAGCGCGCGGGATGGGCGCAGGCGGCGGAGGGCCGGCCCCCGTCGCGGGAAAGGGATGCGCCCCGGCGGGAAAGGAGAGGCATCATGCGGGAAACGGCGGCCGGATACGGCATGGCGCTGCTGGCTACCATCATCTGGTCGGGCAACTTCGTGGTGGCGCGGGCCGTGGCGGACATGATACCGCCCTGGCAGTGCAATTTCTGGCGCTGGGTCATCGCCTTTGTCGTATGTCTGCCCTTTGCCTGGCGGCATCTCCGGCAGGACTTCCCCCTCTTGCGGCGGCACTGGCGCTATGTGTCGCTCATGGCGCTGCTGGGCGTGTCGTTCATGAACACCTTTTTCTACAAGGCCGGGCAGACCACGCCCAGTCTGAACATGGCCCTCATCGCGCCGACGGCGCCGGTCATCATCCTGCTGCTTTCCCGCATCATCTACGGGGACCCCATCAGTCCGCGCCGCCTGCTCGGCATGTGCGTGGTCATGGCGGGCATCGTGGTGCTGGTCAGCCGGGGGGACTGGCAACGGCTGGCCTCCCTGAGCTTTGCCGGGGGCGATCTGTGGTCGCTGGGCGGGGCGCTGAGCTTCGGGCTGTATTCGCTCTTCATCCGCTCGCGCCCGGCCGGATTGTCCACGCTGGGATTCAGCGCCGCCACCTTCGGTCTGGGGAGCCTCTTCTGTCTGCCCGCGGTCATCGGGGAGATGTGGCTGCTGCCGCCTGTCGTCTGGAGCGGCGAGGTGCTCACCGGCGTGCTCTATGCCGGTATCGGCTGTTCCTTCGTTTCTTTCAGTCTCTGGACGCGGGCCATTGCCTGCATCGGACCGGTGCGCGCGGGCATCGTCTATTACTCCCTGCCGCTCTATGCGGCACTGGCCGCCTGGCTCGTGCTGGGCGAGGCGGTGATCGCGGCGCAGGTGGTGGGCGGCCTGCTCATCGTGGGCGGTATCGTGACGGCCACCCTGCAGACGCGCAGGACGCCGTCCTGATCTTCTCTGAGGAGGACAACATGACGACATGTGAAAAGGTGGTGCTTGCCACCGGCAATGCCGGCAAGGTCCGGGAACTGGCCGGACCGCTGGCGGCCCTCGGGGTGGAGGTGCTTGGACTGGATAAATTCCCCGACGTGGGGGATATCGTGGAGGACGGCGACAGCTTCGAGGCCAATGCCCTCATCAAGGCGCGGGCCGTGGCCGCCCATACCGGGCTGGTGAGCGTCGCTGACGATTCCGGCCTGGAGGTGGACGCCCTGCGCGGCGCGCCGGGCATCCATTCGGCCCGCTATGCCGATGACTGGGAATTTCTTGCCGGAGAAAGCCGGGATGCCCGCAACATCCGCAAACTGCTGCATGTGTTGCGCGATGTGCCCGAAGCGGAGCGGGCTTGTCGTTTCGTCTGCTGCATGGCCGTGGTCTTCCCGCCGTCGATGGGCGGGCGGGAATGGACCGTGCGCGGGACCTGGGAGGGGCGCCTCCTCACGTCGCCCCGGGGGGAGAACGGCTTCGGCTATGATCCGGTGTTCTGGGACCCTGAACTGGGACGCAGCGCGGCCGAGCTTTCCCGCGAAGAGAAGATGGGGCGCAGCCACCGGGCCAAAGCCCTCAGGGCCATGCTGGACGACTGGCCGGGCAGACCCTAAATATCTGCCGAAGTACGCCGTTAAGTACAGAAAGATATATGCGGCGAGAGCGTCTCTGGAGCCTTGTCCGGGGATGTCGCGCTTGGCGTGAATCTTGCAAACATGTCTTGTCGGGAAAGTCTTTCCTAGAGAACGCGTATCGTCCTTATACGTATATCAAGCGAGGTTGCCATGTCGAGTTCCATTGCTGGCTCCATATATTATTCCGGCTTGAGCGGTTCGGGTACCGACTGGACCCAGACCCTGGAGCAGCTCAAGCAGATCGAATCCATCCAGCTCAACCGCCTTCAGGCGTGGCAGGACGACTGGAACCTGCGCTATCAGGCCTTCGGCAAGATCATCGAGGCCGCGCAGAGCACCAAGAGCCAGATCGCGAGCCTCAAGAACCGCGACAACTTCGTCAGCAAGCTGGTGACCAGCTCCGATGACGGCGTGGTGACGGGGACGGCCAACTCCAATGCCCAGAACATGCAGCACACCATCAATGTGAAGCAGGTGGCCAGCAACTCCGTCTGGGCGAACAAGCACGTCTTTTCTTCCAAGAACGACATCATCAACAAGACCGACAATACGGTGGACTTCAAGTTCACCTATGGCGGCAAGACGGTGTCCATCGCCGTTCCGCCCAACACCACGCTGGACTCCTTCGTGAGCCTGGTGAACAACTCCAAGGACAATCCGGGCATCACCGTCAGCACGGTGAAGACGAGCGGCGGCTATCTTTTCCAGGTGGCCGGCAAGGATACCGGGGAAGAAAACAATCTCGTCATCTATGACTGCGCTCTTGAGGGCATGTCCGCGGCGGGGACGAGTTCCTCCTGGTCCACCAGCAAGAAGGTGGACCTTGGCGAAGTACTCACCGACCCCAGCGACTTCGTCTTTGACCTCGTTTACGACAACGGCACGAAGAAGAGCGTCACCATCAAGGGCAATTCCTCGCTGAATGATCTTGTGAACGCCATCAACTCCCAGACGGGCCGGAATATCGCCAGCCTGGATCCTTCCGGCAATCTGAAGCTGGACGGCGTGCAGTCCTTCAAGCGTCGCGACAGTTCGGAAAAGGCCGACGTGCCCCCCAGCGTCAAGGTTTACGCCGGGACGCAGGACGAGATGTCCAAGCCGCTGGTCGAAGGCGGCACCGGGCAGAACCTGACTTTCGATGTGGTAGTGGACAAGGGGCTCGGCTACAAGAGCACCATTTCCATCACGGTCAAGGACAACGCGACCCGCGAGGAGTTTCTGGCCACGCTGGCTCAGGCCACGGGCAACACGGCCAATATGTCCATGGCGGACGACGGCCGCTGGTACATGGGCCTTTCCGGCGTGGAGAGCATCACGCCTTCCGGGAGCGGCAGTATGCCCAGCGGCATCTCCGTGGAGCAGACGCCCGCCAGCGGCACATCCGTGGACTTCACCACCGGCGCGAGCACGGTCTTCGATACGACCCTGACCTTTACCAAGGACAAGCTGGGCGAAAAGCTGAGCGACGCCAATCCGCCGAAGGAGCTCGTTTACACCTTCACCATGGGCGACGGCACCACCAAGACCGTCACCATCAGCAGCGACAAGACCAATCAGGATCTGCTCAACGAGATACAGTCGCAGCTTGGCGCTGCTGGGGTCTCTGTTTCTCCTGATACGGATGCAGCCGGCAACTCGATCCTCAAGCTGGATAACGTGCGTGGTATGGCCCTGACGCAGGGCTATGTGGACCACCAGGGCTACAGCGCCACGGTCAATGCGGAGATGACCATCAACAACAGCGCCATCGCGCCGGAATCCGCGGGTGCCGGGGGCGGCGAGAACCTGCTGGAAACGCCGCCGGAACTCGAATATACCGTGGTGAAGAATGACGGCTCGGAAGTGAAGTTCAATCTTGCCAGCGGTTCCACCATGCAAAATGTGCTGGATGGACTGAAGGCTCAGGGCTTGGATGCCTCCGTCGTGGACGGCAAGCTGGTCGTCAAGGATATCGTGTCCCTGAAGGGGCCCGGCATCACCGGTCAGATCACGGACTCCGACAACTGGAACATCAAGCAGTCCGCCAACGCCATCTATACCGTGGACAACTGGCCCATGGAGCTGGAGAGCGAGTCCAACTCGATCTCGGACGTCATCGAAGGCGTGACGATCAACATCCAGGGGGAAGGCGAGGCGACCATCAACGTCAATACGGACGTGGACGCCCTGCAGGAGAGCGTACAGGCATTTCTGGATGCCGTGAACAGCCTGCTGGTGACGGTGCAGACCTTCACCAAGTATGATGAGAATGCGGAAACGACGTCCACGGACCCGGAAGACGACAACTACAGCATGTCCCAGCTGACCTCCCAGAAGGGCGGTCTCCTGCAGGGCAACTATGGCGTGCAGCTGTTCAATTCGCGTTTCAAGGCGGCTCTGACCGGCACGCCCGCCGGTTATCAGGGCCGGACCTCGGCGGACGACATCCTGTCCGGCGACCTGCTCGCCAACCTGGCCAACATGGGCATCAAGACCGATACCGATCAGAACAGCGAAACATACGGCCTGCTGGTCATCGCGCCTTCCTCTTCCATCGAGTCGCTCTCGGATCTGGACCAGGAAAACTACAACAAGATGATGTCCGAGAACATGGAAGCCGTGGTGGACTTCTTCTGCGGACCGAGCACGGCGGGGACCTCCACCACCAACGCCTTCCGTTACGCCAGTAGCGTGCAGGGCATCACACAGGCCGGCATCTATGATGTCAGCTATGAAGTGGACGCCGCCGGCAACATCCTTGAGGTCTACATCAACGGCGTCAAGGCCAATAACGACCCCAGCATGGGCAGCAACTACTTTTCCTGCGCTTCGGGCGATGCCCGCGGTCTGTCCATCATCATCGACGACTTGGCGCCCGGCAAGCACGAAGGCCAGGTGCGCATCAAGTACGGTCTGCTGGATACGGTGGACAACTTCCTCAAGGAAGAACTGACATGGCAGGATACCGGTAAGACGGTCGATGACGACTCCCTGGCCGTCAAGTCAAAGAACGGCGCTCTGATGATCTTGCAGGACAACTACAAGACCATCATGGAGAACATCCAGGACAAGATCGACCGGGAAAAGGACCGTATCGCGCTCTGGGAAGAGCGGCAGAAGGCGGCCTTTGCCCGACTGGAGACCCTGCTTGCCCAGTACAACAAGACGCAGACTTCCCTTGAGAGTCAACTCAAGCAGTTGAGCGGCGGTTAGTATTGATTCTTTTTAAGGAACAGAACAGATGAATACTCGCGCTACACAGGCCTACATGCAGACCAATGTCGGCACCGCCGATCAGGGGCGTCTCTTGCTGATGCTCTATGACGGTGCGCTGAAATTCCTGCAGCAGGCCCGCGAAAAGATGCTGGAAAAGGACTATGCCGCCAAGGGCATCCTCATTTCCAAAGTCATCGACATCGTCAACGAGCTCTCCTCCTCGCTCAACATGGAGCGGGGAGGGGACTTGGCGGTCAATCTCAGCAACCTGTATTTTCTGTGCACGGCGCGCTTGCTTGAGGCCAATCTCAAGATGAGCGTCGAGCGGCTGGACAGCGTGTCCCAGATCCTGTCGGGGCTGCGTAGCGCGTATGCCCAGATCATCGACAAGCCCGAGGCCAAGCAGGCGGTGGCCGAGATCTCCGTCCGCATGAAGCCGGCCACGTCCCTGCAGCAGCGCAAGGCCGTGCCGCAGGCCATGCCCGGTTTTTCGGCTACCGGACACATGCCCAGAGCCATGGCCCAGGCTGCCTATGGCCGCAATGCCATGCATCTGGACCCGGCCGGTGAGGCTGCTCCGGCGGCAGCCCCGGCCCCTGCCGAGGCCCAAGCGGCGGAGCCGGTCGCTCCACAGCCCCTTGCGGCCCAGCAGATGGCTCGCCCCATGGCCACTCCCGCCGAAGCGACAGCGGCTCCGGCCGCCGCGCCGACGGAAGCAGCCGATGCGGCGACAAAACCGCGTCTCAGCGGCTTGCCGCCTCGACGCATCCCCAGTGCCTACGCAAAAAAATAGACTTTCGTAAGCGGATCGCCCCTTTCCGGCGCAGCCGGAAGGGGACGCAACAAGATGGCGCGGCCGCCCGCCCCACGGAAGAGTTCCGACCGAAGCAGCCGGTTCGCTGGATCCCAGCGGGCCGGCTGTTTGCCGTGCGTGGAGCGGGGCGTCATGTGATCTTCACCAAGCTGACTGGCGGCTGACGCGTCAGCTCCCTTGCGTCCACGCGCATTTATGGCTAGCGTGCACTTGTCCGCGTCCGTCGTCCCCCTGTTGTCGGAAGGACGGCGAACGTGAGTCTTTCCACAAGGAGATCGTCTATGTCCACGGCGTTTTGCCCTGATTTCAGCAAGGGGCTCGTGCCGGCCATTGCCCAGGACGCGGCAACCGGGGAAGTGCTCATGCTGGCCTACATGAATGAGGAGGCCTGGCAGCGCACGCTGGCCACGGGCGAGGCCCATTATTGGAGCCGCAGTCGTGGTGAGCTCTGGCACAAGGGGGGGACTTCCGGCCATGTGCAGAAGGTACGCTCCATCCGGCTGGACTGCGATAACGACACCATCCTGCTGGCCATCGAGCAGATCGGCGGCGCAGCCTGCCATACGGGGCATCGTTCCTGCTTCTATCGGGAATGGAAGGACGGCGAGGTCGCGGACTGTTCTCCCGTGGTGTTCGATCCTCAAAGCGTCTACGGCCGCTGAAACGTCCGAACGCTCTGCACGTTAACACAAGGGCGTGAAGCGCCCGGAGCTTACGCATGAACGCACAACCCATCATCAAACTGGGCGTCCCCAAGGGGTCGCTGGAAGAAGCCACCATCAATCTCTTTGACCGTGCAGGCTGGAAGATCCGCAAGCACACCCGCAACTACTTCCCCGAGATTAATGACCCGGAGATCAGCGCCTCCCTTTGCCGGGTGCAGGAGATCGGCGGATACGTCGCGGCGGGCATCCTCGATGTGGGCATCGTGGGTCTGGACTGGCTGCATGAGGTGGAACACGACAAGGACGTGCAGATCATTTCCGAACTGGCGTATTCCAAGACCTCCTGCCGCCCCTGCCGCTGGGTGCTCGCCGTGGCCGGGGATTCGCCCTACCAGAAGCCGCAGGATCTGGCGGGCAAGCGCATCGCCACCGAGCTGCGGGGGCTGACGCGCAAGTATTTTGCCGGGCTGGGCATCGACGTGGACATCTTTTATTCCTGGGGCGCCACCGAAGCCAAGGTGGTGGAAGGCCTGGCCGACGGCATCGTGGAAGTGACGGAGACCGGCACGACCATCCGGGCGCACGGTCTGCGCATCATCGACGAGGTCATGAGCTCCTATCCCGTGCTCATCGCCAATCGTGACGCCTGGGCCGACCCGCGCAAGCGGGCCAAGATCGACCAGATCGACCTGCTCCTGCAGGGCGCGCTGCGGGCGGAAAATCTGGTGGCCATCAAGATGAACGCGCCTGCGGATCACCTCGACGCCATCCTCCAGATGCTGCCGTCCCTCAACTCCCCCACGGTGTCCCCGCTCCAGAACGAGAAGTGGCTTTCCGTGGAAACGGTGGTCAATATCGACGTGGTGCGCGACCTGATCCCGCGACTGCGCCAGGCAGGCGCCGAGGGCATCATCGAGTACGCGCTGAACAAGGTCATCTAGGAGCCTGTTAACACTATTAGCTGTTTGTTTGGGGGGAAGGGGAATCCCTCGCTCTGCTGTCGATGCCCGTAAGGCTCCTTTGTCGCCTAACGGGCACGGCCTGCGGCCGCCTTTCGGTCGCGCTCTGCTGTCGATGCCCGTAAGGCTCCTGCGTCGCCTAACGGGCACGGCCCTGCGAGCCGCCTTTCGGTCGCCGCCAGCGCGGGAGGGGGGCCCCTTCCCCCCAAGCCCCCCATCCCTTCCCCAACGCGCTTTTACCAGGGAAGAGTCAGGGATACGAGGCAACATCGCCCCCAAAAGCAAGGGGAAGATGTACAGTTTATCTGTTTTATCTATTAAAATTGTTGTAAAATTTGTGTTAACAGGCTCTAGGAGCCTTATCCGTTTGGGATGTTCTGCGTCCCAAACCATACGGCCTGATACTTCGTGGAAAAACGCGGTTTTTCCGTTTGATCTAGCTGTTGTGTTCCGATAGGTTGTTCACCCTTTCCTCATTCGGTAAGTTGGAAGTTACCAGACAAACCAACAAGCGAGCG
>NZ_CALVHE010000028.1 GCF_944327235.1 uncultured Desulfovibrio sp.
GTCTTCACGTTTCTGCACGCTCAACGTCTTTTCAATGCTCATTGTCTTCTCCTTCACTGTCTACCGCTGCGAGGCGGAAAACACTCGTATTTTTTATGAAACGGGGCAAGGGCTCCCGTAATTCACTAGACGAACAACACGCTTACCGAGGAACCGGTATGGATGTTGTGGATGGTTTTGCCCAGAAGGGCCGCTACGGAAACGACTTCCAGCTTGGGACAGGCGGCCAGCTTGTCGCCCAGCGGGATGGTGTCCGTCACGATGACACGGTCCAGCGCGGCGGTGTTGTTGATGCGCTCGATGGCGGGACCGGACAGCACAGGATGGGTGGCGCAGGCGATGATGCGGGAAGCGCCGTACTTGAGCAGCACTTCCGCGCCGGCGCACAACGTCCCGGCGGTGTCGATCATATCGTCGACCACGATGGCCACCTTGCCTTCCACTTCACCGATGACATGCATGGCCTGCGCCTGATTGGGCTTGTCGCGACGCTTGTCCACGATGGCCAGCGGGGCGTTGAGCCGTTTGGCGTAGGACCGGGCGCGCTCCACGCCGCCCGCGTCGGGCGAGACGATGACGATGTCGTCATTCTCGCTGTATTTGCGCAGGGGATCCATCATGACGGGCGTGGCAAAAAGATTGTCCACCGGACAATCGAAAAATCCCTGGATCTGACCGGCGTGCAGGTCGATGGTCACGACTCGTTCGGCACCGGCCGTACTGATGAAATCCGCGACCATTTTGGCGCTGATGGGAGCGCGAGGGCTGACCTTGCGGTCCTGTCGGGCATAGGCGTAATAGGGGATGACGGCGGTGATGCGTCCGGCACTGGCGCGCTTGAGGGCATCCAGCATGAGGCAGAGCTGCATGAAATTGCGGTTGACGCTCGGCGGACAGGTGGGCTGCACCACAAAAACGTCGTCGCCGCGCACATTGTCCCCGATCTCGATGCGCAGCTCGCCATCGCTGAAGGTCGTGGCAAGGGTAGGGGTAAGCTGGCAGCCAAGATGGTTGCAAATGGCTTTGGCCAGATCGGGATTGGACGAACCTGTGACAATCTTCAGATCGCTGAACATCATCTGCGTGCCTTTGCGCCGTAGGGGTTATGTGGCTGGGATGGAAGGGTTCGAACCTTCGCGTGACGGAGCCAAAACCCGTTGCCTTACCACTTGGCGACATCCCAGCAAGTATCAGAGCGTCTGCACATATGTGCGCCAGCCGTCTCCCGTCAGTGCGGCGCGGGCCTGTTCTGCCCGTTCGGCGGCGATGAGGCCGACAACCGCAGAGCCGCTGCCGCTCATGACAACAGCCCATGCCCCGTAACGCGTCAGGGATTGCCTGACGGTGTTGATGACCGGATATTCCCGCGCAACGGCTTCTTCCAAATCATTACGCATGGCAAGAGCATGGCGGCGGCGAAAACAGAACGTCGCTGCTGTGCTTATGTCCGGCATGGTCGAGAGAGCTGTTCCTTTAGCCTGCATCGCGCCATTTGTCAAGTCCCCGCTGTCCGCGTCCCGTACTTTCGTTGCTGCCAGCGCATCATAGGCCCGGTAGGCCCACGGGGTGCTGATGCGTTCTTCCGGGCAGACGAGAATAAGACTGGTTCCGGGCAGCTCCACGGAAGCCGGTTCGAGGATCTCGCCGATCCCCCGTACGCGACAGGCGCCGCCTTGCAGAAAAAAGGGAACATCGGCGCCCACGCGCAGCGCCACGCGGGCAAGGGCTTCCGGCGCAAGCGGCGCGGGGCTGGTCGTATCGAGCCAGCGCAGGAGGGCGGCCGCGTCGCTGCTGCCGCCGCCAAGGCCCGCTCCCGAGGGGATGCCCTTGTGCAGCCGTATCCGCAGCGCGGGCGGCGGCAGGGTACTGGCCTGACAATAGGCTTTATATGCTTTGGTGAGCGTATTATCGGTCGGATCGAGGATGCCGGCGTCGCAGATGACGGTAATGCCGGGCGCGGCATCGGGCATGACGTTCAGCTCCAGCAGGTCGCTCGGCGCGGACAGCGGCAGGAAAAGCGAGTCCAGCTCATGATAGCCGTCCGGGCGGATGCGGGTGATGCGCAGGCCGAGATTGACCTTGCAGCCTGCCGACAGGCGCAAGGGCGAGGCGCTGTTCTCGACGGTCGGCGGCAGCGGGGCGTGAGCGGACATCAGAGACTTTCCACCGAGAAGTGGTCATTGGTGTAGACGCAGATCTCCGACGCGATGCGCATGGCTTCCTGAACGATGTCCGTTGCCGTCAGGTCGCTGTGTCGGAGCAGGGCACGCGCCGCCGAAAGCGCGTAAGGGCCGCCGCTGCCGATGGCCGCCACGTCGTCATCCGGTTCGATGACGTCGCCCGTGCCGGAGAGCAGCAGTATGTGTTCGCTGTCGGCCAGCAGCAGCATGGCTTCCAGCTTGTGCAGGTACTTGTCCTTGCGCCATTCCTTGGTCATCTCCACGGCGGCACGGACAAGGTTGCCGCGAAATTCCTTGAGCTTGGCCTCAAAGAGTTCAAAGAGCGTGAAGGCGTCCGCCGTAGCTCCGGCAAAACCGGCCAGCACCTTGCCGTCATGCAGACGGCGCAGCTTGCGTGCCGAGTGCTTCATGATCATGTTCTGGCCCAGCGTCACCTGACCGTCTCCGGCCATGGCCACGATCCCGTCCTTGCGGACTGCCAGTATGGTGGTGGCATGTGTTTCCATCAATCGTCTTCCCACATTTCCTTGCGTTCTTTGTATACGTCTTCCAGACGCTTGAGCAGAGGAGCGTCGGCAGCGCTGCGGGCCTTGGCCCGAGCTTCTTCCACATAACGTTTGGCCTGCTTGCGGCGATTGGCGTAAATGGCGCTGTAGGCCATGTGCACATAGGCGGCGCCTGTCCGGCCGGAGCGCCCCAGCGAGCGGGCGTAGGCCTCGTGGACATCGGCTTCCTCGGGCACCTGTCGCAGGACATCCTTGTAGTAGCGATCCGCCTGAGCGGCTCTTCCGGTCTCATCGAGCAGGCGGGCATAAAAGAAACTGGCCATATAGTCCCGCGGGTCAAGTTGCATGGCGCGGGTCAGTAGGGGCTCGGCCTTGTTCATATCTCCCTTGCGGTAATGGAAGGCTCCGGCCTCCCGCAGTACAAGCGGATCCGCGGGAGCGGCGGCCACGGCGGCGTCAAAGCTCTTGGCGGCCTGCACCACGTCGTTGCGACGAGCGTAGACCATTCCCCGCCCCATGAGGGACAGAGCGCTCTTGCCGCTGAAACGTTGCAGAGCGACCTGTTCATCGCCGTAGCGCCCCCAGAGCAGGGTCTGCACCCGCAGGAAACGGCTGTTGTCCACGCGGCGATCGCGCACGCTCGCCTTCATGCCTGTGACCCGTGCCATGATGCCGTTGATGCGGTCACCGATGTCCGGGTGAGTGGAAAGATAGGCCGGGACGCTGGCGCCGCTCATCCAGCTTTTTTGGCGCAGGACCTTGAAGCCTCCCGCCATGCCCGCCGGGGGATAACCGGCAGCCGTGAGGTACTGCAGGCCGATGTGGTCGGCCTCGTTCTCGTCTATACGGCTGTAATTGAGCATGGCCGACTGTCCGGCACCCAGAGCGCCCACGGCCAGCGCCCCGCCGCCGGAACCACCGGCAGCGATGCCGGCCACCGCCAGCAGCAGGGAGGCAATGCTGACCACCTGGGCCCTTTCCAGCCGTGAAGCCACATGGCGCTGCGTGACGTGGGCCAGCTCATGCGACAGCACGCCTGCCAGCTCGCTCTCGCTGGTGAGGTTCATGATGAGGCCCGTGAATACATAGACGTAGCCGCCGGGAACGGCAAAGGCGTTGAGCTGCGGGTGCAGGATGACGCCGGAGCGAAAGGTGAAGGGCTGGGGCGGGATGGCCTTGACCAGACGGGTCACAAGGCCTTCCACATAATGACTGACTTCCGGATCCTGTACCAGCGGCAGATTGGAGCGGATCATGGTGTCGAACTTTTGCCCCATCTTCTTTTCGTCCTTGAGGGAGACCCCTCCGAAAAAGAAGGCATGGGCCTGTCCGACGGCAAGTTGCCACATCAAAAGGACGAGGAGGGCCATCCGAAGTCCCTGTCCACAGCGGGATATGACGGTTCGCATGGACCCTCCTTTCAGGTAATGGTTGAAGAGGGAAGCGTGCTTCAGGCGAGATCCCACTGCTGACCCTGCGGGGTATCCCGTACCAGCACGCCAAGGGCGGCCAGTTCGTCCCGCAGGCTGTCGGAAAGGGTGAAGTCCTTGTTACGGCGGGCTTCGGCGCGCCGGGCCATGAGCTCTTCCACCTGAGCCGTATCCAGATTCTTGCGCCGGGCCTTTTGATCCCGCATGGCCGTCAGGAAGACGGCGGGATCCTGACCGAACAGGCCGAGGCGAGCATTCCAGTCACGCACGCGGGCCAGGAAGTCCTCGAACAGATCCCGCGCTCCTTCGCCGGCGCGCAGCGTCTTGTCTTCCAGCAGGCGGTTGACAAGACGGATCTGGGTGAAGATATGGCCGAAGGCCTGTGCGCTGTTCAGATCGTCATCCAGGGCGGCCGTCACGGACGGGGCAAGCTGCTGCCATTCCGAGAGCAGGTCGGCGGGTAGGGCGGTCTTCTTCCAGTTGGCACGTTCACGTGCCGCATGAACTTCGCGCAGGCATTCGTAGATGCGCTGCAGGGCGCGTTCGGCCTCGTCCATGGCTTCGGGGCTGAAGTCGATGGGGCTTCGGTACTGCTTGCCCAGCAGGAAGAACCGCAGCGTTTCCGGCAGGTAGCCGTCCAGGATATCGCGGATGGTCTTGAAGTTGCCCAGCGACTTGGACATCTTTTCGGCATTGATCTGCACGAAGCCATTATGTACCCAGAAGCGGGCCAGCTCGCAGCCGCAGGAGGCTTCCGTCTGCGCGATCTCATTTTCGTGATGCGGGAAGACAAGATCCTGCCCGCCGCCGTGGATATCCAGCGGCAGGTAGGGCTTGCTCATGGCCGAACATTCGATATGCCAGCCGGGCCGCCCCTTGCCCCAGGGGCTTTCCCAGAAGGGTTCGCCGGGCTTGGCGGCTTTCCAGAGGGCAAAGTCCAGCGGGTCTTCCTTCTCTTCGCCGGGAGCCACACGCGCCCCGGCCTGCAGGTCATCCAGACTGCGACCGGAGAGCTTGCCGTAAGGCGGATAGGCGCGCACGCGAAAATAAACATCGCCGGAAGGGGTGGCGTAGGCCTTGCCCTGCTCGATAAGGCTGGTGCAGATATCCTGCATCTGCGGGATGTAGTCCGTGGCGCGCGGCTCGTGGTCGGCGCGCAGGACATTGAGGCGGTCCATATCCTCATGGAAGGCGCGGACGTATGTTTCGGCCACTTCCTTCCAGTCCCGTCCCTCCTCATTGGCACGGCGGATGATCTTGTCGTCCACGTCCGTGAAATTGCGGACAAAGGTCACGTCCAGTCCCTGCGCACGCATATGGCGGACCAGCAGGTCAAAGACGATGGCCGAGCGGGCATGGCCGATATGGCAATAGTCATAGGCGGTGATGCCGCAGACATACATATGTACCTTGCCGGGACGCAGAGGTGTGAAGGTTTCTTTTTTACGGGTAAGCGTATTATAGAGCTGCATGGTGGCTACCTTGCGGACTGCGGGTTGAGCTGATCGATACGGCGCTGATGGCGGCCGCCTTCAAAATCGGTATCCAGAAAGACGTTCATGATGGCAAGGGCCAGCTCTACGCCGGTCACCCGCGCGCCGAGACAGAGGACATTGGCATCGTTGTGCATACGGGTGAAGCGGGCATGGAGCTCTGTGGTGCAAAGGGCCGCGCGGATGCCCGGATGGCGGTTGGCGGCAATGGACATGCCGATGCCTGTGCCGCAGATGAGGATGCCGCGTCCGTTCTCCGTCTCCACGGCAGTACAGAGCGCATGGGCATACTGCGGATAATCGCAGCTTTCCCGGCTGTTCGTGCCATGATCGCAGATATGGAAACCACGGGCTTCCAGTGCGGTTTTCAGCGTTTCCTTCAGTTCGAGACCGGCATGGTCACAGGCAAGATGGATGGTTTCCATTCTGTCTCCTTACGGGGCGGAAGTTCCTTCTGCCGGGGCCCGATACCGCGAGAGCGGCAGCAGAGGCGTGTCTTCCGGCAGGGCAAGACCGAGCTGTTCCTCGGTAAAGGGGCGTTGTACCGTGTCGCGCTGTTTGACGAGCACGATGGCCTTTTGTCCGTTGGTATGCGTCAGATCCAGCCGGCGGGGCAGGTTCTGCTCATCGTAGCGGATCTCCATGATCCAGCCCTTGTCGCCGTTTTCCGTCCAGCGCACGGGGAGTCCTTGTTCATCCAGCGTCAGCACGCCGCCGAAACGCTTTTCCAGAGCAAAGGCTGCCGTATCGGGCGACGCCGCGGCCACAGGGGTATGGCCTTCGCCGAATGCCCGCAGGAAACGTCCGTTGAGCAGGGCGGAAAGATCGGCCAGCGCCAGCGGGACGGGCACGCCGACCTTGATCAGCGGTTTGGTGCGGCCTTCATGGAAATAGGCGACATTTTCACGGGGGCTGTAGATGAGGAAGCGCGTGTCCGCTTCAACGATATTGGCAATGACGGCGCCCACCCCGGCCATGACGTCAAGCCGCAGATGGCTGTCGTCATTCCCCCAGAAAAGGGCCGTGACCCGTCGGGTATCGCCTTCGGTGCCGAAGCGCAGGCTCAGACCCAGGCGGTAGGGGGAGGGAGGATGCCGGTCGCTCTGTCGGACAAGGGCCTGCCAGAGATGTTCGCTGCGCTCGGCAGCGGCAGGGCTTTCCGGGGGCGGCAGCTGATCCGTCCCCTTGCCGGCGCAGGCCGTCAGGATGGTGAGCAGGCAAAGGACGACGAGACGTGAGGCGATACGTTTTTTCATAGCGCTGACAGACGTTGCCGCAGGACATCGGCATTGGCGGGTTTGTATTCAAGGGCCTTCTGGTAGGCGGTGCGGGCTTCCTCCCGCAAATTCATGGCCGCGGCGATGTCGCCGTAATGCTCCCAGATGGCGGGGTCGATGACTTCGCCCGTGCGCACAGCCCGCCGGATCTGCTCCAGCGCTTCGGGGAGCTGCCCGGCCTTGTAGAGGGCCCAGGCAAGAGAGTCGATGATGTAGGATTGATTGGGGGACAGGCTGTCGGCCTTGCGCAGCAGGCCGATGGCACGATCCAGATCGCGGCCGCGCTCGGCCAGAGAATAGCCGACGTAATTGAGCGCCTGCGCATTGCCGGGATGATTGGCCAGCAGGTTTTCCATGGCTGCAAGTGCGCCGTCCCTGTCGCCCATGTCGTCCAGCAGGCTGCCCAGCAGGAAGGACAGATCCTCATCGGCGGGCCATGTCTTCAAACCTTCGCGGATGATGGCCAGAGCTTCCTGCTTGCGTTCCAGCCGGACGAGGATTCGGGCCTCGAGCGAGTAGAATTCGGGCATGTCCGCATAATGGCGGCGGCCTTCCTGCACGAGGCGCAGGGCGTCTTCATTCTTGCCCGATTCCGCGATGATCTGCACGCGCAGGAGCGCGCCGCGAGGCGCGGCATTTCCTTCAGCCGGGACGCGGTTGAGCCAGCCCAGCGCCTGGGAGACGTCCCGCCGTTGCTGATAGGCCAGATCCGCCAGCAGCAGAAAGACTTCCGGCGGCGCGGCGGGATCGTCCGCCACCTGCCGCAGCAGGCTTTCGGCCTGAAGATAATGCCGGGAATCCATGAACATGCGCGCTACGGTGAGCTTGAAGGCCAGAGTATCCGGGCCGTCCTGCATGTATTTGAGCGCCCTGTCCGGCTGATTGAGCTGGAGGGAGATATTGATGAGCCGCAGCGTCACTTCTTCAGGAGAGAAGTTCATCCCGGCAAGCCGTTCATAAACGGCGCGGGCTTCCTTCCATTCGCCGCGCTGCTCGTGGAGGAAGGCCAGCTCGGCCAGCGCTTCCACAAATTCGGGCATCTCCTTGATGGCTCGATTCAGCTTGACGATGGCCTCATCCTTGCGCCCCATGCCGGAAAGGGCTCGCGCATGACTGTAGTCCACCAGCGGCGTACGGGCTTTTTCCGGCAGGGAGTTGAGCAGGGCGTCAGCCTCGTCGAAGCGGCCATCCTTGACCAGCAGCAGGGCCAGCTCCACCTGGGCGTCGGCTTCGGCGGGGTGGCGGGCGATATAGCTCTGCATGATGCCGATGGCCTTTTGCGTCATTTTGCGGTCGGACAGGGTCTCGGCATAGAGCATGGTGAGCGAAAGATCGTCAGGGTGGACACTCAGCGCGTCCTCAAGAAAGGGGACGACCAGCTCGGAGTGCCGTCCGAGCAGCCAGACAGCCCCGTCCAGCCAGGCGCTGGACGGCAAATGGCTCCCCTTGAGGAGGCTGATCGCTTCGCGAAGATCCTCCTCGCGGAGCGTGTCCTCACCGCTGCCCATAAGTTGCATGAGGACAAGATACGCGTAGGTATCCTGCGCCTCGGCCGAAAGGGTCGTGGCCGGCGGCTGCGTTTCCACGCTGGCGAGCGTGCGCTCGGAAGCGGGCGTGTTGTTCTGATTGGCGCAACCGCCGCAGCCGAGCAGGGCAAAGGGAGCCATGCCGCCCATCAGCGCGGCGCACAGCAGGAGAGAATGGCCGCATTTCATCGGAGAGTTACCGCGTTTCATCTAGGATTGGATCCATTCGTCTGAAAAGTCTTTGACGTCGCCCGCAATGTGCCGACGGATTTTTTCCAGCAGACGCGCTTCCAGCTGGCGAACGCGTTCGCGCGTCACGTTATACCGTTCGCCGATCTCACGCAAGGTGACGGGATCGTCCGTGAGAAGGCGATTCTGCAGGATATACAGCTCCTTGTCATTGAGTTTCGGCAGGAGGGTCTTGATCTTGTCCCGCAGGATGTCGGCCATCTCAGCGCTGGCCAGATCATCTTCGATGCCGGGGCCGAGCGCGGGCAGGAAATCCATGCGGGTGGCTCCACCGGGTTCGTCCCCCACCTGGGCGTTCAGCGACAGGTCGCCGGCGGCAAGCCGCTGGTCCATTTCGTTGATCTGTTCCTCGCTGACGCCGAGGCGCTCGGACAGCATGGCCGCGTCAGGATCAAAGCCCTGGGCGATGAGTTTCTGGCGTTCACGGTTCAGGTTGTAGAACAGCTTGCGCTGCACCTGCGTGGTGCCGATCTTCACCATGCGCCAGTTGTCCATGATGAACTTGAGGATATAGGCCTTGATCCAGAACGAGGCGTAATAGGAGAACTTGATGCCCTTGTCCGGGTCGAACTTGTTGACCGCACGCATGAGGCCCACGTTGCCCTCCTGCACGAGATCGAGCACGTTCTGCATCCAGCGGCGCTGGAAGTCCATGGCGATGCGCACCACGAGCCGCAGGTGGGAGGATACCAGCCGGAAAGCGGCATCAGGGTCATTATGATCCCGAACCCGAAGAGCAAGCTCATGCTCCTCGTCGGGTTTGAGAAGGGGAAAGCGGCTGATCTCCCGCAGATAGAGGTGCAGGCTGTCCTTGTTGCCCGCCTGCACGGGCAGGCGCGACTCGGACGGCGCGGGCAGGGCATCGTCATCATGCGGGGCTTCGGTCAGAAAGAGAGGATCCCCCTCGTAGGCATCCACATCCAGAGCGTCGGCGTCCAGATCGTCGTGATCCGGTTCGTCCAGTTCCGGAACGAGCTCGCTTTCATCGTCTTCCCTGTCGCTCGCCTCAGAGACAGGATTGCCCGCCTGTCGTGGCAGGGTCGCAGGGATGCTGCGCGTTTTTTTGTCTGGCGGGGGGAGGATTTCCACGTCCGGCCGGTTTGCTTCGGGAGAACCGGCGTCTTTTTCGGCCTTGTCTGCCATGTGGGTGTCTTGGATGTTGGGGCGTTGCAGAAAGGGGGGACTTCTCCCCGGGGAACCAATCCTATAGTTTTGGTTTGTCCTTTTCAATGTTTTTCAGTAATAAAAACTTGTCCGGGGAAATGGCCCGGAAGATATGAATTTTTGCAGCGCAGCACAGAAAGGATTTGCTATGTCAGCATCGCCGTTCCTGGACAGACTCTTGGAAAAACGCCCGCTCATGCTTGATGGAGCCATGGGGACCATGCTCCAGGCCGCCGGATTGCCGCTTGGCGTCAGCCCGGAGGAATTTTGTATGCAGCGCCCGGACATCCTGCAGGATATCCATACCGCCTACGTGGATGTGGGCGTGGATATCATCACGGCCTGCACCTTTGGCGGCAATCCTTACAAGCTGCCCGCCGGTCTGGATGTCTTCGATTTCAGCCGCCGCATGGTTGAGGCGGCCAGAGCCGCGGCGTCCCGCAGCTCGCGCCGTGTTTTCGTGGCCGGGAACGTGGGGCCGTCAGGGCATTTTGCCCGTCCGCTCGGTGATGTGGAACCTGCCGACCTGATCGCCGCCTTTGCCGCGCAGATCCGTGGGCTGGTGGCCGGCGGCTGTGATCTTTTGCTGGTGGAGACGCAGTTCGATCTGGCCGAAGCCCGTGCCGCCGTGGTGGCTGCGCGTCAGGTGTGCGACCTGCCGGTCATGGTCTCCATGACCTTCGAGCAGGGGGTGAGCCTCACAGGTTCCAGTCCGACCATCTTTGCCGAGACCATGCAGAACCTCGGCGTGGATGTGGTGGGGACGAACTGCAGTCTCGGTCCGGATCAGATGGCGCCCGTGGTGCGTGAACTTCTGGACGTTTGCGCCTGCCCGGTCATGGTCGAGCCCAATGCCGGTCTGCCGGAGCTGCGTGATGGCGTGACGGTCTTTCCGCTGGGGCCGGAGGAATTCGCCGAAAAGACGGCCCGCTTCGCCGCTGAGGGGGCGCGGGTCCTTGGCGGATGCTGCGGCACGACGCCACGGCATCTGGCGGCACTGCGACAGGCGCTCGACAGGGTGGAACTCACGTCGTCCCCTTCAGTCGTCGCCTCGTCGGGCATGTGCCTGACCAGCCGCTCGCAGCTGGTGCGCTTTGCGCCCGATGCCCCCTTTGTCATCATTGGCGAGCGCATCAATCCCACGGGCAAGAAGGTGCTTACCGCCCAACTGCAGGAAGGTCGCTTTGACGAAGCTTTCCGTTTTGCCGACGAGCAGATAGCGGCCGGGGCGCAGGTGCTGGACGTCAACGTGGGGGCATCCCTTGTGGATGAGGGCAAACTGTTGCCGGAGCTGACCCGCTGCCTTGTGGAGCGCGTTTCGGCTCCGCTTTCGCTCGATTCCTCCAATGCCGACGCCATCGCCGCCGCGTTGCCGTACTGTCCGGGATCCTGCCTGGTCAATTCTGTAAGCGGGGAGAGCGGACGCATGGAGAAGCTCGGCCCGTTGTGTCGGGATTTCGGGGCGCCCTTCATCCTGCTGCCGCTCAAGGGGGCGGAATTGCCCGTCAGCGCAGCCGAGCGTATCGCCATTCTGGAAAAACTGCTGCGTGAGGCCGAAGCCCTGCGCATCCCCCGCCGTCTCATGCTGGTGGATATCTTGGCCTTGGCCGTTTCTTCCAAGCCGGAGGGGGCACTGGCCTGTCTGGACATGATCCGCTGGTGTCGGGAACAGGGCTTGCCTACCACGCTGGGCCTTTCCAATCTGTCTTTCGGGTTGCCCGCCCGAGATCTGCTCAATGCCTCTTTCCTTTGCATGGGGGCGGGGGCGGGGCTGAGTTCCTGCATCGCCAATCCTTCGGCAGCGCGCTTGCATGAAGCTTTTGATGCCCTTAATGTGCTGGGCGGACATGACGCCCACGCGGCAGTCTTCATCCCCCGCTATGCCCAGTGGAAAGCGGCTGCGCCCAATACGGCGGGCACCGTGCCCGCGGCGGCTCGAGCGGCTACGGTGGGTGAGGCCGTGCTCCAGGGCGACAAGGAAAACGTGCTGCCGCTTCTTCGGGCAGAACTTGAAAAAGGAGCTCAGCCCTTTGCGCTGGTCAATGAGGTGCTCATCCCGGCCATCACGGAAGTCGGCAACCGTTATGAACGGCGGGAATACTTCCTGCCGCAGCTCATACGCTCGGCCGAGACCATGCAGACGGCTTTTGCTGAACTTAAACCTTTGCTTGAAAAAAGTCGCGGCCCGGAAGAGCGCCCTGTCATCGTGGTAGCGACGGTGGAGGGGGATATCCACGATATCGGCAAGAACATCGTGGCCCTGCTGCTGGGCAATCACGGATTTGACGTCATCGATGCCGGAAAAGATGTGCCGGCCGAGACCATTGTGGCTTGCGCTTTGGAACACAAGGCGCATATTATCGGGCTGTCGGCATTGATGACCACCACCATGGTCAGGATGGAAGATACCATCCGACTGATCCGTGAACGTCAGCTGCCCATCAAGGTCATGGTGGGCGGTGCGGCGGTGACTCAGGCCTTTGCGGACGCCATCGGGGCGGACGCCTATTGCGAAGACGCCGTCAGTTCCGTGCGTGCGGCGAAAAAATTCATCAGTCAGGTGTAATGCATAATGAAAAGACTGTCTCTTGCGCTCCTGCTTGTCTTGCTGCTGCCGGCGCTGGCGTCCGCGGCCTCCCTCGAGTCCCTTGATCGGAAGGGCCTGGACGAGGTGATCGCGGCAAACAAGGGCAAGGCCATCATGCTGAACTTTTTTGCCACCTGGTGCCCGCCCTGCCGGATGGAGATCCCTGATCTGGTAAAAGTGCACGAAAAATATGCCGATAAGGGGGTGGCGATCATCGGCCTGTCCGTGGATGAGGACAAGGGCGCCGTTCCCGGCTTCCTGCAGAAGCTGGGAGTGAAATACCCTGTCTACATGGCCGACAACAGCATCACGCGCGCCTTCGGCATCAGCAGCATCCCTTTCAACGTCTTTATCGACAAGAAAGGGGATGTGGTGCTGGTGGGTTCCGGTCTTGTGGAACATAAGGATCTTGTGGAAATTTTTGACAAACTGCTGGAAGACTAGTCATGGCGTATGATTGGCCCGTGCGCAAGGCGCACATGGATGATGTGAAGGATATCCACGCTCTCTTGCTGGACTGCGCGCAGAAGGGCTTGCTGCTGCCGCGCGCGCTCATTTTCCTGTACGGACATGTCCGCAATTTCTGGGTGGTGGACGCGCCGGAGGGCGGTATTGCCGCCTGCTGTGCGCTGGCTCCCGTATGGGAAGATCTGGGCGAGATCTGTTCGCTTGTGGTGCGGGAGGATCTGCGCCGTCACGGGCTCGGGCGCAAGGTGGTGGAAGCCTGCATGTCCGATTGCGAAGCGCTGCACATCCGGCGTGTCTTTTCCCTGACGTATCAGGTGGAGTTCTTCTCCCGGCTCGGGTATGAGATCATCGAGAAGGGAGCCCTGCCGCAGAAGATCTGGTCGGATTGCGTGCATTGCGCCAAATATCCCGACTGCTGTGATGAAACGGCGGTCTTCAAGTATGTGGGGAGTGACGGACAATGACGGCCAAACTGCTTTTCAGCGCAGAGGATATCGCCGCACGCGTGGCGGAGCTGGGAGAGGAGATCTCGGCCGCCTATACGGGAGAGCCATTGGTGGCCGTTTGCGTCCTCAAGGGGGCTGTCCATTTTTTCAGCGATCTGACACGCGCCATCAGGCGGGAAGATCTGGAAATGGATTTCATCCGTATCTCCAGCTATGGCATGGGGACGGAGACGAGCCGGCAGATCAGACTGACCAAGGATCTGGAGTGTGATGTCCGCGGCAAGCATGTGCTCGTGGTGGAAGATGTGGTGGACTCCGGCCATTCCCTGCGGTTCCTGCTGGATCTTTTGGCCGACAGGGGCGCGCGAAGCGTGCGTATAGCCACTCTGGTCAACAAGACGGAACGCCGGGAAGTGGACATCCCGGTGGCCTTTTCAGGGTTTATGTTGGATTCCGGCTTTATTGTGGGCTATGGGCTCGATCACGCCGAGCGCTATCGCGCCCTGCCGTCCATCTATGAGTTATTGTCCGTCTAGTCTGTTGGCGAGGTATCCGCATGGAAATTCAATGCCCTCATTGCAGCAGTCGCTTCAATCTGCCGGACAAGCTCGTCAAGCCCGGCGCCAAGCTGCGCTGCTCGGTATGCAAGAACATCTTCACGTTGGAGACTCCTGAAAAAGAGGCCCCGGCTCAGGCAACTGCCCAAAAGGTCGAACCTGCTGCCAAAAAGGCGCCGGCCAAGGCTGCCGCTCCGGTCCGCAAGGAAAAGAAGGGGTCCTCTCTTTTCCTTTGGCTGGGCCTGCTGCTTTTTCTCGTCGTGCTGGGCGGTTCAGGTTACTGGTACTACATCCAGTTCCCGTCAGGAAGCAAGAAGCCGCAGCTTTCGGATGAAGAGCTGGCACAGCGTGTCTCCATGCTGACCATGCGCAATGTGCGTCAGTACTACGTGCAGAACGAGAAGGTGGGCAAGGTTTGCGTGATCGTCGGGGATGTGCGCAACGAGTTTCCTCAGCCCAAGGCGCTCATCCGTGTGGAGGCCGCCATTTATGACAAGAGCAGGAAGCCGCTGGCCGTGAAGCAGCAGCTTGCCGGTTCGCAGCTCTCGCTCTTCCAGCTTCAGGTGCTTGGAGAGAAGGAGCTGGAGTCTTTCCTGCAGAGCAGCACGGATATCTACATTCGCAATTCCAATGTTCCTTCGGGGGGCGAGGTGCCCTTCATGGTGTTGTTCTACGCACCTTCCGAGGAAGTTGCCGAGTTCGGCGTGCGTATCGTCGGCGTGGAGGACGTCGCTCCGCAGCCCGGCATGACGCCTGCGCCGTCCGCCCCGGCAGCGCCCATGCAGGCTCCGGCTCCCGCCCAGATGCCTGCGCAAGTCCCGGGCGCACAGCAGGCGCCCGCTTCCGTGCCGTCTGTCCGATGATGGGAAAATAAATGGCTAAAGAAAGAGGAGGAGAGTTCTTCTCCTCTTTTTTTATGGGAGATCCCATGTCGCCTCTCCCGCATACTTTTTTTCACTTCGCTTTCCGCTTTGTTGGGCTGTGTCCGGTGCTCTCCTGCCGTGCTCTGACCTTGCCCCCTTCCTTGCCCCTGGAAAAGCCCGCAGCGGGGCGCGGGCGGAACAGATCTTTCCCGCTAAATGTCTGGGAGGTACGGGAAGCCCGTCTGCGGGCGTATAGAGCTTTTTGACTTTGAAAAAGGCAAAATGCGAGGCGGCAGCACAGCGCCGCCCGGCCGAAAGTGAGCGGAAAAACCGCCTTTTTCCCGCGAAACGCCAGGCCGTATGGTTTGAAACGCCAAGCGGTTCAAACTGAAAATGTTCTAAAAGTGATGTGGCTGTGCGACTTGCGGGAACGAGGGGGACAGGACCAAGACACAAGGAGAGCGACAGAAGCGCCGTCTAAACGCTTCTTGAGTTTGTTCAGGAACGCCCGCTGCGAAGCTGATGCTATCTGCTGGCGACGGTCTTTACGCTGGCCTGGGTACTGCTCGAGGGTGTTTGGCGCAAAAGGCATGGGAGGCCACAAGAGCATTCAACGGTACGCGGCAGGCCATTGAGGTCCTCCCGCGGCGGCATCCCGGCCGGTAAGCTTGTTGTGTCTCCAAAGCCGCAGGGGAGAAGCCTTGCAAGGAGCTCCCATTTTGTTGTTCCAACATCGATGTCTTGAGAACATAGCCCGGCATGGCGTCTAGTCGCGGCAGGGATGTCCATGTGGCCTCTCCACTGTCGGGAAATCGAGGTGGCAAGATGCACGTCGGGAAGGGCGGGAAGAGGTTATGAGCAGAAAGCCCCCACCCGCGTAGGGCAGGGGCTTTCCCGGAAGATGGCGGTATTTGTCGCGGGCTGGCCCCGAAGGGGCAGGCTGTCCGCCCTGTCCGCCAAATCTTCATCTTATACATTAAAGAGGAAGTGCATGACGTCGCCGTCCTGCACGACATATTCCTTGCCTTCCACGCGCAGCACGCCGTCGGCGCGGCAGGCGGCCTCGTTTTCATGGCTCATGTAATCGTCATAGGAGATGACTTCGGCACGGATGAAGCCGCGCTCGAAGTCCGTATGGATGACGCCGGCAGCCTGCGGGGCTTTCCAGCCCTTGTGGATGGTCCAGGCGCGCACTTCGTCGGGCCCGGCGGTAAAGTAGCTGCACAGGCCAAGTGTGGCATAACCGGTACGGATGATGCGTACGAGGCCGCTTTCGTCGATGCCGTAGGAGGAGAGCATTTCCGCCTGCTCCTCGGCGGACAGGCCCTGCAGCTCTTCTTCCAGCTTGGCGCAGATGCGGGCAAAACCGGCATGGCGTTCCGCGGCGAGGGCTTCCACGCGGCGGGAAAGTTCATTGCCGTCAGCCACGGCGCTTTCGTCCACATTGGCGCAGTAGATGACGGGCTTGGCCGTCAGCAGGCCCAGTTCACGCCAGGACTGCAGAAACGCCTCATTGGCCGGCAGGGCAAAGGTCGAGGCGGGTTTGCCGTCGTTGAGCGCGGCCAGCAGTTCCTGCATGATCTCCGCAGCGGCCTTGGCATCCTTGCTGCCCTTGGCCATTTTCTGCAACTTTTCCAGCCGCTTTTCCACGCTCTGTATATCGGCAAGGAGCAATTCGGTCTCGATGGTGTCGATATCGCGCAACGGGTCCACGGTGCCGTCCACATGGGTGATGTTGTCATCCTCAAAGCAACGGACCACTTCGACGATGGCGGCGCATTCGCGGATGTTGGCCAGGAACTGGTTGCCCAGTCCTTCCCCTTTGCTGGCGCCGCGCACCAGACCGGCAATATCAATGAAATCCACGCTGGCGTGAATGGTTTTTTTAGGCTTTGCCTTGGCGGTCAAGGCGTCCACGCGCGTGTCCGGCACGGCCACCGTGGCCTTGTTGGGTTCGATGGTGCAGAAAGGATAGTTGGCGGCCTGGGCATTCTGGGCCTTGGTCAGGGCGTTGAACAGGGTGGACTTGCCCACGTTGGGCAGTCCGACGATACCGATGCTGAGAGCCATGCGTTCTCCTTGTGGGGTGAATGCCGCGGGATGCGGAGAGCAGCGCGGGACAAACAGAAAGCCCCGGACGCGCCGGGGCATTTTATAGTCAATATGGAGCCGACCGGCAAGGTCTATTGCAGGCGGGTGTAGGAGGAGGGGACGCCGCTCCCCGAACGAGAGGGATTGTAAGGGTCGCGGAGCAGAGGGTAAATATCTTCGGTAATGGGGACCGTGGCCGTACCCATGGCCATCACTTCATTGCTGGGGATGTGGATGATGCGGATGCTGAAACGCACCTGATCGCGGGTGACCACATAGGTCCCCGCCATGACAGCCTGACCGGTCCCGGTACGGCTTTGCAGCTTGCGGACGTCCCGGGTGAGCAGGAATTCGCCGGAGCGCTTGTCGAAGCGGACATAACTGCCAGTACGCAACTCCTTGAAGCGGTAACCCTTCTGCATGAGCCCTCGGGAGACCTCTTCCATCATTTGCCGGGCCAGAGGACTGCTCTCATCCAGATCATTGATGTTGACCGGCGATGTCCCCAGAATCATGATGCCGGCACGTGCCACAGCCTCACGGTTGGATTTGCTCATATCGGGATCCCGCCCGGCATAGCGCATCATGAGCTGGTCGTCGATCTGATCGGTGATGTCGTCCGCAGCGGAGGGCACGTTACCTTCAAAGAAGGCGGCCGCCGTCAGCGGAGAGAGGGCCAGAGCCGTGACAAGAAGCAGAATGAAAAGACGTTTCATGACCGCACCTAGCGCATGGTTCGCAGCAGCATCTCGATACCGTTGAGCTCCTGCTTGATGGTTTCGTATTCCTTACGATCGTGGCAGACGGAAAGTGCCTGCACATAGCTTTGCCGGGCCAATTCGTAACGGCCTTGCGCACGAAATGCCCGCGCTTCCTTCAGATACTGTCTGCTCAGGGCGTTCGTGCTGGTCGAGGACTCGACCGCCTGACAGGGGACCGGTGCAAAAACGGGAGAAAGCAGGAGGGTGCAGACCAGACCACTGGCGGCCGTCAGGCCGAGGATATGCTTGAAAGTCATTGCGTCATCTCCTAAACCTACTGGCCCTGCCGGATGGGGAGGGTGCCGCTGCCCAGCGTGGAGCCGGGCGTATAGAGCGAAGGATAGTAACCGTTCTTGCCGTACTTGCGCGAATTGTTCACCGCAGCCTTGCGGGAGGCTACCTGCGCATCGGATTCGGACATGCGCCGTACGATGCCGGTATTGGGCAGGACGAGCTGTCCGGTACGCAGCACGAGCCCGTCAGTGGCCCGAACCAGGCGAGCATTGACGAACGTGGCGTCCTTGTCCACATAATAGGTGCCCACAATCAGGGCGGCCCACTTCTGACCCACCGGGATGCTTACATTGTTGAGAAAAGCAAGATCATCCCTGCCTCCGGTGACGGAGACCTTGCCCGCCAGGCGATATTCACGGACCGGGAAACCGCGTTGATTGAACTCATAGATAAGCGCCTCGGAGATGAGACGCCCCAGAGGAGAGCTCATGCTGCGATTTCCTTGCTCCACAAAGGAGGTCGGCAGGGCAACGACGCCTTTCAGGGCATCATTGGGCATGGTGGCCAGCATTTGGTCAGCCAGCTCCCGGCATTTGAGCTTGAGTTCCACGGCATCGACGTATTCGGGGTCAGTGGGAGCCGCAGAGCGGGTGCAGGCCGGGAGCAGAGCTGCCAGCAGCAGAAGCAGCAGGCAAAAACGGCGGCATGTGTAAGGGAGCGTGGGCATGTGAAGCATAGGCACCTCTGAGGTGGAATTCTTGCGAAGCTTAACGGCATTACGGGAAAAAACTTGAGCACACCGGCAGAAATGACGGATATCCGTTTCCTGCCCGTGATTTTCGGCAGAGACCTGCAAATTTTGTTCCGGTAAAAAATGCCACTGTTGTCGCGGCGGAACGCAAGGCTCCTTCCCCGCCGCCAAAGGCAATATAGCGAAAAAGCAGGCAAAGGGAAAGATGTTATCTTACCGCGTCGTGCGGGATGATGTGCCGAAGGAGCGCCGTCGGAAGGCTTGTTTCGGTGGATGGTCAAGACTTGGCTTGCGGGGGGAAATAGCATACAACCTTTCGCGGTCTTCACCACGATGCCGCGATACGGCTGGCTGCCGCTCATCGCGCGCAACTCCGGGAGAAAAGGATGATCGAGCGTTGCAAGACACGCTCCGTGCGGATGGGCAGCCTGTCCATCGGCGGCGGAGCCCCCATCGTCGTGCAGAGCATGACCAATACTGATACGCGTGATGTGGCGGCTACGCTTCGCCAGATCGAAGCGCTTGTGCGCCGAGGCTGCGAAGCCGTACGTCTGGCCGTGCCCGATGAAAGCGCTGCCGCGGCCCTGCGGGCCATTCGGGACGGCTCTCCCGTGCCGCTTATTGCCGATATCCACTTTGACTACCGGCTGGCGTTGGCGGCCCTTGAAGCAGGACTTGAAGGGTTGCGTATCAATCCGGGCAATATCGGACCGCGTGCGCATGTGGACGCTCTGGTGGATGCGGCCAAGGCGCACGGGGCCGTCATCCGTGTGGGAGTCAATTCCGGCTCCGTGGAGAAGGCCCTGCTTGCCAAATACGGCGGTCCTTGCCCGCAGGCTATGGTGGAGAGCGCGCTCGGACATGTGCGTATGCTGGAGGCGCGCGGGTTCTATGATACCAAGATCTCCCTCAAGTCCTCTTCCGTGCGGGACACGCTGGAGGCCTATCGTCTGCTTGCCCGGGAGTGCGATTATCCGTTGCATATCGGCATTACTGAAGCCGGCGGTCTTTTGCGCGGTACGGTGAAGTCCGCCGTGGGGCTGGGCATCCTGCTGCACGAGGGCATAGGCGACACGCTGCGCGTTTCGTTGACGGCCGACCCCACGGAAGAGGTCAGCGTGGCCTATGAGATCTTGCGTGCCCTCGGTCTGCGACGGCGTGGTCCGGAGATCATTTCCTGTCCCACCTGCGGACGCACGGAGATCGATCTTTTTGCCTTGGCGCGCGCGGTGGAAGAACGGCTTGCCGAGTCCACGGCCGACATCAAGGTGGCGGTCATGGGCTGTGTGGTCAATGGTCCCGGCGAGGCGCGCGAGGCGGACCTCGGCCTTGCCGGCGGCCGGGACAAGGGGATCATCTTCCGTAAGGGAGAGGTCATACGTTCCGTCAGGGGGCAGGATGCCCTGCTGGCGGCTTTTCTTGAAGAACTGCAACTCCTGCTCAAGGAAAAGGAATTCGCCTGATGCGCTTCAGCTCCTGTTATATCCCCACGCTCAAGGAAACCCCGGCCGAGGCCGAGGTGGCGAGCCACAAACTGCTGCTGCGGGCGGGCATGGTCCGCAAGCTGACTTCCGGCGTCTATATTTATCTGCCGCTGGGCCTGCGGGCCATCGACAATGTGGCTCGCGTGGTACGCGAGGAGATGAACGCCGCAGGCTTTCAGGAACTGCTCATGCCTTCGGTCATCCCCGGCGACCTTTGGAAGGAGACCGGACGCTGGGAGCATTACGGCAAGGAGCTGCTGCGCTTCAAGGACCGCAATGACCGGGACTACTGCCTCGGTCCTACGCACGAAGAGGTCATCACCGACCTCGTGCGCGGTGAGGTGCGTTCCTACCGGCAGCTTCCCGTGCGTCTCTACCAGATCCAGAGCAAGTTCCGCGACGAGATCCGCCCCCGTTTCGGCCTTATGCGCGGGCGCGAATTCGTCATGAAGGACGGTTATTCCTTTGATGTGGATGATGCGGCGGCCGATGCCAGCTACGCCATCATGTACGACGCGTATATGCGGATCTTCCAGCGCCTCGGCCTGCGCTTTCGCGCTGTGGAGGCGGATACCGGCTCCATCGGCGGCAACTTCTCGCATGAGTTCATGGTGCTTGCCGATACCGGGGAAGATACCATCGCCGCCTGCACTTCCTGCCATTATGCCGCCAATGTGGAACGCGCAGAAGTGGTCTGGAAGGGGACGCCCTGCACGACGGGTTGTTCCCCCTACGAACAGGTGGCGACGCCCGGCGCGCACAGCGTCGAGGAAGTGAGCGCCATGCTGGGCGTTGCGCCGGAGCGTGTGGTCAAGACCATGCTGTTCACGGTGGACGGCAAGCATGTGGCCGTTTTGGTGCGCGGCGACCGCGAAGTCAACGACATCAAGCTCAAAAACCTGCTCAAGGCGCAAGACGTGCAGCTGGCCAGCGGCGAGGTGGTGGAAGCCCTGACCCATGCGCCGGTGGGCTTTGCCGGGCCGGTGGGGCTGGATGTGCCCATCTATGCGGATGCCGAGCTGCAGGGCGCCACGGACTATGTGACGGGCGCCAATGCCGCTGACGCGCATCTGCTGCATGTGGATCTTGCTCGTGACGCCGTGGTGACGGCCTATGCCGACCTGCGGGCCATCACGGCGGCGGACTGCTGCCCGCGCTGCGGCGCGCCCATCGAGCTGCCCAAGGGCATCGAAGTGGGGCACATCTTCAAGCTGGGCACCAAGTACAGCGACGCCATGCACGCCGTCTTCCTCGATGAGAACGGCAAGGAACGCGTCATGATCATGGGCTGCTACGGCATCGGCGTTTCCCGTGTGGTGGCGGCGGCCATCGAGCAGAACAACGACGAGAACGGCATCATCTTCCCGCCGCAGATCGCCCCGGTGCAGTGCATCCTCCTCAATCTCGATCCCGGCAAGGAAGACGTTTCCGCCAAGGCCGACGAGATCCACGACCTTCTGGAAGAGCAGGGCGTTTCCGTGCTGCTGGACGATCGCGAGGAGCGGCCCGGCGTCAAGTTCAAGGACGCGGACCTCATCGGCGCGCCCATGCAGCTCATCGTGGGCGGCAAGGGACTTGCGCGCGGCATCGTGGAATGCAAGGATCGGCGTACGGGCGAAAAGGGTGAGCTGCCCCTGGCGACGCTGCCTGAGGCGCTGGCCGCCTGGATGGAAACCGTGCGGCAGGGCTGGCAGGCCCGCATGGCCTGAGCCGGATAGGCGAAGAGCGGTCCCTGCCGATGCGGCAGGGGCCGGAGAGGGCCCGTGTCGGAAGATATGACGATCCAGTCCGTCCGCCAGTTGACGGAGCAGCTCCGCCGTACCGTGGAGCGTCATTTTCCCTTTGTCTGGGTGCGGGGCGAGGTGGGGAACGTCTCCCGTCCCGCATCCGGACATCTCTATTTCACGCTCAAGGATGCCGAGGCGCAGCTTCAATGCGTCTGGTTCCGCCAGCAGCAGCGTCAGCGGGGGAGCTTCGATCCCCTGACCGGCGAAGTCTTTGAAACGCCGCCGCCCGCCCCGGAAGAATTGCTCCGGCAGGGTGCGGAGCTCATTTGTGCCGGACATGTGGGCATATATGCCCCGCGCGGGCAGTATCAGCTGGTGGTGGAGCTTGTACAGCCTGCCGGGCAAGGCGGGCTGGCCCAGGCGTTCGAGGAGCGCAAGCGCCGCCTTGCCGCACTCGGCTACTTTGCTCAGGAGCGCAAGCGCCGTCTGCCGTGGAATCCCGCGCGGGTGGCGCTGATCACCTCGCCTTACGGAGCGGCCATCCATGACTTCTGGCGTCTGGCCGCCCTGCGCGGACAGGCCGCGTATATCCGGCTGTATCCGGTGGCCGTGCAGGGAGAGGGCGCTGCCCCGTCCATCGTGCGCGCTCTGGAAACGGCCAATGCCCATGCTCTGTTGCCTGACGGGCCGCAGGTCATCGTCCTTGTCCGCGGCGGCGGCTCTCTGGAGGACCTCTGGGCTTTCAATGAGCAGGAAGTGGCCGAGGCGGTGTATCGCTCCCGTCTGCCGGTCCTGGCCGGTATCGGCCATGAGGTGGATGTGACGCTGGCAGATCTGACGGCCGATGTCCGGGCCGCGACTCCTTCACATGCGGCTCAGTTGCTCTGGCCCTCGCGTCAGGAGCTGCTGCAGCTGCTTGATGATCTGGAGGCCGCTCTTTTCCGCGGCGTGCGCCGCAGGCTGGAACGGCAAGAGTTGTTGCTGGGCCATCTGGCACGCCTGCTGCGTGCGCATACTCCACTGCGCCAGCTGGAGCGACTGGAGAGCGCACGCAGCCGCCTTTCGCTTGCCATGCAGCGGGCCGTGCGGGAGATGTTGGACAGACGGCTGCGGCAGACGGACCATTTGACGCAGATGCTGCGCTCGTTCTGGAATCCGGTCAGGCTGGCGGCAGCGGCGCGGGAATCCGGCGTACTGGAAGCCCGGCTGCAGGCAGCGCTGGCCCGATTGCTGGCCCGACGGCAACAGGAACTATCATGGTGGGAGCAGCGTCTGCAGGCTGGCGGACGGCAACTGGTGAACAAGGCGGAAGCGCAGCGGGAACGGCTGGCCCTTCGGCTTGCGGCCTGCGATCCGCTGGGGCCGTTGGAGCGCGGTTACGCGCTGGTCTCCGACGATCGAGGGGCGTTGGTCCACAGCGTCCGGCAGGCGCAGGGCGGGCAGGAGTTGCACATCCGCTTGCAGGATGGGGCACTGGGGGTTACAGTTGCCCAGATTCGCCCCCGCCCGGACACGATGTCGGCAGCGGAAAAAGGAGAATGAGGATGTCCCAATGCTTGCTGCAGGTCTCCGGCATGTTGCGCCGGTCGTGCCGGATGGTTGTGCCGGGATGTATCGCCCTCTGGTGTTGCTTGTGGGCCGTCATGGCGCAGGCGGCGGCGCTTCGGCTCGAAGCGCCGGAACAGGTGGCTCGGGGGGATGCCTTTTTGGCTTTGGCCGTTTCCGACGTGCCCGTGCAGGAAGTTGTCTTTGCCTGGCGTGGCAAGGAATGGCGCGCACAGGCCGAAACTGTCGTCACGCCGCAGGGAACGCAGGCATGGCAGGCCGTCATGCTGCTTTCCGTGCCGCTGGAAGCCAAGGAAAAGCGTCTTTTCCTGTCGGCTTCGGCAGCGGGCGGCAGCCGTTCTCCGCAGGCGGCGGTGACGCTTTTCGACCGCAAGCGTCCGGTGCAAAAGCTGACTGTGGACAAGAAATACGTGGATCCGCCCGCCAAGGTCATGGAGCGTATCCGTCGGGACAGAGAGCAGGTCAAGGCTGCGCTGGCCAGCTATTCGCCCGTCCGGCAGTGGGCGCTGCCGCTTACTCGGCCTGTGCCTGGGGGCATTTCCAGTCTTTACGGATTAAAGCGTGTCTTTAACGGGCAGCCGCGCGGCTATCACCGAGGACTTGATCTGCGCGGCGCCAGCGGGACGCCCATCAAGGCCTGCGCCGACGGGCGCGTGGTGCTGTGCGATGACCTTTATTTTTCCGGCAAGACCGTCTACCTCGATCACGGGCAGGGCGTCTTTACCGCCTATCTGCACATGTCCGAGCTGCTGGTGCGGAACGGTCAGGAGGTGCGCAAGGGGCAGGTCATCGGCAAGGTCGGGGCCACAGGGCGCGTGACCGGGCCGCATCTGCATCTTTCTCTCATCGTGCAGGGGCAGTCCGTGGACGTGGAGCCTCTCCTTGCCCCTTGGGAAGAGGGCGCGGCGCAGCCTGCCGCGGCTGCCGTACCGGTCGCCGTTCAACCTCTCAAGTAAAACATGAAAAATTCACGTAACAAGATCCCGGCCGATTTTGAAGGCCGTATGGAACGCCTACAGGAGATCGTGACCGCGCTGGAAGAAGGCCGGTTGCCGCTGGAAGAGGGCATGGCCTTGTACAAGGAAGGCGTGGAATGCTCGCGCCTGTGCCGGGAACAGCTGGAAAAGGCTCGTCATCAACTGACCATCTGGCAGGATGGCGAGGAAAAGGATCTGATCCTTACGGATGCCGTGTCCGGTCGTCAGCCGGACGAGGAGGAACGCATATGACGCCTCAGGAAATGAAACAATTGCTCAAGGAACGCGGCGCACTGGTCGAAACCTGGCTCGCCGCCTGTCTGGACGGGCGGGATCTGCCGCCGCGCCTCAAGGAATCCATGCTGTACAGTCTGCAGGCGGGCGGCAAGCGCCTCCGTCCCGTGCTCTGCATGAGCACGGCGGCCATGTGCGGTCTTGCGCCGGAGAAGGTGCTGCCCTTTGCCGGAGCCATCGAGATGGTGCATACCTACTCTCTGATCCATGACGATCTGCCCGCCATGGACGACGACGACCTGCGGCGCGGCAAACCCTCCAACCACAAGGCCTTTGATGAGGCCACGGCCATCTTGGCCGGAGACGGCCTGCTGACGGATGCCTTTTATGTCATGAGCGGTCTTGATCTGCCTGCGGACCGCGTGTTGGCCGCCCTGCGGGAATTTGCTCTGGCGGCCGGTTCGTCCGGCATGGTGGGCGGTCAGGAATGGGATATGATCTTCACCGGGATGGACAGCATCAGTCTGGATCAGCTCCGCCTCATGCACGCCATGAAGACCGGGGCCATCCTGCGCGCCTCCTGCGTGTGCGGGGCCCTGCTGGCCGGAGCCGATGATGATGCGCTCAAGGCTATCGGGGATTTCGGGGCGGCGCTGGGCGTGGCTTTTCAGATCGCTGACGATATCCTCGATGTGGTGTCGGATACCGAGACCCTCGGCAAGCCCGCCGGGAGCGACGAGGAGCAGGGCAAGAATACCTATCCCAAACTCGTGGGACTGGAAAAGAGCCGTGAGCTGGCGCGCGGCTATGCCGACAGCGCGCAGGCTGCGCTGTCCCGCTTTGGCGGACAGGAAGCCGCCTTCCTTGCCGCGCTGGCGGATTACACAGTCAACAGAACGGCCTAACGATGGATACGGAAAGCATGACGCCGCTGCTCGATTCTCTTGCCGGGCCCGCGCAGGTAGGGAACCTCACGGACAGCCAGCTCCAGCAGCTGGCGGACGAGCTGCGGCGTCGCATCATCGAGGTGGTGGCTCGCAACGGCGGTCATCTTGCTCCTTCGCTGGGCGTGGTGGAACTGACGCTGGCCTTGCTGGCCACGTTCGACATGAGCCGCGACAAGCTGGTCTGGGATGTGGGCCATCAGTCTTATGCCTATAAGCTGCTGACCGGCCGTCATGCCGCCTTTGACACGCTCCGCAAGCTGGGGGGCATTTCCGGTTTCCCGCGCCGGGAAGAGAGTCCTTACGATCATTTCGGCGTGGGGCATTCCTCCACGTCCATCTCGGCGGCGCTGGGCATGGCTGTGGCCCGCGACTACCAGCATCAGAAGCATCATGTGCTGGCGGTCATCGGGGACGGTTCCCTCACGGGAGGAGAAGCCTTCGAGGGCCTCAATCTCGCCGGGCATATGGGCAGGCGTCTCATTGTGGTGCTCAATGATAATGAGATCTCCATTTCTCCCAATGTGGGCGCGCTTTCTCGTTTCTTGAGCCGTACGCTTTCCCGCCGCTGGGTACGGCAGGTCCGTAAGGACGTGCTGGCCTTCCTGCGCACCGTGCCTCGCATCGGTAACCATCTGGCCACCTATGCCATGCGCGGAGAATGGAGTTTCAAGTCCTTCTTCACGCCCGGTATGCTCTTTGAAGCGCTGCGTTTCACCTACATAGGGCCTGTGGACGGCCATGACCTGACCGCCCTGCGAACGCATCTGGAGATGGCGGCCGGTGTGGAGGACGGGCCGGTACTGCTGCATATCCGTACCCGCAAGGGCAAGGGCTATGCCCCGGCGGAACTGGACCCCACACATTATCACGGCGTCGGGCACTTCTTGCCGGAAACGGGCAAGGCAGTGCCGTCGACCAAAGCCTCCGCTCCATCGTATACCAGCGTTTTCGGCAAGACGCTGGTGGAGCTGGCCGAAGAGGACAAGCGCATCATGGCCATCACGGCCGCCATGCCGGAAGGTACGGGCACGCAGGTGTTCCAGAACCGCTTTCCCGATCGCTTTGCCGATGTGGGCATCTGCGAGCAGCACGCCGTCACTTTTGCGGCGGGCATGGCCAGTCAGGGACTTCGGCCCGTGGTGGCCATCTATTCCACCTTTCTGCAGCGGGCTTATGATCAGATCGTGCATGACGTCTGCCTGCAGAATCTGCCCGTGACCTTCTGCATCGACCGGGCCGGACTGGTGGGCGAGGACGGCGCGACCCATCACGGCGTATTTGACATGGCCTATTTACGTCATATCCCGAACATGCATCTGCTGGCCCCTCGTGATGAAAACGCGCTGCGGCATTGCCTTGCCACGGCGCTTACGGTGAACGCTCCCTGTGCCCTGCGCATCCCGCGTGGCGCGGGCGTCGGCGTGCCGCTGGAGGGAGAGCCCGCTCTGCTGCCCGTGGGGCAGGGGGAATGCCTGCGCGAAGGCAAGGATGCCGTGTTCATCGCGGTGGGCAGTTGTGTGCATCCGGCCTTGCAGGCGGCGGAAACGCTGGCGGCGGAAGGCCTTTCCGTGGAAGTGTTCGATGCCGTCTGGATCAAGCCGCTGCCGGAGGTCCAGCTGCTGGAACTGGCGAAGCGTTTTTCTGTGATCGTGATGGTGGAGGAGGGCGTCCGGGCCGGAGGTTTCTCGTCCGCGGTGCTGGAGTTGCTTTCCGACAAGGGGGCCCTGAACGGACAGCGCATCCTCCGTCTGGGGCTGGGCGACGCTTTTGTTGAGCACGGTACCCAGTCCGAACTGCGGCATATGGTGGGGCTGGACGCTGACCATTTGGCGCAGGCCGTGCGCGACGCCCTGCGATGACGACTCAGGGAAAGACTGTCCTCAAAGCCCCTTTGCCCACAAGGCAAGGGGGTTTTTTGGTCTAGGGGGGATTAACACAAAATTTACAAATAATTTCAATAAATAAGGTAGGAAAACTGTACAGCTTCGTTTGGTTTTTAGGGCGGGGTCGTCTCGCGTTGCTGCCTCTTCCCTGGCAAAAGCGCGCTGGGGAAAGGATGGGGGGCTTGGGGGGAAGGGGCCCCCCTCCCGCGCCGGCGGAGGGGGGCCCCTTCCCCCCAAACAAACAGCTAATAGCTAGGTAGTGTCGTCAAATTAAATAGTGTGTTATAATCTCTTCACTTACACTGAGGAGAGACTATATGGCGGCACATCGGAGGCATGATATTTCCGACAAG
>NZ_CALVHE010000029.1 GCF_944327235.1 uncultured Desulfovibrio sp.
GTCGTGACCGCCTGTCTTTCTGGTACCGGGAGCGAGACTTGAACTCGCAAGGTGTTGCCACCGGCGGATTTTGAGTCCGCTGCGTCTACCAATTCCACCATCCCGGCGGGATGCGCGCCTTACCGGCACGAACTTTTCCATTCTCCCTGAAACGTGGACAAAAGTCAAGTCTCGACCTGCGTCGAGCGGCCGTCAATCGCCGGATCTGTCCAGCGACAGCAGCAGGACGGCCCCCAGGACGAGTATGCTGCCCAGCCAGCCCATGAGCGTGAAGCTTTCCTGCCAGAACAGCCAGACCCAGAGCGTGCTGAGGACGGGTTCCAGGTAGCAGGTCACAGCCGCCCGAACGAGGCCGATGCGCTTGAGGGCCAGTCCGTAGCACAGGTAGGCGAAGTAGCTCGTGCAGGCGCCCAGCAGGACGAGACAGAGCCAGACGCGCGGGGAATGGTTGAAATGCAGGGGGGATACCAGATACAGGGCCGCGAGCCCGCCCACCAAGGAATAAAAATAGATCGTGGCCGCACTGTAGCGGTTTTGCCACCAGCGGTAGAAGGGGTAGTGCGACGCGTAGCTCATGCCGATGATGATGCCGCAGGCGATGCCCACCCAGGAGTGTTGCCCCGGCAGGCTGCCGCCCGAAAAGCAGACGAGCGCCGTGCCGCACAGGGCCACGCCGATGGCGCTCAGCTTGCGTCCGGAAATGGCCTCACCGAAGAGGACGCGCGATATGACGGCCACCCAGATGGGCGCGGTGTACATGAGGACGACGGACATGGCCGCGCCGCTGAGCTTGATGGCGTACTGGGTGACGGAATAGAACACGCCGATGCCCCAGACGCCGAAAAGGATGAAGCTCGCCGCGGCACGCGGCGGGACGGCTATCTGTCGGGTGGCGAGGGTATGCCCCAGAAAGAAGAGCAGGCCGAAGGCCGCCCGCCAGAAGGCGGTCTCCAGCGGGGTGACGCCCTCGGCCATGCAGACCTTGGACAGTACGCCCACCAGCGACCAGAAAAAGGCCGTGAGGATGATCCAGAAATAGCCGCTGGCCGAGGAAGAGGAGGACGAAAGGAGATTCATGATACAGCGGGGGAGACGGAGCGTCCCGGCTGGCGGCGGAGCCTACCAGTCGCCGGGGCCGTCGGGACGAGAGGGAAAGGAGAGACTGTCCGCCTCGGCCCGCAGACCGGCGGCCGTACAGCCCTGGACCGTGAACGAATCGCGCAGCCAGCGGAAAAAGGCGAACATGCGCTCCCGAAAGGCGCGCGCCGCCTGTTCATCGGGCATGTGCGGCGAGCCGCCGGGCAGCATTTCCGAAGAGTGCCAGAAAAGACTCAGGACGCGCCCCCCTCGGGCCTGATGCAGGCGGACGGCCCAGCGCATGACGCGCGGCCCGTGCCAGAAGGGATTGGCGCTGAGCGCCCCCCAGAAATGGAAGCTGTCCCGACGGCGCTGGGGCGACAGAGCGTGCCAGAGACGGGGCATGGCCCGCACGAGCGGGATCTGGGTGATGGGCGCTTCCAGCAGGCGCGTGTCGCCGTGGCCCTCCACCCAGTAGGGGTCCGCCGGGGCAAGGAAATGATCCGCGCCGCCCGCAAAGCTGCGCAAGGGGCAGACGGAACTGTCCAGCCTGATGCCCGCCTCGGCCAGCAGCGGCCGTACGCTCTTCTTGAGATCCCAGCGTCCCATGCGGAAGCTGGTCAACGGCGCGCCGTTGAAGCGCGCGCCTTCGTCGAGGAGCGTCCGCAGGCGGCGGCGCAGCAGGTCCTGCGGCAACGTGTCCGTGCGTGGCGGCGGCCCGTCGGCGGCCGGAGCGTCGTCCAGAGGGGGCGTGCTCCAGTGATGCAGATGAGCGGCTATCTCCGCCCCGTGCCGGTCGCGCATGATCTCCAGGACACGGCGGCATCCGGCATCGGCAAAGACCGTATGCGCGCAGAAAAGCGTCAGCGGGAACCCCAGCTCATCGGAGATGGGCGCAAGCAGCGGCAGCAGCGCCACATTGCGCACGCCGCAGTTGGTGGCGGCGTAATGCCCGGAAAACAGCCCCTCTTCTTCCACGTCAAGACTGACGATGACGCGCAGGGGCGGCTTTGCGCGGACATCCGGCGCGGCGGGCGGCGAAGAAGGGGCGGCGGGAGATGGTTCGATCATGTCCTGCTTGTAGTTCTTTTCCGGGCGACTGGCAATGCCGCCGCGACCCTTGCCAAAGCGGGCCGAATACGGGAATATGCGGCATGGCCCACGTCATGCGAATCCTTTTCCTCATGGAAGATCTCTGTTACGGCGGCACGCAGCGGCAGATGCTCGAACTTGCCGGGCGGCTGGACCGCAGCCGTTTCGCGCCCGTCATGTTGACCTTCACCGGCCCCACCGATCTGGACGACCTGGCCCGTCAGGCCGGCATCGAGGTGCATACTCTGGGGCACGACCGCCGCCTGGCTCCCCTTTTTTTCGCGCGCGTCGGGGCCGCCTTGCGTCGCCTGCGGCCCGATGTGCTGGTCCCCTGCACGGCGCTGCCCAATATCTGGGGGCGCATCTGGGGGCGTGCGCTCGGCCTGCCCGTACTGGGGACGGTGCGCGGCGGCGGCGGTCCCAGGCGGCAGCATGAACGCTTCCTCTGGCGGCTTGCGCAACATATCGTCTGCAATTCCGAATCGCTGCGCGAGGTCCTGCGCGGGCTTGGCGTGCCGTCCGACCGCCTGAGCTACGTGCCCAACGGGGTCGATACGGACATGTTTCGCGCGCCCGTCACGCCGGTGTCGGCGCGGCCGCCTCTGCTGCTCTGCGTGGCGCGTCTGGCCGGGGACAAGGACCATCCGACATTGCTGCGGGCCTTTGCGCGTGTGCTGGAGCGGCATCCCGACGCCATGCTGCGGTTGGTGGGCGACGGCCCGGAGGGGGGCCGCCTGCGCCAGTGGGCCGCCGCGCATCCTGCGGGGAAGCGTGTGGAATTCGTGCCCGGACGCCCGGACGTGCGGGAGGAGTACGCGCAGGCGCGTCTGTTCGTATTGTCGTCGGTACGCGAAGGCCAGCCCAATGTGCTGCTGGAGGCCATGTCCTGCGGTCTGCCGCTCTGCGCCACGGCCGTGGGGGGGATCCCCCGGCTGATCTCGGCGGGGGAGAACGGTTTCCTTTGCGAGCCGGGGGATGATGCGGCGCTGGCGGGGCATATCTGCCGCCTGCTGGATGACCCGTCGCTGGGGGATCGGCTGGGGCGCGCCGGACGGGAGCGCGTGGTCCGTGATTTTTCCTTTGCGCGCATGGTGGACGCGCATGAGGCATTGTTCGAGCGCCTGGCGAGGGGGGCGGCATGTTGAGATCGTTTGCCGTGGCGGGGAAAGGGGCGTCGCTCGCCCTGCTGCTGGGAGTGCTCTGGTTGCCGTGCGCGGCACGGGCGGGGCAGGGCGTGACCGGGCAGCAGGCTGTGCCTCCCGTGCCCGGCGAGGTGACGGAACTCTGGGAAGGCTCGGTGCTGTCCTCCCGTTTTCGGGCCGCCGTCTGCATCAATGCGCGCGGCGAGCTGCGCGGCGCGGCCTTGTTGCGGACGCGCGGCGGTCAGGTGGACGTGTACCATCTGGCGGGGACTGTCCGGGATGGTCATGTGGAGGCCAGGCATCCTTCGTCCGGACACCATTTTTCGGGAGAGCTCAGATGGGACGGACAGGCCGACGGTACCCTGCGGCTGAAGAACGGCCTATCATTTGCCATAGAAGCACGGCGCACCCCGGATGTGCCCGTGACGGAAGACTGCGCCCCTGTCCCTGAGGACGGTTGGCGTGTGCGCAAGGAGTAGATATGTGGGAGATCTTTTTTCTGCTGGCTGCTGTGCAGTGCGGTCTGCTGATTTTGCTGGGACAGGTTGGCGAACGTCTGGCCCGCGAGGAAAAAGCGGCCATCTTTGGCCTTGCGCATGAGGATGACTGGCCGTCCGCCGCGCTCATCATCCCCGTCGCCGGGGAGGATCCCCGCATGGAAGAGGCGCTGGAGACCCTGCTGGAGCAGGACTATCCGCGTTTGCTGCCCGTGGTGGTGACCGCGTCCGAGGCGGATCCCGCGGTGCGGCTGATCAAGAGCCTGCAGAGCCGCTATCCCTCCCTGCGGCATGTGACGGCCGGAGAGGCGCGCGGCTGCGGGCAGAAGAACCACAACAGCCTTGCCGGGGTGGCGGCCGTGGGGGCGGCGGCGGAGGTCTATGTCTTCTGCGACAGCACCCATGTGGCCGGGCCGGATTTCGTCCGGCGGCTGGTGGCACCGGTGGCGCGCGGCGAGGCGGAGTTCAGCACCGGCTACCATCAGGTACGCCCCCGCGATGATCGGCCCGTCACGTTGGCCTATGCGCTCTGCGTGCAGCTCATGCGCTACCTGCAGGGGCTGGCGCGGCAGTTCACCCAGCCCTGGGGCGGCGCCATGTGCATCAGCCGTCAGGCTTTCGAGCGGCATCAGGTCCGCGAGCTCTGGTCCGGCAATGTGGTGGACGATTGTTCGCTGGCCGGCGTGTTGCCCGCGCGCGGCGTGACGGTGAAGCTCTGTCCCGGCGCGCTCCTGCGCACGGATGCCGCCGCGCATCGACTGGATGTCTGGCGGGCCTGGATGGACCGGCAGGTGCTCTTCCTCAAGTTTTGCGTGCCGTCGCAGTGGCGGCTGCTGGGCGTGCTGTGCGCGGTCATGGCCCTGCCGCCGCTCATGGCCGTGCTGTCCCTGTTGGGCGGTCTGACGGGATTTGCCTCCACGGGCTGCGTGGCCGTGGGCTTCCTCTACCTGATAGGTCTGGCGGCGGCCATGGGCCACTGGCGCGGTCTTGCCGAAAGCGCGCAGCCCCTTTGGCGCTGGATGCTGTCCTTCGCGCTGAGCGCGGGCATGTTCGCCTGGGTCTACATACGCACGCTCCGGGCGCAAGGCATCCTCTGGCACGGCATCTGGTATGAAGTCGGGGAGGGCGGTCGCGTGCGCGCCATGCGGCGCTGAGCACGTACGGCGAAGGAAGCGGCCGGGGGATGGAGGACCGCCTTGTGGCTCGCATCATCGGCGCTCCCAGCGGTGTGCTGTCCCCGGCCCGCTGACCGTGGTGCCGCGGTCTCCTCCCGCTGGTCGGGCTTATGCGGCGTCCTCTGGCGGTCGTCGCCCGGCAGCGCGGAAACTCTGGAGGCATCCCGATGACACGGACGAAGGAACGTCCCTCCGCCGAAGCTGACCTGCCGCGTCCCCTTGCGCGGGCGGCCGTCTGCCTGCTGGCCCTGCTGGCGGAGAGCACGCTCTCCCGCCTTCTGATCATCCCGTTGGGCATAGCCATTTTTTACAGTCGGCTGGGCCTGGGGCAGGGGCTCAGCCTGCTGCTTATCCTCCTTGGTCTGTACGCGGCCGACGGGGCATGTCTGCTCCCCTTGCTGCGCTGGGTGCGGGGCGGTTTCTTGCCGCTGGCGGGCGTGATCATCCTGACGGGCCTGCTCAGGGGGACGGGCCTTTACCTGCTCATCTTGAGCGTATGGAGCGAGTATCCGTCAGGCGTGCACGATGCTTTTCTTCTCTTTCTTTTGCCGGAGACCCTCGTCTGGATCGCGCTGGGGCTGATAATGTCCTGGTGGCTGTCGCGCCGGACGGCAGGATGAGGAGGAAGGATGGCGCATCCCTCCTCTCCGGGGCCCGCGTTTCGCCCTTTGACAGTTTTTTTCTCGCAAGCTAATATACATACTGGGACGTTATCCCGGGAGGTCCAGACAAATCCATGATCACCATGTCCGATCTTTGCCGCGTCAGCGTTCGGCAGGTGGTGCGCCAGCGTGGTTTCGGCGTCATCCTGTCCATCGCGCTGGGCATCACGGCCTTTATCGCCCTTTCGGTGCTGGGGCAGGAAATCCGGTACAAGGTCGGGCAGGATATGGTGCTCATGGGCGGGGTGAACATCATCCGCGTATACATGGACGATGAACAATACCCCGGCCAGCCGAGGCGCGAGTTTTATCCCGATACCGTCCAGGCCATCCGGGAGATCCCCGGCGTGGGCATGGTCAGTCAGAACCTGCGGATGAACGTGGTCTTTCCGCTGCGCGGCAAGGATGAGCGCAATCTCCGTTTTTCCTTCATCGGCGTGGATGAGTTCTTTGCGCCGACCTATTCTCTGGATCTCGTGGCCGGGCGTCTCCTTACCGAGGAGGATGTCCGGCAGCGTAAGCGCGTCTGTATGCTGGGCCGCGAAGGGGCGCAGGATCTGTACGGCGATCCCCGGCAGGCCGTAGGCAAGCTGCTCGTGCTGGGGCAGGATGTGTTCGAAGTCATCGGCGTGGTGACGGGGGTCATGCTGGGGTCCTGGGGCGAAGGGGGCTTCATGCCCTATACCACCATGAGCGATCGCGGATGGGGCCACGGCAATGTGGGGCGTCTCTTCGTGCGCGCCATCGGCTGGGAGGACGTGGCCCCCGTGGTGCGTCAGCTGCCCAAGGTGGTGCGCGAGCATCAGGATGCGCCGTACCTTGTCTGTTCCACGCAGGACGATCAGCTGGAACGCATCCAGGTGACCTTCATGTGGGTGGAAGCGCTGCTCTGGCTGGGCATCGTGGCCTCGCTCATGCTGGGCGGGTTCGGCATCTGGTACGGCACCTTTGCCGCCGTGCGCGCCCGCACGCGCGAAGTGGGCCTGAAGAAGGCCATGGGCGGTTCGGACGCGGACATCCTGGCCCAGTTCCTTGCCGAGGCGCTGGTCAAATCCGTGGCGGGCGGCTTCCTGGGGATCTGCGTGGGGACGCTGGCCGTGGAGATCGGCGCGCTGGCGCTGCAGACCAGCATTTCCTATACGCTGCTGCTGGCCAGCAGTCTCGGCAGCATCATCTTTTCCGCCATCATCGGTGTGGCGGGTGGTTTGTATCCCGCCATTCAGGCCAGCCGCATGGATGTGGTCTCGGCGTTGCGTTTCGAGTAGGTGCGTATGCCTCCTGTCATTATCGCCAAGGACCTGTACAAGTGCTATGCGGGCTTCGCGCCCGTGCTGCGCGGCGTCAACATCGAGGTGGAAGCCGGGGAACTGGTGGCCATCATGGGGCCTTCCGGCTGCGGCAAGTCCACCATGCTGCATGTGCTCGGTATGTTGCACGCGCCCGATGCGGGGACGCTGGAGATCCTCGGGCAGAACGTGCTGGAGTTCGATCGCGAACAGACGGCGGCTTTCCGGCGGGGCAACATGGGCTTCGTCATGCAGGCCAGCAACCTTTTCGAGCACTCCACCGTGTTTGAGAACGTCGAGTTCCCCCTGATCTATGAAAACGTCCCGCCGTCGGAACGCTGGGGGCGCGTCATCCGGGCGCTGGATCTCGTGCGGCTCTCGGCGCGGGTCCATTATCGCAGCAATCGTCTTTCCGGCGGCGAGCAGCAGCGTGTGGCCATCGCCCGCGCCATGGTCAACAATCCCAAGATCCTGCTGGCCGACGAGCCCACCGGCGCTCTGGACGCCAAGACCAGCCGCGTGGTGATGGACAATTTCCGCACGCTCTGCCATTCCGGCGGCGTGGCCATGATCATGGTGACCCATGACCCCAAGATGGCGGAGTTCTGCGACAGCGTGTATACGCTGGATGAAGGCATCCTCAATTGCCGCCGTCGGGACTTTTCCCCCGAATCCGTGACGTTGGGGGTCAACCTGCTGGAAGGCGTCAAGCCCGTGGTGCGCGGCGCGCTGCTGGCGGAGGCCTTCCCCGAACCGTCCGGGCGCTGCCTCATGGAAGAGGCGAACCGTATGCACGCCGCGGGGCTCCTGTCGCGTATCTACGGCATTCGCGGGGGCAGCCTGCTGGGGGATGCGCAGGGGTATACGCTGCCGCTTCCCGTGCGGCGGGTGGGCTGGTGGCGTCTGCCTGCCGTGGTGCGTGCGGTACAGCATTTCCGGCGGCGCAATTCGCCGCCGTGGGAGCCTCTGCGCAGATCCCTGCCCGTGACGCCGGGGCGTCGTTGCGCCCATCTCTGGGCCATGGACTGCGGCGCCATGATGGCCCGCTGGGGCGAAGAGGACGGACTTGATTTCCTCTGTGCGTTCGGGGCGCACGGACCGGCTACGGCGGCCTGGATCGCCTCACGTCTGCTGGATCTGCCCTTTGCCTTCGCCGTGCGCACGGCGGACATGGTCCAGCCCGGCAGGGACTGGGCGGTCAAGTTCCGTGATGCGGCTTTTGTAGCTTGCGATACCGAAGAGACGCGGCGGCGTCTGCGCGAACTCCTGCCGGAGATACCGCCGGAGCGGCTGGTGCTCCTGCGCGATCAGCTGACCTTGACGCCGCCGGACGAGGACATCTCCATGCCGCCCACAGAAGGCAAGGAGCCGCTGCGCCTGCTGGCCGTGGGGACGCTCTGCGCCCGCAAAGGCTTTGACGTGCTGTTGCGGGCCTGCGTGCAGCTCCGGCGGCAGTCCATCGACTTTGAACTGCGCGTCGTGGGGACGGGGCCGCTCGCCCGTCGGCTCAAGTGGCAGGCCAGACGTCTGGGCCTGCGCAAAAACGTGTTTTTCTCCGGCCAGGTGCCGCACGAGAACATGCCTGACCTTTACCGGCGGGCCGACATTTTCGTAGCGCCCGCCCGGGTGACGCGCACGGGGGATCAGGACGGTCTGCCGTCCGCCCTGACCGAGGCCATGGCCTTCGGCTGCGCCGTGGTGGCCGCCGATCTGCCGGGCATCCGGGAGGCTGTGCGGGACGGGGAGAGCGGGGTGCTGGTGCCCTCCGAGGATGCGGAGGCGCTGGGCAAGGCCCTGCTGGCGCTGGCGGCCCGGCCGGAAGAGCGCAAACGCCTTGGCGGAGGGGCTTCCCGTCGTATCCCCGTGCTGCTGGACGCGGCAGGGACGGAGGCGCGTCTCAAGGAACTGGTGCTGGCGGCCGTGCACAGACACAAGGCGGCCGGCGGCGGCAAGGCCTGAGATCTGGAGCGGCAAGCGGCACACTCCCTCCACTGACAGGCTGTTCCCTTGAGATCATTTTCCGTTTGAAACGCTTTGCGCTTCAAACCGTACTGTCTGTCGTTTCGCGGAAAGAACGCGGTTTTTCCGTTCACATTTGGCCGGGCGGCACTGTGTCGCCGCCCGGCGTCTTCCCTTTTTCCAAGAGAAAATATTCTAAATGCGGTCGAGCAGGGCGCGCTTGCGTTCCTCGAAGTCATCCTGACTGATGAGGCCCTGCTGCAAAAGCTGCTGGAGCAGGCGCAGGCGTCCAGCCAGTTCGTCCGTCGCGCTGGAACGTGCGGAAGGCGTGAGGAGCTGCGCGGCCAGCTCGAGGCCGGTCCCGAGCTGCAGGCCCGCGCCCGCCAGACCGTTTTCCGACCGGGCGGCGTCCCGCATGGCCTGGATCTGCTCCAGACGCTCATAACTCAGATGGACTTCCTCGGCGGCCTGCTGCCGGGCACGCATGGCAAAGACCGTCTCCAGCCGTTCCCGGCTTTCCCGGTCAAGGATGCTGCCGTTGACCGAGAATTCCGGTACGGCCAGACCGTATTCTCCGGCGAGCCGGGCAAGGCGTTCGTGGATGCGCGCGCTGATGTCGTCAAGGTGGCTGTCGATATCGGTGCAGGAGTATGCCGCCCCCGCCAGCGTCGCGGCGATGGACTGGGGGAGCTGCGCGTCGAGCACGGCCTTGATGCGGGCGATATCGACACGGCGCTCCCCGGCGCAGAGACGGAGGAAGGCCGTTCGGGCATCGGCAAGCCGCAGGCTGTAGGTTCCGTTCATGCCTACCGCCAGTGGCAGCCGGTAGACAGGGTCAAGATAGCGGACAGGCTGGGCCGTGCCCCAGCGCAGGCCGGGAAAAAGCGTGGTGCGGTAAAAATAGAGCTGCACCTTGTGCGGACTTTCAAAAAGGGTCGGCAGACTGGCGAGGGTGGTCAGAAAGGGGTGGTTGTCCGTTTTGAGGGAAAGGGCGGTCTGCTCGGTGATCTCATCCACGATCCTCCCCTCATAAACGAGCAGGCAGCCCTGCGCCGGACCGACGATCAGCCGTGAGGCGTTTTTTATTTCATCGCCCGGCGTGGGCAGGAGCTGAAAGATGGTGTCCCGGTCGTCCTCCTGCCACTGGAGGACGGAACGCATCTGCCGTCTGAGCATGTCCCTGAGTCCCATAGACGTCTCTGCTGTGGTGGTTGGTGTATGTTGCGCCGGTAATGCCGTGCGGCGGCGGGCGCATGTGTCGCTGTCCGCATCCACCGTGAGCGGATCAGAAAAGACGTTGCGGTTCGGCAAGGGGCTGTTGCCCCTCGCTTATCCGGTAGAGCTTCGCGCCCCGCAGAAGATAGAGCCCGTCCGCCGTCTTGACGAGGACGCCGTCATACGCTCCCTGCAGGGTCCAGCGCACGGCGGCGCTTTCCGGGTCAAGGCACTGGAGCAGGGAGGGCGCGTCGGGGTGGGGCGTGGGACGAAAGCGGATGATGAGGTCCTCCTTGTCCGCCCAGGCCACGGAAGCCCGATAGTACACGCGGTCCGGCGTGAAGAATTCCGTCGCTTCCAGATGGGCTTGCCGAAAGATGTGGGCATGGCGCTTGACGTGTCGTGTCTGTCCCTCGCCGTCCCACTCCAGGTAGCCGCCGAAGAGCCGGGGACCGGTCTTGTTGTCCAGAAAGGCATAGCGGATGAGTTGTTGCGGGCCGGAAGTCCCGGCTCCCTTGCGGGCAAAGGTGAAGCCGTACCGCCGCTCGGCCTGGGGGTGGCGGTAGTCGGCCACCATCCGCGTCAGTTCGTCGTAGGTTGGGGCCAGATCGACGCCGGGATAAAAGTAGCGCCGCGTGCCGTCGGCGGTCATGACGCGCAGGGCGTCGCCCTCATTGGCGTATCCGGCTTCGATCTGGACGACGGCTCCCGCCAGCTGGGGCTGACGTTCCAGCAGAGGGCGGGCGTCCACCCATTCCCTTGCGGCAAAATCAAAGAAAAAGAGGCGGCTTTTATCCAGGATCAGAAAAAGGCTGCCGTCGGACATGGTCTGAAAGCGGATCTCTCGTGTGCCTTTCCCCACGGAGTCTTGAAGGCGTTGCGGCTCTTTCGACCAGGTTTGGGTACGGGGATCGTAACTATCGGCCACATAGCCCCCCGGGCCTTTTTTGCCGAGGCTGCCCCGCACGCGCAGCACAAGGGGCGCGCCAGCATGGGCCGGATCGGCCGCCAGCGCGAACTGCTGGAGCTCATAGGTGACCGCGGCGGGCGTCACCGCCCTCTGCCGGGCTGGTTGGGGCGTCGGCTGCGGGGCCCGCGCGGGAGCCAGCAGGTAGAATACTCCGGCAAGGAGCAGGAGCAGGAAACAGAGGGCGGTCAGGCGGCGCGGCCTCGTGCCGTTGGGCGATCGGGCCGGAGACGGGCGGGGCGTCTCGTCCAGCAAAAATTCCGAATTGCAGGACAGGCAGCGGCAGCGCCTCTTGTCCGGGAAGGAGAATTCCTTGCCGCCGCAATGCGGGCAGGAAAGCGGGCGTACCGTCGTCACGTCTGTCCTCCTGAGATGTCGGCTGGGCCGAACTGCCGAAAAAAAACGCGAATACGGCGTGACTATGCCGGATATGCGGGAAAAAATCGAGCAAAAGCCGGATGCCCCCGCGCGTCCCCTCGGACAGCCGCCGTCCGCCCCCGTCGCTTGCCTCGCAGACGGGAAACGGATAGCGTCGAGCCGCATGATCCCCGTAAAAAAGGCAGGCAAGATGGATTTCAGTGCTGTACAGATTCTGGTTGTTGGCGACGTGATGCTGGACCGTTACATCAGCGCCACGGTGGAGCGCATCTCACCGGAAGCGCCCATTCCCGTGGCCTGCGTCAACAGCCGTTGGGAGGTCCCCGGCGGCGCGGCCAACGTGGCCCGCAATCTGGCCCGGCTGGGCGTGCGGACGCGGCTGGCCGGGCTGTGCGGGACGGACGAGGCCGCGGCGTCCCTGCGGCATTTGCTGGATGCGGAAGGCATCGAACATGCGCTTTACGCGCTGCCGCAGCGGGCCACTACCTGCAAGACGCGCGTCATGGCGCAGGGCCAACAGCTCCTGCGGCTGGATGAAGAGGTGCGCGAAGCGCCGGACGCCGTCGCTGTGGAGGGCTTCCGGCAGCTCATCGAGCCGTTGATGGAAGGGTGCGCGGTGCTGGTGCTCTCGGATTACGGCAAGGGCGCGTTGCTGGATGGCGCGGGGCATCGAGGCATGGATGGTTTGTGCCGCCGTCTCGTCCGGGCGGCGCGGGAACGGGGCATACGGGTGCTGGTGGATCCCAAGGGACGGGACTGGAGCCGCTACGAGGGCGCGCATTGTCTGACGCCCAATGCGGTCGAGCTGGCGGACGTGGCCGGACCGTTGCCCGCCGGACGCGAGGAGCTTGCCGAGACGGCGCTTGCCCAGTGTCGCCGCTGGGGACTGGAGCGTCTGTTGTTGACGCGCGGGGCCAAGGGTATGGCCCTGTTCGGGGGAGATGCGGAGCCCTGTTTCATCCGGGCGCATACGCGCGAGGTGGCCGATGTCTCCGGCGCGGGGGATACGGCGCTGGCCGTGCTGGCTGCCGGTGTGGCGTCGGGCATGGGCTGGGAGGAGGCCGCGCGACTGGCCAATACCGCCGCCGGTGTGGCCGTGGGCAAGCTGGGGACGGCTCCCATCAGTCTGGAAGAGCTGCGCATGGCCCAGCGCCAGTACGATGCCAACCCGCGTCTGTTCAGTCTGCCGACCCTCCGGGAGAAGGTGGAGGACTGGCGGCGCAAGGGCGAGCGCATCGTCTTTACCAACGGCTGTTTCGACCTCATCCATCCCGGGCATATCTCGCTCATCCAGCAGTGTGCCGATCTGGGCAACCGACTGGTGGTGGCCCTCAACAGCGATGCCTCGGTACGGCGGCTCAAGGGGCCGTCGCGACCCGTGCAGGATGAGCAGAGCCGGGCGCTGGTCATGGCCCAGCTCAAGGGGGTGGACGCGGTCATCCTCTTTGATGAGGACACGCCGCTGGAACTCATTCGGGCACTGCGTCCCGATGTGCTCGTCAAGGGCAGCGACTACAATCTGCAGACCGTGGTGGGCGCGGACGAGGTGCTGGCCTACGGCGGCACGGTGCATCTGGCCAGCCTCGTGGACGGATGCAGCACCTCCGGTCTCGTGCGGCGCATGGGCGGGTCGGAAAAGACGCAGGCCTGATGCGCGGGCCGCACAGCACGTTGCGGCGGAAGAAAAAAGTTCGAGGGACGCGGGCACGAGTCGGCGTCCCTTTTTTGTGCTTCGCGGCGGACGGTACGCTTGGATCGTTTTATCATTGAACGCGAGGCGGCGGGACAGCGACGCCCGCCCGAAGCCAAGCGGAAAAAACGCGCTTTTTTCGCGAAACGCCAGGCCGTATGGTTTGAAATGCAACGTGTTTCAAACGGGAAAAGTTCTACGGAGCGTATGTGCGGGGCGCACGCTTTTTGAAAAAAATGTGACAGCTTCCCGGCAGGGGAAAAACGGCCTTTCAGGCGGATACAAATGTGCCGATCGCGCGAAATGGGGACGTTATCTCCTGTCATGAGCGCAAAAAGGCGGCGGCGAAGGTCAAAACGGCAGGCTTGGTGCACATGAGGGGGACGCACATTGTGCGGCCGTCGTCTTGCGCCAGCGGTGGCAGGGTGCTAGGATTGATTCGCAGTATGGCGAATTCCCAGCCCCGGATCTGCCGGGGCGGTCGCCATGCGCCTACGAGGAGTCATCATGAAGAGAAGATCGTTTCTCAAACTTTCCTGCGGGCTCGGCGCCGGGATCATGCTTTCCGGGCTGGGTCTGAGCCTCATGCCCGTGGAAGGCATGGCGCAGGAACTGAAGAAGATCGACAAGGTGAAGAGCGCCGCGCAGACCACCAGCATCTGCTGCTACTGCGCCGTGGGCTGCGGCCTTATCTGCAGCACGGACAAGAGCACCGGCAAGATCATCAATATCGAAGGCGACCCGGAACATCCGGTCAATGAAGGTTCCCTCTGCGCCAAGGGCGCGGGCATCTATCAGACCACGGAGGCCAACCCCCACCGTCTGACCAAGGTACTGTACCGCGCCCCCCACGCCGACAAGTGGGAAGAAAAGGACTGGGATTTCGCCATCGACCGCATCGCCGCCCACATCAAGAAGGAGCGCGACGCCTCCTTCATGGTGAAGAACAAGGACGGCGCGGTGGTCAACCGTCTGGAAACCGTCGCCCATATGGGCAGCTCCAACATCGACAGCGAGGAGTGCTGGAACATCGCCGCCTTCGCCCGTTCGCTCGGCCTGGTCTATCTTGAGCACCAGGCCCGGGTCTGACACGGCCCCACGGTACCGGCTCTGGCAGAGTCGTTCGGACGCGGCGCGATGACGAATCACTGGATCGATATCCAGCACAGTGATTGTATTCTTATCCAGGGCAGCAACGCTGCCGAAAACCATCCCATCTCCTTCAAGTGGGTCATGCGTGCCAAGGACAAGGGCGCGACGGTCATCCATGTGGACCCGCGCTTCACCCGCACGTCGGCCCGCTGCTCGCTGTACGCGCCCCTGCGTTCGGGCACGGACATCGCGTTCCTGGGCGGGATGATCAACTACATCATTGAAAACGACAAGTTCTTCAAGGACTATGTGGTCAACTACACCAATGCCCCGCTCCTCGTGGACGAGGGCTTCGGCTTCAAGGACGGTCTGTTCTCCGGATTCGATCCCAAGAAGCGCAAGTATGACAAGAAGACATGGGCCTATCAGAAGAACGCGGACGGCACCTTCAAGCGCGACAAGAGCCTGAAGGACGAGCATTGCGTCTTCCAGCTGCTGAAGAAGCACTACAGCCGCTACGACATGAAGACCGTCTCCGCCGTGACGGGCACCCCCGTGGAAGACCTGAAGAAGGTCTATGAAGCCTTCTCCGCCACGGGCCGCCCGGACAAGGCGGGCACCATCATGTACGCCCTGGGGCAGACCCACCACACCGTGGCCGTGCAGAACATCCGCTGCTTCGGCATCATCCAGCTTTTGCTGGGCAACATCGGCGTGTGCGGCGGCGGCATCAACGCCCTGCGCGGCGAACCCAATGTGCAGGGCTCCACGGACCATGCCCTGCTGTCCTACAACCTGCCGGGCTATCTGCCCGCCCCGCGCGTGGGGCACGGCTCCTTCGAGAACTATCTCAAGACCGTGGCCCGCACCACCGGCGAGCCGGATTCGCTCAACTGGCAGAGCAACTACAACAAGTATGCCGTGAGTCTCATGCGGGCCTTCTTCCCCGATGCGCCCAAGGAGACCGGCTACGGCTTCGACTGGCTGCCCAAGCTGGACGACGGTCAGGACGCCTCGGTGCTGCCCCTCTTCGACGCGATGTACAAGGGCACCATCAAGGGCTTCTCCTGCTTCGGCCAGAACCCGGCCTGCAGCATCCCCAATTCCAACAAGGTGCGCGCCGCGCTCCAGAAGCTGGAATGGATGGTGCACTTCAACATCTTCGACAACGAGACGGCCTCCTTCTGGAAGCAGCCCGGCGTGGACCCCAGGAAGGTCGGCACCGAGGTCTTCCTCCTGCCGGCGTCCGCCTCGGTGGAGAAGGAAGGCAGCCAGGCCAACTCCGGCCGCTGGATGCAGTGGAAGTATGCCGCCGCCAAGGCCCCGGGCGACTGCCTGTCCGCCGGTGACGTCATCTACCGCATCCAGATGAAGCTCAAGGAGCTCTACAAGAAGGAAGGCGGCGTCTTCCCCGAGCCGGTGCTCGGCGTCTTCACCGATATGGTGGACGGCAAGGGCCGCTATGACGCCGAAAAGGTGGCGCGCCTCATCAACGGCGTGTTCACCCGCGACGTCACCATCAATAACGTGGCCTACAAGAAGGGCGAATGCGTGCCCGGCTTCGCGCTGCTCCAGGCCGACGGCTCCACCGCCTGCGGCAACTGGATCTGCTCCGGCAGCTTCTCCCGCGACGGCCAGAACCTCATGAAGCGCCGCGGCAAGAAGGACCCCACCGGCCTCGGGCTCTACCCCGAATGGTCGTACTCCTGGCCCGCCAACCGCCGCGTCATCTACAACCGCGCCTCGGTGGACCCCCACGGCAAGCCCTGGAACCCCAAGCGCGCCCTTGTGGAATGGAAGGACGGCAAGTGGGTAGGCGACGTGGTGGACGGTGCGCCGCCGCCGCTGGCCGAGAAGGGCGGCAAGCTGCCCTTCATCATGCGGCCGGAAGGCGTGGGCTGCCTCTTCGGGCCGGGACTGGCCGACGGGCCCTTCCCGGAACACTATGAACCCGTGGAAAGCCCCTTCGAGAAGCATCCCTTCTCCAAGCAGCGCAATACGCCGCTCCTGCGCCTCTACGAGAGCGACAAGGACGTGTATGCCTCGGCCTCGGCCAAGTTCCCGCTGGTGATGACCACCTACTCCTGTACCGAACACTGGTGTACCGGGGCGCTCACCCGCTGGCAGTCCTGGCTGGTGGAAGCCCAGCCAGGCGCGTATGTGGAGCTGAGCGAGGAGCTCGCCAAGGAACGCGGCCTCAAGAACGGCGACAAGATCCGCGTGGTCTCCGCCCGTGGCTCCGTGGAAGCGGTGGCCATGGTCACCCCGCGCATCACGCCCTTCCAGTGCGGCGACAAGAAAGTCCACCTTGTGGGCATGACCTTCAACTACGGCTGGATGACCCCGGGCGGCGACTCGGCCAACCTGCTGACGCCCACCTGCGGCGACTCCAACAGCATGACGCCCGAGTACAAGGCCTTCATGGTCAACATCGAAAAGATAGCCTAAGGAGCGATGACGATGAGCAACGGAAAGTCCATCATTGTTGATACGTCTCGCTGCACGGGCTGCCGGGGCTGTCAGGTGGCCTGCAAGCAGTGGAACGGGCTGCCCGCCAGCCCCACCACCCAGACCGGGACCTACCAGAACCCGCCGGACTTCAACGGCTGCACCTACAAGGTGGTGCGCTTTGCCGATGGCCGCGGCGCGGACGGCAAGCCCTACTGGTACTTCACCAGCGACATGTGTCGTCACTGCATGGAACCGCCCTGTCTGGCCGGTTCCAGCGTGGAAGGCGGCATGATCCATGATGAAGCCACCGGAGCCGTGGTCTATACCGCCAAGAGCAAGGACGACGACTTCGAGACCGCGCAGAGCGTCTGTCCCTACAACGTGCCGCGCAAGAACGAGGAGACCGGCGCCATGGTCAAGTGCACCATGTGCATCGACCGCATCAGCAACGGCATGGTGCCGGCCTGCGTGCAGGCCTGTCCCACCGGGGCTATGGTCTTCGGTGACCGGGACGAGATCCTGGCCGAAGTGCAGCGCCGCGTGACCGAACTGAAAAAGACCCATCCCAAGGCTCAGGCCGTGGATGCGGACAGCGTACGGGTCATCTTCATCGTGACCGATGATCCCGCCCGCTACCACAGCCATCTCAAGGCCTGATCCTGCCTGACCACCGGCCGTCCTCCGCCGTCTCTTCCCCTCCGGCGGCGGAGGGCGGCCCTGCCACAAGGATACACGATGACTTCCCGCCCTACGGCAACTCCCGAAACGGCAGCACCCGCCGCCGCATCTGAAGGAACGGGCAAGACCGCCCGCCTGATCGACATTTTGCGTGAAGCCTGCCCGGAACAGCGGGCCCTGCTGGATGCCTTTGCCCCAGTCCTTTGCCTGCGCGAGACCGCGCTTGCGCAGGAAGCCGCCCGCCGTGCCGCCGTTCCCGCTGCCGAAACGCCGGAAACGGAAACGTCGGCCGCCCCGTCCGCCGGGAAGGGCGGCTTGGATGCGGGATGCGCCGCCCGCTGGGCCGAGCCTCTGCTGGATGCGCTCAAGCAGGGCTTTCCCGCCGTGGTCCCCGCCTGGGAGCAGCTGCGCGAGGCCATTCGCGCCGACGCCGGGCTGCCCGCCTATCTCTGTCTTGCCCGGCGGGGGCGCAAGCGGCCCGCCCTGTCCACCTGGAGCAAGGAGCAGCATCTGCCCGCCGATGCCGTGAACCTCTTTGCCGAGCAGCTTGCCCGGCTGGCCGGAGCCGCTGCCCAGCACGGTCTGCCCGAACGGGAAAGTGGAGACGCCACCTGTCCCTACTGCGGCGGCCGGGCCGAGATCAGCCTCATCCACGGCACAGAGGGCCGTCGTTATCTGCAATGCGGCCATTGTTCCCGCCTCTGGCGCTTCAAGCGCACGCTCTGTCCTCATTGCGGCGCGGAAGGCAACGGCATATTGCGTCATATTTTCGTGGATGGACAGCCCGATCTGCGCGCCGTCATCTGCGAGACCTGCCGTCATTACATCCTGGAGGCCGACCTGCGCCCCCGCGACATGCCGCTGGAGATCGGTCATGTCCTCTCCCTCGTCATGGGGCACCTCGACGCCCTGGCTCAGGAAGAGGGCGCGACGCCTCTCAGCCTCGCCCGTCCGGCCGCCGCACGCGCCGTGAGCGCCCCCGAAGAAACTGTGCATTAGGCAGGATTTTTACGGGGGCAGGGGGACTTTTTGCAAAAAGTTCCCCTGCCCCCGTACCCCCATCCCCCAAAAAGTCCGGCAGGGTTCGTGCCGTCCGTCGTACCGCGCAAGCCGTCGCACGGCTTCACGTCCCCCGGCAGCATGAAGAAAAAACAGGGATCAGTATGATCGGTTCATGGACGCATGACGAATTCGTGGAAGAAGTCAGGAAATTTCACTGCCATGTGGCTCCCGGCGTCATCATCGGCGGCTATATGGTGGAAAAGGCTCGTCGGGCGCTGCCGCAGGGCATCCTTTTTGACGCGGTGGCCGAGACTGTGCAATGTCTGCCTGATGCCGTGCAGCTGCTCACGCCCTGTACCGTGGGCAACGGCTGGCTGCGTGTCTACCATTTCGGCATCTATGCCTTGACCCTCTACGACAAGCATACCGGCGAAGGCATCCGCGTGCGTCTCGATGCCGACGGCCTCGACCGCTGGCCCAACGTACGCAGCTGGTTCTTCAAGGAAAAACCCAAGCGCGAGCAGGATTCCGACGCCCTGCACCGCGAGATCCGCGAAGCCGGTTTCGATCTTCTGCAGGCCGCCCCCGTGCGCATCCACGCCGATTCCTTGCGCCACAAGGGCAAGGGGCAAGTCGTCCGCTGCCCCCGCTGCGGCGAATGGTATCCCGCCGAACTCGGCCCCACCTGCCGCCCCTGCCAGGGCGCCGGCCCCTACGAAGACTGGGCCGGGCTGCATGGCGTGAGGTAGGTTGTTTTTTGTGGGGGGAAGGGCCCCTTTGTGAACAAAGGGGCCCTTCCCCCCACACCCCCATCCCCCCAAAAACTTTGTTTGCCCAGACACAAACCGCCGCACCACTCAGGACGACGCCTCGCCCTCGCCCAGCCCAACCCTGTACAGGACTCCCCACGTTTGCGTGATAAGCTGGCGCGTTTTATCTTTGAAAAAGATGAAACGCGAGGCGGCAGCACAGCGCCGTCCGGCCAAAGGAGGGCGGAAAACCGCGTTTTTTCCGCGAAAAGCAAGGCCGTATGGTTTGAAGCGCGAAGCGTTTCAAACGGAAATACTCTATAGAGCATTGCGCTATCAGAGAACTATCCCCTCATGACCCGAAACACGAGCCTGATATGCGGGAAAACGGTTTGGGGAACTTGCGCTTCTTTCTTTTTCCTGAAAACATGCCAGTACGTCGGAGGTCTTTTTTTCATGCCGCCGGGGGACTGGCGTCCGTGGGGCGGCTGAGGCGGTACATATCCCTTTCATCCTCCCAAGTAAGATTTTTTGCGGGAGGAAAGGGGGGCGCGGGGGGAAAGGAGGGGGCTTTTTGCAAAAAGCCCCCTCCTTTCCCCCCGCACGACAACAACACATCCATTTCAAAAAAAGGATACGCCATGCGGCAGCATCTGGAGCGGATCTTTCGGGCGGGGCTGGCGGCTGTTGCGCCGGACGCGGCCTTGCGGCGACATGTGCGGCGCGAGGGAAACGCGCTTTGTGTGGACGGTGAGGTATGGCCGCTGCCGGAGCGGGGGCGGGTGGTGGTCGTCGGCGCGGGCAAGGGGGCCGCACCGCTGGCGAAGGCGACGGAGGAACTGCTGGGGGAGCGCATCGACGAGGGGGCCATCATCGTCAAGTATGGGCATGGTATGCCGCTTGAGCGGATACAGCTGTACGAGGCGGCGCATCCGGTACCGGACGCGGCCGGGCAGGCGGCGACGCGGCATATCTTACGGCTGGCGGAAGGGGCGGGAGAGGATGATCTGCTCATCTGTCTGTTTACCGGCGGGGCAAGCGCCCTGACGCCCGCGCCTGTGCCGGGGGTGACGCTGGAGGATATGCGCCGCCTGACGGAATGCCTGCTGGCCTGCGGGGCGACCATCCAGGAGATGAACGCTTTCCGCAAGCATCTGTCGGTCTTCGGAGGTGGACAGCTGGCGCGGGCGGCGGCTCCGGCACGGGTGCTGAGTTTTCTTGTCTCGGACGTTATCGGGGACGATATGGGAGTCATAGCCTCCGGACCAACCTCGCCGGATGCTTCGACCTTTGCGGAGTGCCTGCGACTGATGGCACGGTACGGACTGGAAGAAAAGTTGCCGACCGTGTTGGTGCAAAGCCTGCGCGACGGCGCGGCCGGGCGGCGACCGGAGACGCCCAAGGCGGATGACCCTCTCTTCCGGCAGGTCTGCACGCGCATCGTGGCCGGTAACGGGCAGGCGCTTGCGGAAGCCGCTCAGGCGGCGCGGGCTCTGGGGATGACCGTATGTGTACGCGAACAGCCGTATACCGGCGAAGCACGGGACTGCGCCGCTCATCTGGTGAAAGAGGCCCTTGAGGCGGCACGGCGGCACGGGGAGGATGGCCGTACGTTGTGTTATCTTGCCGGAGGCGAATGCACGGTGACCTTGCGGGGGACGGGCAGAGGCGGGCGGAATCAGGAGATGGCGCTGGCAACGGCCCTGCATCTGCGGGAACGGGAGTATGGCGGCAGGATAACGGCGCTTTTTGCGGGCACGGACGGCACGGACGGCCCCACGGATGCCGCGGGCGGTTTTGCCGACGGGCAGGCTTTGGCGGGCTGTGAGGCGGAAGCCCGGGAGCTGCTGGAGCAGAACGACAGCTACACGGCGCTGGAGCGGGCAGGTTTGTTGCTGCGGACGGGGCCGACGCTGACCAATGTGATGGATATGGCGATTTTGTGCGTGGAATCACAGACAGGCGGAAATGCGGCTTGACATATTTTCTCCCTATCAGTAATAGTTATTGAAACTGGAGGAAATCATGGCTCACATACAAACACGGATGACCCGGCAACGTGCGGTCATCCTGGAAGAGCTGCGCAAGACGAAGACGCATCCCACGGCGGATGAGCTCTACGGAATGGTGCGTCAGCGCCTGCCGCGCATCAGCTTGGGAACGGTGTACCGCAACCTGGATTTCCTGGCGGACAACGGAACGATCCGCCGTCTGGAAGCGTCGGGCAGCACCAAGCGTTTTGACGGGGACATCTCCGCGCATCAACATGTGCGTTGCGTATCCTGCGGCCGCATCGGTGACGTCATGCCGCCTGTGCCGGAACCTTCTGTGGAAGGGATAGAAGTCCCCGGTTTCCATAGTCTCCATGCCGCGCGGGTGGAGTTTGACGGCCTGTGTGAAGAATGCGCGGCGCTGGCTGCCGCGGGTAGACAATAGGCTTTGCTTTTGCGGGGGGGACGGTGTAGCCTGACTCCTGTCCCTGTGTATCGCGCCGTATCGTGGATGACGGGTTCTCCAAGAGAGGCCCGTCATCGCATGAGAAGCGCGCAGTGCGCTTCACGGGCGGGATATCTTCCCAAAGCAATTCCACAATACCACGAATCTGGAGGATGAGGAATGAGCAAGGATCGCAAGGAACGCAAGGCCAATGTGATCGAGGTGCTGAACAAGGCGCGCAGCATGGAGCTTTATGCGGTGCACCAGTACATGAACCAGCATTACAGCCTCGACAGTCTGGACTATGGCGAACTGGCCGCCAACATGAAGCTCATCGCCATCGACGAGATGAAACACGCCGAAGCCTTTGCCGAGCGCATCAAGGAGCTTGGCGGCGAGCCCACCAGCGAGAAGGACGGCAAGGTCAAGACCGGCGAGGAAGTGCTTGCCATCTATGAAGGCGACGCCGCCCGCGAAGACGCCACCATCGACGCCTACAATTCCTTCATCAAAGTCTGCAACGAAAACGGCGACATCGTCACGGCCCGTCTCTTTGAGCGCATCATTGACGAAGAGCAGGCCCATATGAACTACTATGAAAATATCGCTGAACACATCAAGTCGCTCGGCGCGGTCTATCTGGCCAAGATCGCCGGCACGCCCTCCAGCACCGGTCCCTCCAAGGGATTCGTGCAGAATGGCGGCAATCAGGGCTAGAGCACTTTGCCTTTGAAAAAGACAAAATGCGAGGGGGCGGCGGTCTGATATCCGCCCCGGTGGACTGAATGCCTGTTTCGCCGCGATGGCGGAACGTAAGCAACAACAATAAAGGAGCGTTCAGCATGGCTGATGCCAAGGATATGTGGCGGTGCCCGGTGGCCAATTGCGGCTATGTCTATGACCCGGACCGCGGCGACCGTCGGCACAAGATCCCGGCAGGCACCAAATTCGAGGATCTGCCTGATGACTGGTGCTGTCCGGTGTGCGGCGCCAGCAAGAAGAACTTTCGTCGCCTGAGCGACGAAGCCTAGAGCCTTTTGCCGTTGCGAACGGCAAAACGCGAGGCGGCGGTATCGCGCCGTCCGGCCCGATGTGAGCGGAAAAACCACGTTTTTTCCGTAGTGTGAGGGCAGCGTCAGCATTGAGATTGGACACGATTTCAATGCGAATCCGCTCTAGGATAGGGCGCGCTCAGCGCCCGTCAGCAAAAAAACGACGGCGATGCGGGGGATCTCGCATCGCCGTTTCGTGTCTTGCGGCAGAAGATGTTGTGTTCAGTGCGGTGCGCGGCAAAGAGGGGCCATGACCGCATGGGCCGCCTGTTGCAGGACGGCCGGGGCGAGGCGGAGCTGGACGCCCCGCTGCCCGGCGCTCACATGGATGCAGGCATGGTGCGCGGCGCTGTCGTCCACAAAGACGGGGTATTCCTTTTTGGCGGCCAGAGGTGAGCAGCCGCCGCGGATATAGCCGGTAAGGGGAAAGACTTCCTTGAGGTGGACCATCTCCACATGCTTGTTGCCGGAAGCGGCGGCTAGAGCCTTGAGGTCAAGTTCGGCCGCTGCGGGGATGCAGGCCATGAGGATGCCGGTACGGCCGCCACGCGCCACAAGGGTCTTGAATACGCAGGCCGGATCCGCCCCCAGACGATTTGCCACCGTGACGGCCGAAAGGTCGCTCTCGTCCACCGGCACGGCCAGCAGCTCATAGGACAGACCAAGCCGGTCCAGCAGACGCGCGGCATTGGTCTTGACGATTCGGGAAGCCTTGCTCATGCGTTCGCCGGACTGGTCCACTGGAGGATCTTGTGAAAAAGCAAGGTGGGGTCGATGGGCTTGAACAGCACATCCGCCATGCCGGCATCGTGCAGCTTTTCCAGCAGGGGCTGCGCATGGTCGGCCGTCAGACCGATGATGGGCGGCAGGGTCTTCCGCAGTTCCTTGGCCCTGCGGAGGATCTCGGTCGTGGCGGCGATGCCGTCCATCTCCGGCATGACCACGTCCATGAGGATGAGATCATATGTGCCTTGCAGGGCCAGATCAATGGCCTGCCGTCCGTCATGGGCCACCGTGCAGTGCGCCCCCATGCGGCCGAGGAGAGAGCAGGCGATCTCCTGATTGATGGTGTTGTCTTCCACCAGCAGGATGTCCACTCCCTCCGGCAGCCCGGCGGGCATGTCGGCGGTGATGGCATCCGAGGAAGGTTCATCCTCGAAGGCGGCCTCCACGCAGGGGATGCGCAGATGAAAGGTCGATCCCTGACCCGGCGTGCTGTCGCACCAGATGCTGCCGCCCATGAGATCAGCGATATGCTTGCAGATGGCAAGCCCCAGACCTGTCCCGCCGAAGCGGCGGGAAATGCTGGCGTCCTCCTGCGAGTAAGGCTCGAAGATGTGCTCCAGAAATTCCTTGCTGATCCCCTTGCCCGTATCGGAAACGGCAAAGTGCAGCCAGTCCTGGTCATTTTCCCGCTGGCGCGCCACACTGACGGAAATGGAGCCGCTGGTGGTGAACTTGACGCCGTTGCTCAACAGGTTGAGGAGGATCTGTCGTAGCCGCTGATTGTCGCCATGCAGGCGGCGCGGCACGTTCTTGCCGATGCGGCAATGCCAGTCGAGCCCCTTCTGCTGCATCTGGTACTGTACGGCCACATGGGCAAAGTCCAGCACATCCTGCAGGATGAAGTCGCTGTGCTCGAGCACCATCTTGCGCGCCTCGATCTTGGAGAGATCCAGCAAGTCGTTGACCAGCGTCAGCAGGCTGGTGGCCGAATGACGAATCTTGTACAGATAGTCGCGCTGATCCTCCTGGCTGTCCTGGAGGGCCAGATGGGTCAGACCGATGATGCCGTTGAGGGGCGTACGGATCTCATGGCTTATCTGGGCGAGGAACTCGCTCTTGGCTTCCGAAGCCATGACGGCCTTTCGCTTTTCTTCCTGAGCACGGATGGAATCCGTGATGTCCAGCGCGATGGAGAGCCGCACAAGACGCTCGTCCTCCCAGCGCACCTTGCGGTCTATGACGGTATAGACGCGATGGGTGAGGGGGTTTTCATGGGTCCAGCGATAGGGCGTGCCGTCATCGGCAAGAACGTCATTGGTGCAGAAATGACAGGGATTGGAATAGCCCTGCAAGCGCTTGTAGCAGAGGTTCTCGCTCTTGTCCCCGAGGGGGAAGGCCTTGTTGATGCACTTGTTGGCAAAAAGGATCTCGTGGGTATGCAGGTCGGAAACGTAGACCGGTGCGGTAAAGGAGTCGAACAGGTCGTACAGGCGGGCATTGTGCCGCTGGAGGCGTTCACAAAGGGCAAGATGCGAAAGAGAGAGCGCCAGAGGATCTTCCAGACCGTGCAGGCGGTCAGCGGAGATGCTCTGGGCAGCGTCCCGCCACGCCAGGCAAAGATAACCGATGAGCTCGTCCTTATGATGCAGGGGCAAACTGTGCAGCGCGTCGATGCCGCAGTGTTCCAGCTGGGAGCGGAGTTCGGCATCCCGGCAGGACGCGATGTGGTCGAAATCCTCGGCAAGCGCCATTTCCCGCAGGGCCACAAAAGCCGTGAGGGCCATCCGTGTGGCGTCCTCGGTATCGGACGGTACGCTATCGGCAAGCCAGAGCTCAGACTGATCGGCCCGCCCAGGGGCAAAGAGCACGCCATAAGCGCAGTAACAGGAGAGGGCAGTGCCGATAGTTTTCAAGGCGCCACGCCAGAACGTGGAAATATCTTCACAGGAAAGCGCGATACGAGAAAGAGCCGCAACGAGCTGCAAATTATCCTGAGCTGGTAGGCATGTTTGTGTCATCCATACTCCGACGGGGGGAAGGAGGTCCCCCTGTTGTGGCGACTGCCGGGAGCTTTGTCAAGCCGGAAGAGGGGGATATGTATACTGCTCGCAGCCTGCCGTCAAACATCGAAAATCTTGATGCGGCATCAAGGATGGGCAAAGCGATACGTTTTAACTGGAAAAAGCGTGTCGTGGAGTGGAAAAATGGGCTCACGACAGCCGCAGGCCGGCAAGAAGCCGTTGCCAGTCCTCCCGCAGCAGGCGACTTTTTTCTTTCTGATCCCGCATGATGTCCCGCAGCAAGTTCTCCAGCCGTCCGTCAAGCTCTTCAGCGCTTTCCGTATTGGCAAGCACGAGGTCGCTGTGGGAGATCTTTTTCTCTTCCGGCCATTGCCATGCCTCTATCTCGTCAAAATGCTCCGCGCTCCAGCCGCGCCCAGCCATGACGCGCTGACGCCGCAGGTCGACGGGACAACTGACGCACACGCTCTGGGGACGCGGCGTGAAGGCATCTTCCTGCCAGCCGCATTCAAAATACAGGGGGATCTCGGCGGCGGCCACAGGATCGCCGCGTTTTTCCGCCTGTTCCCAGAAGTCCGTGATGCGACGGCGCACCAGCTCGTGCACCTGCTTTTCCACGTCCTGCCGCAACAAGGGATCCTGCCGCATGGCGGGCCGCAGGGCCGCACGGTCGATGCTCCCGTCCTCCGCCAGCAGATCGGGACGGCGTTCACCCAGCCAGAGGGCCACAAGGCCGCGCGGCGCGTACAGCCCATGCACCACGGCATCCGCACTGATGACCGGCACGCCGAGGCGTTCCAGCGCGGCGCAGACCGTGGACTTGCCGCAGCCCGGATTGCCCGTGATCACAAGCCGCCGGGTAGAAGCATCGGACGCGGCGGCGCAGGCAAGCATGTCCTCCGGCAGCGGCGCCGTAAATATGTGTTTTTTGCCGCTCCACGGATGGCTGAACTCCAGCCGCCAGGCGTGCAGCATCTGGCGCGGGGCGCGTGCCTGCACGGAAGGCGGCGCATAGAGCGCGTCGCCCAGCAACGGATGTCCCAGATGCGCCATATGGACGCGGATCTGATGCGTGCGTCCGGTATGGATACGCACGAGCAGCAAAGAACAGCTCCTGTCCGCCGCCGTCCAGAGCACTTGCCAGTCCGTATGGGCGCTGCGTCCGCCCCGGGACTCAGGCACCACGGCCATCTTGACCTTGACTGTGGGATGGCGCCCCACCGGCTCGCGGCAGGTCCCTTCCCGCGGCGGCGTCCCCTGTACCAGCGCCAGATAGCACTTGGTCACCGTGCGGGCGGCAAAGGCTTCGGCAAGGCGCAGGCGCGTGGCCTCATCCAGCGCCACCAGCAGCAGACCGCTGGTGTCCTTGTCCAAACGGTGCACGATGCCTGGCCGCAGGCCGTCCATTTGCCGCAGCTGCGGGAAATGGTGCAGCAGACGATGCACCAGCGTGCCTTCCGGGCAGGACGGGCAGGGGTGCACCGTCAGTCCGGCGGGCTTGTTGCACACCACAAGGTGCGCATCCTGAAAAAGCACCTCCAGCTCCGCTTCCTCAGCCTGCAAGGGGCTGTCGGTCTGCGGCAGGCGCAGCTCCACCCGCTGGCCCCGGCGCAGCTTGCAGGCGGGCGTGGTGACCGGCAAGCCGTCGATGCGGCAATTCCCGGCCGTGACGGCTTTCTGTATGGCTGCCCGCGACATGCCGTCCAGCCGGACATGCAGTGCCCGGTCAAGCCGTTCTCCCGCCTCCTCGTCTACCTCAAAGCTGAGCTCTTCCGTCATGTGTATCTCGAAATGGTTGGTTAATCGGTTTGAGGCGGGGGGAAGGAAGGGGACTTTTTTGCAAAAAAGTCCCCTTCCTTCCCCCCGTGCCCCCCATCCATCCTTCAAAAA
>NZ_CALVHE010000030.1 GCF_944327235.1 uncultured Desulfovibrio sp.
TTTGAAAAACGGTTTCCCTCTCCCCCTCGCGCTCCCCCTCACCCTTCCCAAAACTTTTAGAGCGGATTCGCATTGAAATTGTGTCCAATTTCAATGCTGACGCTGCCCTCACACTACGGAAAAAGCGTGATTTTTCCGTAGTGTTCGGTTGCGGGTAGTCGCTCTCGCGACTACCAGAGCAATCCGCATTTTCAATGTGGAATTGCTCTATCGGCTTCCTCCGCTCCATCACGGCCCGGCAAGACGTCGCGTGGCTGCCATGTCCCCGGCGGCATGGAGAAAACAACAGACCGGCGGTAACAGTCGCCCGGTCTTTTTTGTTTTTTGACAGTTTGGGCTGAATCCAAAAGTCTCTGTATGGCCTTCTGTACAGATTATGGCTGGCTTGCGGGCAAGCGGCACCCTACAGGTTGCGACGACTTGCGTCTGGACAAGTAAAGTTTTTGGGGGGATGGGGGGGTGGGGGGAAGGGCCCCTTTGTCCACAAAGGGGCCCTTCCCCCCACGAAAAAAACAAAAAAACACTCCCCCCAAAAATCACTCCGTATCCGGCGGGGTGAAGAGGCGGCCGCGCTGGACGGCCTGCGTGCCGAATTTGAGGCGTAGGCTGTCGAGGGCCTTGTCGAGGCGCAGGCGGCGTTCTTCCTCTTGCGGGTCGTGCTTGTCGAGGGAGGAGAGGCCCGGCAGCATGGCTTGTTGCGGGGGCGGGGTTTCGAAGCCGGAGACGCCGAGTCCCACGAGACGTACGGGCAGGGGCAGGGGTTCTTGCCGCAGGAGGTCGCAAGCGGTCTCGAAGATGGTCTGGGTGGCGCAGGTGGGGCCGGGCAGGGTTCGTGAGCGGGTGATCTGGCGGAAGTCGGCAAACTTGATCTTCAGGGTGATGGTCCGGCCCTGCCAGCCGTGCCGCCGCAGGGATGCGCCCACGCGCTCGGCATGGCCCAGCAGCTTTTTTTCCAGAAAGGCGCGGTCGCGGGTATCCTCGGCAAAGGTGGTCTCGGCGCTTTCGCTCTTGGCGGCGTGCTCCGGGCAGACGGGGCGGGGGTCGATGCCGTGGGCGCGGCGCAGGAGTTCCAGTCCCCACTTGCCGAAACGGCGTTCCATGGATTCCGGGCTGAAGCGGCGCAGCTGCTCCACGCGGGAGACACCGAGGGCGTGGAGTTCCCGCGCCATGCGCTTGCCCACGCCGGGCAGACGCTCCACGGCCAGCGGCAGGAGGAAGGCGTCCACCCGGTCGGGGGGCAGGATGAAAATGCCGTCGGGCTTGTTGACCTCGGAGCAGATCTTGGCAAGGAACTTCACCGGCGCGGCCCCCACGGAGCAGGTCAGACCGCCGGTGACCTCGGCCACGCGGGCCTTGATGGCGGGCAGGAGCTGTTCCGGCGGGCCGAAGAGCCGTTCCAGACCGGAGGCGTCCAGATAGGCTTCATCCACGCTGGCGGGCTCCACGAGGGGGGAGAAGTCGCGCAGGGCGTCCATGATGCGGCGGGAGAGTTCCGCATAGCGTCGCATACGGCCGCGTACGAAGATCCCTTGCGGGCAGAGCTTGCGGGCCGTGGCGACGGGCATGGCCGAACGCACGCCGAAGACGCGCGCCTCGTAGGAAGCTGTGGAGACGACGCCCCGGCTGCCGCCGCCGATGATGACCGGCTTGCCGCGCAGGTCGGGATCGTCGAGCTGTTCCACGGAGGCGAAAAAGGCGTCCATGTCCAGATGCACGATCACGACAGGCTCCCGTTCTCCGGCGGACCGTCCGTTCAGCGGGCGGCGGGCTGGTTTGCCGCCGCGTCGTCGGCCGGGGGCGTTGCGGCGTCGGGATAGTGCCAGCGGGAGCGGAGGCGGTCGCGTTCGGCGTCGATGAAGGCCGGGGCCGCGCCCAGTTCGCGCAGCAGGGCGGCGGAGAGGGCCAGCGCCACTTCTCCCTCGCCGCTGAAAGCATCCTGCACGCCTTGTGCCCGCAGGGCGCGGGCCTGGCTCAGATAGGCGGTATGGGCCCAGATGCGGATATGCGGATTGATGCCGCGGGCGATGCTGATGACATCCGCCGCCGGGATGCCCGCCGAGGTCAGGAGCAGGGCCGTGGCGTCGGGCAGTCCGGCCTGCAGGAGGACCTCGGCCTGTGTGGCGTTGCCATGCAGCGCGCTCCGTCCTTCCGCGCGCAGGCGGCGGACGGTGTCGATATTGGCTTCGATGATGACGGGCCGCAGGTGGAAGTCTTCGAGGATGCGGCACAGGGCCTCGCCGGTGGGACCGTAGCCCACGACGATGACGTTGCCGCGCGGGGCGGCATCCTCTTCGTCGGCGTCGGGCACGAAGGCCGGGCGGCGGGCCTCCAGCCAGCGGGACAGGCGTTCGAGCTGCGGGAAGAGGAGGGGATTGAGGGTGATGGACAGGATGGCCGCCGGGATGACCGCATTGTTGACTTCCGGGCCGAAGAGACCGTAGGTCGCGCCCACTCCGGCGAGGATGAAGGAGAATTCCCCGATCTGGCCCAGCGAGAGGCCCACGGCCAGCGCTTCACGCGGCGGTCGGCGGAACAGGCGGCAGACGGTAAAGGCGGTCAGGGGCTTGATGAGGACGATGATGGCGAAGGTCAGGAGCATGAGCGGCCAGTCGTCCAGCAGGGCCAGCGGATCGAAGAGCATACCCACGGAAACGAAGAAAAGTACGGCAAAGGCGTCGCGCAGGGGGAGGGCCTCGGCGGCGGCCCGGGCGCTGAAATCGGACTGGCCGACCACCATGCCCGCCAGGAAGGCCCCCAGCGCCATGGAGGCGTCGAAGAGCAGGGCCGCGCCCACGGCGATGCCCAGCGCCAGCGCCAGCACGGCCAGCGTGAAGAGATCGCGCGTGCCGGTGCGGGCCACCCAGCCGAGCAGCAGGGGGATGAGCTTCTGTCCGGCCAGCAGCATGAAGGCCGTCAGGCCCGCCAGCTTGAGGACGGTCAACCCCAGCGTGCTCCAGAGCGATCCGGCATCCGGGGAGAGGAAGGAGGGCAGCAGCACCAGCAGCAGGATGGTGAAGAGGTCCTCCACCACCAGCCAGCCCAGCGCCACATGTCCGGCGCGGGTGTGGAGCAGACCGTTGTCGCCCATGACGCGGGTCAGCACCACGGTGCTTGCCACGGAGATGGACATGCCGAACACCAGTCCGGCCGTGAGACTGCCTCCCAGCAGACAAAAGGCGGCGGCTCCGGCCAGCGTGGCCACGGCGATCTGGATGAGCGCGCCGCTGACGGCGATATGCCGCACGGCCAGCAGGTCCTTGAGATGGAAATGCAGCCCGACCCCGAACATGAGAAGGATGATGCCGATCTCCGCGCATTGGGAGGCGGTGGGGGCGTCCGCCACGAAACCCGGCGAATGGGGACCGACCAGCACGCCGGCCAGCAGGTAGCCCACCAGCGGGGAGAGACGCAGCTTCTGCGTGAGGAAGCCCAGCGCCGTGGCGGCCGTCAGACCACCTGCCAGCGTCAGGATGAGATCGACATCATGCGGCATACTCATAGAGGGACCTCCCGGAGCCGGGGATGTAGGGGCGGCTTGCGGCCTGCCCGGTGCGGAAAAGGGACGCGGCCTGCTCCGCCGTCAGGCTGGACGGCGCGCGCAGGGGGGAGCGGAGAGGTGTCCCGGCGTCAGCCCGGGCCGGGCAGCCATTGCGCCCAGACGGAACGGCGTCGCGGGCCGTCGCCTTCGCAAAGATAGATGGCCTGCCAGGTGCCGAGCCGCAGTTCGCCGTCCTCCACGAGGACCAGCAGGGACGGGCCGTGCAGGGTGCATTTGATGTGGGCGTCGCTGTTGCCCTCGGCATGGGCAAAGGACGGGTCCTGCGGGACGAGGCGGCGGAAAAAGCCTTCCATGTCCCGGCAGACATCCGGGTCGGCCCCTTCGTTGATGGTCAGACCGCAGGTGGTGTGCGGGCAGAAGAGCGCCAGCGCGCCGCTGCGCGGGCCGGGGAAGCGCTCCAGCGCCTCGCGCAGGAGTCGGCGGACCTCGCCGGTGATGTCGTGCATCCGGCAACGGCCCTGCGTGGTGATGTCAAAGGCGAGCATTCGGCCTCCTGTGCCGGGCGTGGCGGACGCCGCCTCCGGGAAAGAGGGACGGACGCGCCGGAAAGCGCCGGAGACGGACAGGAGAGTAGTCCGTCCCCAGAGAAACGCGGTTAGGGTCTGTCAATACAAATTTGCAAACAATTTCAATATATAAGAAAAACAGCCAAACGTGCTCCGCTTGCCATTTGGGATGAGCTTGCCTCGTGCCCCTGACTTTTCCCCCGGTAAAAACGCGCTGGGGAAGGGATGGGGGACTTGGGGGGAAGGATGGCGGGGACGCCTTTTCTCGCTCCGCTGCGAAAAGGCTGGCCCCTCCCGCGCCGGCGGCGACCGAAAGGCGACCGCAGGGCGTGCCCGTTAGACGGCAAAGAAGTCTTGCGGGCATCGACAGCAAAGCGTGGTGTTCCCCTTCCCCCCAGACAAACAGCAAATAGCGTTGACAGGCCCTAGCCGACCACCCGGAAGTAGACGGCGGGCTCGCGCAACATGCCCCGGTCAAGGGTATGCTGCAGGGCGCGGCTCATGGCTTCTTCGGTGGTCTCGTGGGTCATGAACACCAGCGGGACGCCGTTGCCTTCGTCGGACTTCTGGATGACCTGCGCGAGGCTGATGCCTTCCTCGGCCATGCAGCCCGCCAGATCACGCAGCACGCCGGGCGTATCGTCCACCATGAGGCGGACATAATAACAGGAGCGCCATTCCTCCGGCGGCACCACGGCGGCCGCTTCGGGCCGGGGCGCGGCAAAGCCGGTATTGTTGGGACGCTCTTCGCGGGCCACGGCCACCAGATCGGCCAGCACCGCGCCGGCCGTGGGCAGATCGCCCGCGCCGCGTCCGTGGAAGAACAGCGAGCCGGCGGCATTGCTCTCCACGCGCACGGCATTGTAGACGCCGCCCACGCGGGCCAGCAGCAGGGTGTGGTGCACGAGGGCCGGGAAGACCCCAGCCTCCAGCCGCGGGGCCTGCCCCGGCTGATGGTCGCATTCGCGCACCTGCGCGATGAGCTTGATGCGATAGCCGAATTCACGGGCCAGACGGATGTCCATGCTCGAAAGACCGCGGATGCCGCGTACCGGCATGGCCGTGAAGGGATAATGCGCGCCGTAGGCAAGCTGGATGAGGATGGTCAGCTTGTGCGCGGCGTCGTGGCCGTCGATGTCCAGAGTGGGATCGGCCTCGGCGTAGCCCAGCTCCTGCGCCTGCTTGAGCGCCACGTTGAAATCGAGCCCGTTGCTCGTCATTTCGGAAAGGATGTAGTTGCTCGTGCCGTTGAGGATGCCCACCAGCGAGGAGATGCGATTGCCCGCCAGACTTTCCTTGAGGGCCGCCACGATGGGGATGGCTCCGGCCACGCTGGCCTCGTAGCGCAGGATACGGCCCTTGTCCCAGGCCTTTTCCAGCAGGCAGAGGCCCTTTTCGGCCAGCAGGGCCTTGTTGGCCGTGACGACGTGCTTGCCCATGTCCAGCGCGCGGTCGATGATCTTCCCCGCCGTCTCGATGCCGCCCATGAGCTCCACGAGCACGTCGATCTCGGGGTCGTCCGTCAGGGCGGCCGGGTCGGTGGTCAGTTCCGCTCCGGCGGGCAGGGCCACCTGACGCGCCTTGCCCGCATGGCGTACCAGCACCTTCTTGACCACCATGTCACGTCCGCCGCGACGGCGGATAAGGTCCGCATTCTCTTCCAGAAGGCGGGCCAGACCACCGCCCACCGTGCCGAAGCCGGCCAGACCGATGACCAGCGGTTTGTTGGACTGTTCCGTCATACATTCTCCAGAGGGCCAGCGGGCCCGTCAGCCGGCAGCCGTGGATTGGGACATCTCGTCCGGGCTGTCGAACCGACATCATATGCGGCGGCGCGCCGCCTTGTAAAGTCATCTTTGCCAAGCGCGGCCTTCTGGGCTATGCTTGTGGAACACGGCAGAGGAGATGGGTACGCGTCCCGGCCTCTGCGGAGCATATCCCGGGGGAACGATGGAAGATCACATCTCTTTTGACCGCGAGCGCTGCGAGCTGCACCTGCTGGACCAGCGCCTGCTGCCCGTGGAGGAGCGCACGGTGGTCTGCCGCACGCTGGATGACGTGGTGCGCGCGCTCCAGATCATGGTGGTGCGGGGCGCGCCGGCCATCGGCGTGACGGCGGGTTTCGGCGCGGCGCTGGCGCTGGCCGAGATCCTGGCGGGCGGCGGTCCCGACTGGCGCACGGCCTACGCGGATGCGCTGGAACGGCTTGCCGCGGCCCGGCCCACGGCGGTCAATCTGCGCTGGGGGGTGGACCGCATCCGCCGTCTGTGGCGGGCTTCCGGCGATATCGGCGGGCCTGACCTGCTTGCCCGCATCACGGACGAGGCGCTTGCCATGCAGGCCGAGGACATCGCCATCTGCCGGGCCATCGGCCGGGCGGGGGCGAAAGTCGTCGGAGACGGGCAGACCGTGCTCACGCACTGCAATGCCGGAGCCCTGGCCACCGCCGGTTACGGCACGGCACTGGGGGTCATCCGCGGGGCGTGTGAGGCGGGCAAGCGCGTGCGCGTCATTGCCGACGAAACACGGCCCTTCCTGCAGGGGGCGCGTCTGACGGCCTGGGAGCTGCAGCGGGACGGCATCGAGGTGACCGTGGCCTGCGACAACGCCTGCGCCCTGCTCATGAGTCGCGGCATGGTGGACGTGGTGGTGGTGGGGGCTGACCGCATCGCCGCCAACGGCGATACCGCCAACAAGATCGGCACATACGGCGTGGCCCTGCTGGCGCGTGAGTTCGGCATCCCTTTTTACGTCGCCGCGCCCCTGTCGACCATCGACCTCGCCACGGCGGACGGAACGGGCATCCCCATCGAGGAACGCCCGGCGGAAGAAGTGCGCTGTCTGGGCGGACGGCAGGTCTGTCCCGACGGCGTGCCGGTCTACAATTTTGCCTTTGATGTGACTCCGGCCGCGCTCATTACCGGCATCATCACCGAAAAAGGCATACTCAAGCCGCCGTACGCCCATTCCCTCGCGACGGCGCTGTCCGCCTGAGGGCGGCCGCTTTTCAGAAAAGGAGAGCCCATGAAAGAATTGACGCTGCTTGTGGAAAAGACCACGCTGCCGCCGGAGTTCCAGGACGGGACGCCGACGGATGTGGCGCACTGGAACCGCTGGGACGTGCCGGAAGGGGAGTTCTCCCTGCCTGCGCTCATGAACAGCCAGATCCGGGATATCCGTGACGAGCATATGCGCTGGGCCTATGACCTCGGGCGCATGTCCATCTCCGGCTGGCAGCTCCACAGCCACCTCAAGGCCGGGGAATCGCTGTCCATGTGGTGGTGCTCCCTGCTGTTCGAGCGTCATCCCAAGATGAGCCCCCGCCTGTATGAAGTCTACAAACTGCGCGCGCTGGAAAAGCTGCTGGATGAAGGCAAGTACACCATCCTGCGCCTGTCCGGCGGCGACGCGCTGCTGCGGCACACGCTGGCCAACTACTGCCGCGCCACGGGACGCATGTTCGTGGAGTTCCACGACCCCAACCAGCCCCCCGCGCGGGAGAAATCCCGGCTGCGGCGCATCTATGACGCCTGCCCCGCCGCGCTGCGGACGGTGGCCCGTTATGCCCACTGGTGGTGGAACGTGCGCCGCGCCCTGCCCTATGTGGTGAAGAACCGCAATTACACCCTGCCCGCCGCGCCGGGCAAATCGGCCACCATCGCCACCTACTTCCCCAACATCGACATGAACGCCGCGCAGGACGGGCGTTTCCGTTCCCGTTACTGGGAAAAGCTGCACGACATCCTCAACCCCTCGGCGGAAGCGCCGGACAGGCCGTGGATCCGCTGGCTCTTCGTCCGCTTCCCCTCGCCGGAACTCAAGTTCCGGGACTGCATCCGCCTGCGCAAACGCTTCCAGCAGGAACAGCGGGACGGCGTGTCCTTCCACTATCTTGAGGAGTTCCTGTCCTTCCGCGACCTCGTGGCGGCCTGGCGGCGGCATATCCGCCTGAGCTACCGCAGCTTCCGGCTGGAGCGCTATGTGCGGCAGGCCTTCCGCTTTGCCGGTTCGCGCATGAACTTCTGGGATTATCTGGAAGGGGACTGGGTCGAGTCCTTCCGGGGCTGGCGCGGTCTGGAACGCTGCCTGCAGTACCGGGGCATCCGTAATTACATCCGTCTGGTGGGGATGCAGGAATGGTACGCCTTCCCGCTGGAAAACTGCCCGTGGGAACGCATGTTGACCCACGGGGCGCATGAGGCCCGCAACCTGACCGGTTCCGGTCCGGTGTTCGGGGCGCAGCATTCCACCATCCGGCCCACGGACTTCCGTTACTTCGACGATCCCCGCACCTTCGACACGCCGGACTGCAACCTCTTCCAGCCGGATGTCGTCTGCGCCAACGGGTCCGGCGCGGCGCGCCAGTGGCGGGAGAACGGCCTGCCCGAAGAACGGCTCAAGGTGGTGGAGGCCCTGCGCTACCTCTATCTTGCCGGACGGCAGCGCGTGGAAGACACCGGCAAGCGTCCGCACCGTCTGCTGCTGGTGACGAGCTTCTTCGAGGACGAGACGCAGGATCATCTCTCGCTCATGGCGCGGGCCATGAGTGCCGGTCTGCTGGATGATTACGAGATCATCGTCAAGCCGCATCCCTATCTCAGCGTGGACGGGATGCTGCGTTCCCTGCTGGGCAGCCGCATGGAAAAGGTGCGCATCGTCAGCGGCAAGATCCAGGACGAACTGCAGGCCGGTACGCTGGTCTGGGCGTCCAATTCCACCACCGTGGCGCTGGAAGCCTCCCTGCTGGGACTGCCGGTCATGGTCATGTGGCCCCATGACAACTTCGACCTTTGCCCGCTGCAGGACGTGCCGGGTCTGCAACGCACCGGCTCGCTGGATGACGTTCGCGCCGGGCTCGCGGACCCGCATGTGGTCAGCCTGCCCGCCGATTATCTGGAACTGGACGAGAACCTGCCGCGCTGGCATTCCCTGCTCGATGGCAAGAACGCGTAAGAACGATAGCGCGTTTTGCCTGTGAAAACGGCAAAACGCGAGACGGCGGCACCGTCCGCCCGGCCCAAACCAGGCGGATGACCGCGCTTTTTCCGCGAAGCGACAGGCCGTATGGTTCGGACCGCGAAGCGTTTCAAACGGGAAATGCTCCAAAAACAGGCCCCGACCTTCCGGCCGGGGCCTGTCGCACAAAAAAGGAAAGGCTGCGGGGCCGAGTGGGCCCGCAGCCTTTTTGGCGTTCTACTTCGCGCGCAGGAGCTTGAGGTAATCGTCCACGATCTGGCGCCCGCCCACGATCTCATAGAGCGTCGGCCAGACTTCGGTCATGGCGATGGACCGCCACTTGTCCTCGTCCTTGAGGAGGGAGATCTTGACGCCCGCGTCCTGCATGGCCTTCTTGGCCGCGCCGCTGTGCTCGTTCTGCCAGTTGAGCACATGCGCCTGCGCTTCCAGGCCCGCTTCGGTCAGGATGGTCTGCAATTCCGGCGAAAGCTTCTTGAAGTGGCGTTCTCCGATGACCAGCGGCTGGAGCGAATAGGTATAGTGCAGTTCCGTGAGGTAGGACTGGATCTCCTCGAACTTCTTGCTGTGGTTGACCACATAGGGATTGCACTGCCCGTCGAGCACGCCCTGCTGCAGGGCCGTGAAGGTCTCGGACCAGGCCATGGGCACCGGGCTGGCGCCCCAGGCCTTGTACGTCTCGATAAAGACCTTGTTGCTGGGCACGCGGATCTTCATGCCCTTGATGTCGGCAAGGGTCTCCACGGGACGCTTGGAATTGGTGAGATGGCGGAAGGCGGTGTAGCTGAAGGCCAGGATGCGCAGACCGGCCTGCTTGATGGTCAGCTTGTTGAGCATGTCCATGGCCGGACCGGTCGTGCCGCGCACGACCATTTCATCGTTTTCAAAGAGATAGGGGAAGGTCAGCACGCCCAGGCCCGGCGAGAAGGGGGTGATGTTGCCCACGCCCACGCAGGTCATGTCCAGCACGCCCCGGCGCACGTTGTGCAGCATCTCGGTCTCGTCGCCCAGCTCGCAGTTGGGGTAGAGCGTGATCTTGACCTTGCCGCCGGTACGCTTTTCCACCAGCTCCTTGAATTTGAGGCCCAGTTCCCCGGCATCCGCCGTGATCGGGTCACCGATACCGATCTTGAGGCTGATGGATTCCACGGCCAGCGCCGTGCCGGGCAGCAGCAGACACAGAGCGAGCAGACAAGGGAGAAGGAACGAACGTCGCATACAGTACTCCTTGGTAACAAAGGGTTGCATGAACAGGATCGCGCGCATTCCTGTGAATTTTATCACAATTTTCCGGCTGCAGAAAATGAGTATCTGTTCTGTTGAAACGACTTTAGCAGGATAAAAATTTCATGTCAATTATCATGAAATATTTTATGAAAAATGAATGAAAATGTATTAAATCATTTATTTCAATGTATTAGACTGGATAAGGGGCCTTTGCCAACGAAAAGGCCCCTTCCCGAAAACGGGCAGGGGCCTGAAAAAACAGGAGTTCTTGCGGAGACTATTTTTCCTGCTGCCGGAACTGTTTGAGCGTCTGCATGATGATGTCCGACTGTTCCCTGCCGGTGCGGCAGGCACCGCGATCCAGCGTGTCCCAGACGTTGGCCCGCAGGGCGTCCCGCCCCTTGAGCCCTTGCCGCCACTCCTCGAATTCCTTGTCCCTGGCGTCAAGCTTCATGGCCGAAGTGGGCCGTTGCGTACGAGCCTCCTTGACAGGACCGGGCAGCAGCGGACGTTCGTTATCCGTCGCCATGATGACCTCCTTGCCCCGCCGACACGCCGGACCGTTCCGGGCGTCGGGCTGATGCGCCTATCCGCAGACCCGCCTCAGCGCCGGGCCAGCCCCAGCCGCTTCACCACGGCCTCCGCGCCGAGGCGGGCGAACTCGGCCACGTCCCGTCCCTCGCGGGCCTCCTGCGGCAGCAGGAGTTCGGGCGCATTGGCCAGACGCACGTCCGGCTGCACCTCATAGGCGGGCGGGAAGGCATCGGTAAAGTACATTTCCTGGAAACCGGCGAACTTGAGCGCGTGGGCCGTGGCGTCCAGCACCGCATGTTCGTTGTCGCCCACGAGCCCCAGACGCCGGGCATTGCGCAGACCGGCCAGGCATTCGCCGCCCTGGGTGCAGGCGATGTGCCCGTGACGGTTGGCCTCGATCATGGCGTCCATGATCTGCTGTTCCGTCACCTGAACCACCTGGAAGGCCCGCTCGCCGCCGGCCTCCACGAAGCGCTCCGCCAGACGCCGTACCCGCGGCATGGAGACCGGATTGCCGATCATGGCCGCCTGCGCCACGCTGGGCCGCACGTCCACGGGCTGCCAGACGCGTTCTCCCTCGGGCGCGGCGTAGTAGCGGTACACCGGGTCCGCATGGCTGGACTGCACGCCGAAGATGCGCGGCAGCGTCGTGATGATGCCCAGATCGTACATCTTGAGGAAACCGGACATGATGGCCGTGATGTTGCCCGCATTGCCGACAGGCACGAAGAGGCAGAGACGGTCCACGTCCCAGTTGTACCACTGGGCCACCTCGTAGGCGTAAGATTCCTGACCGAGGATGCGCCAGCTGTTCTTGGAGTTGAGCAGGGCCACACGGTAATTCTCGGCCAGCAGTTCCACCACCTTCATGCAGTCGTCGAACACGCCGGGCAGTTCCAGCACGGTGGCGCCGCTGCCCAGCGGCTGGGAAAGCTGTTGCGGCGTCACCTTGCCGTGCGGCAGCAGCACGACGCTCTTGAGCGGCGCGCCCACATAGGAGGCGTAGAGCGCGGCGGCGGCCGAGGTGTCGCCGGTGGAGGCGCAGACGGTGAGCACTTCTTCCCAGTCGTTGCGGCGGCAGAGCCATTTCAGATAGCTGAAGGCGCAGGCCATGCCGCGATCCTTGAAGGACGCGCTGGGGTTCTGGCCGTCGTTCTTGTAGGCGAAGGGCACGCCCACCTGATCCCGCAACGGCGCGGCGGCTTCCACGATGGGAGTGATCCCTTCACCGAGGTAGACGATGTCCTCCTCGTCCATGAGCGGGGCCATGAGTTCATAGTAGCGGAAAATGCCGCGCAGGGCGGTGCTGCGGGCGGCGGCCCGGCTGTCGAAGCGTTTGCGCCAGGTGGGGCCGTCCGTGGTGCGCAGGTGGGCAAAGTCCGTATTTTCCAGGAGGAAGACGCCGCCGCACTGCGGGCAGGTGTACAGAAGGCTGTCGGCGGGATAACGCTGTCCGCAGGACAGGCAGACATATTCCATGTGCCCGCGATAGGTGGGAAAGTCGCTGTTGTGCACGAAAATGGCTCCTTGTGCCGAAGAACTACCGGGAAATGGCGCGAAAAATGTAGCCCGTCAGCGGCCGTTTGTCGAGATGGAAGTCTTTTGCCGCGCGGGCGGTCAGACCGTACGGACGGGACGGCCGCGCACTCCGTCTTTCTTTACTTTTGGCGCTGATGCCGTCACACTGCATGAGCAGGAATGTCGTCCTGCGCCGACAGACGGCACATGCCAAGGAGGGATCCATGCAGCTGTTTTTCTCGCTTCTTCTCGCGGCGGGCATACTGTTCTGCTCCGGCACGGCGGAATGCGCCACGGCAGCGGCTCCGGCCCTGCGGACGGCCACGCTGTCCGCCGGGTATCCGTGGACGGAGGGCCTGATCCTCAGTTTCCCGCCCGATGAGGAGCAGTGCCGCGCCCGTTACGGAGAAAACTGGCAGGTCAGGTGCGCCGCCGATCTTGGTGAGCCGGGAGCCACGGAGGACGGCGTGCGTCTGACCCCGCCGCTCAAGGGCCATTGGCAGTGGCGCGACAGCACGAGCCTCTTCCTCGTGCTCGACGAGGGGGAAGCCCCCGCGCCGGGGACGACCTATACGGTGGACATCTCGGAGATGAGCCGCCCCGCGTCGGTGAAGATCGACAGGCAACGTCTCACCGTCCGCACGGAAGCGCACAGTGTCCGTCTGGTGGAGAGCGCCTTCTGGATCGACCCGTCCCCGCAGGCCCGGCACCGGCTGTCGTTCTCGCTGGAGTTCAACTATCCCGTCGGAGACAGGGAGCCGGCCCTGTCCTGCACCGCGCCGGGCGTGACCTTCGGAGAGGCGGAACGGGTCTGGAATGCCGCGCGCGACCGGCTGAACATCTCCTTTCCTGTGAAAAAGCTGGCCGAACAGGATACCGAGGCCCGGATGTTCGTGGACGGCATGGCGCGTTTCAGCGTCGAAGAGGGCAAGACGCGCTTTTTCGGCCTGTCCGGCAAGGAGAAGGGCACGACCTTCCGGGCCGCCGTCAAGGGAAGCACGAGCCTGTTTGCCGTGAAGGAAGCGAACCTCGTGCGGGAGCTGGATGAAAATCTGGACCGGGCCTATGTGCTGACGCTGGAGACCTCGCTCTATGTCGCGCCGGAGGAGGTGCTGCGCCATCTTGAGGTGCGCCAGCTGCCCCGCTTCCGCACGCCGACGGATCCCCGCCCCTACAACTGGCATACCGCACCGGTCATCCCCGCCCAGGCGCTGGCCGAAGGCAAAAAGCTCACGCCCGTTTCCCTCATGAAGGATGATACGCCCGTGGCTCGACTGCGTTACCGCATCCCGGCCGACCCGGACAGCTACCTGCTCATCGGCATCGACGGGCGATGCGCCTCGGCGTCGGGGACGGCGCTGGGCAGGGAGTGGCGCGGCGTCCTGCGCAGCGAAGCCGCCGATGCCTCGCTGGATTTCCTCCAGCCCGGTCATGTGCTCTCCCTTGCGGAGGACAATACGCTGGATCTGCTCGCCAGCGGCCTGGACGCCATCCGCTGGGAAGCCCAGCTCGTGCGCGATCCCTTCCTGGCCCTGCTGGCGCAGGGATCGGGCATGGCCTTCACCGAACCGCTGGCCGGGACGCCGCTGGGGCTGGAGGCCCTGAGCGAGAGCGTCCGGGGAGAGATCCCGCTGGCCGCCGCCGCGCCCGGCGTCGCGCAGTTCGCCAGCCTGCCCCTCTCGCCGGTGCTGGCCGGTGCGGGAACGGACGTGCACGGGCTCATGCGCGTGTGGCTGACCGGCGTGAAGGACGGCAAGGAAGTCGTCTCGGCTTCCCGCATGGTGCTGGTCACGGATCTCGGCCTCCTGTTGAAGCGGACGGCTCTCGGCGGCTATGATGCCTTCGTGCATTCCTTCAGCAAGCGGGGACCGGCTTCGGGCGTGCGGGTGAGCATCCTTGGGGCCAACGGCAAGCCGGTGGCCTCCGGCGTGACGGATGCGGGCGGCCATGTGTCCTTCCCCTCGCTCAACGGGCTGGCCCGCGAACGGCAGCCGGTGGCCGCGGTGGCGGAGGCCGCCGAAGGGGGACGCGGGGACCTTGCCTGGCTGCCGCTGACCGACATGTCCAGAGAACTGAATTATTCCGAGTTCCCCGTGGGCGGCAGGGTCTCCTCGCCCGAAGGGCTCACGGCCTTCGTCTTCACGCAGCGCGGCATGTTCCGTCCCGGCGAGACGCTGCATTTCGGCTGCGTGCTGCGGCGGGCCGACTGGGGAGACCTGTCCGCGGACCTGCCGCTGGTGGCCGAGGTGCGCAACCCGCTGGGCAAGATCGTCATGAAGCGCAATTTCACGGCCGGGGAAAGCGGCATGAGCCTCTTTGACTGGGCGTCTCCCGCCACGGCCCCCACGGGCGCGTATCTCCTGAGCGTGCGGACGGTCGATTCGGCGGACATCCTGGGCACGGCCGTGGCGCGCGTGGAGGAGTTCCAGCCGGATACCCTGTCCATCAAGCTGGAAAGACCGGCGGCACGGGGCTGGCTGGTCGTGAGACCGGACGCGCTGCCGGATGTGGGAGTGCGATTGAAGAATCTCTACGGCGCTCCGGCTGCCGGGCACAAGGTCAGGGGCTACGCCACGCTTGCGCCCGCCCGTCTGAGCTTCGCGGGTTTTGAGGCGTTCACCTTCGACGATCCGGCCCCCTTTGCCGGGACGGCACAGGGACGCGACCTGCCCGAAACGCTGACCGATGCCCAGGGGGCGGCCGTCCTCACCTTCCCCGCCGGGCTGGCGGGACGGACGTCGGCGCGTTGCACGGTCCTTGCCGAGGGCTTTGAGGCGGACGGCGGTCGGGCCGCCACGGCCCAGACCTCATTCCTCGTTTCGCCGCGCGCCAGTATGCTGGGGTATCGACCGCTGGGCGCGGTGACCAATCTGCAGTTCATCCCGCAAAACGCGCGGGCGGAACTGGAATTCGTGGCCGTCGGCCCTGATCTGGAACGCGTCTCGCTGGAAGGGCTGACCTTTGCCGTGGCGGTGCGTCGCTACGCCACCAGCCTTGTGCGGGACGGCAACGGCGACTTCCGCTACGATGAGACGCCTGTGGATGTCCCCTTCCGGCAGGAGGTACGGCAGGTGGCCCCGGAGGGCCTGCGTCTGCCGCTGCCCACGGAGGAGGCCGGAGAATACCTGCTCACCGTACGGGATGCCGGGGGGACGCTGCTGGCCTCCGTGCCCTATGCCGTGGCCGGGGAGCGGCCGCTTGCGCCGGGGACGGAGCTCGTGCCCGGCAAGATGCGCCTGCGTCTGGACAAGGCGGAATATGCCGCGGGCGAGACCATCCGGCTGGCCATGTCGCTGCCCTATGACGGCACCGGTCTCATCACGCTGGAGCGGGACGGCGTGGCGGCCTTCTCGTGGTTCACGGCCGCCGCGGGCGATACGGTGCAGGAGATCGCCATCCCCGCGGGCTTCGAGGGCCGCGGCTACGTCAACGTCTCCTTCGTGCGGGCGGCGGATTCCGGCGCCGTCCGCATGACGCCGCACAGCTATGCCGTCGCGCCCTTCACGGCCGCTGTCCGGCAGCGTGACATGGGGCTGTCCATCGAGGCCCCGGACAGCGTGCTGCCCGGTTCCACCCTGCGCGTGACCCTGCGTTCGGAAGCGGCGGGCAAGGCGGTGCTCTTTGCCGTGGACGAGGGCGTGCTCCAGTTGACCGGTTTTGCGACGCCTTCCCCGCTGCGCGGCCTGCTCACGGATCGTGCGCTGGAGGTGCGTACCCTCCAGGCCCTCGATCTGCTCATGCCGCGCCGCGCTTCCGCCTTCGGCGGCGGCATGGACGGCGGCAACGGGGGAGGGCGCTTCCAGAATCCTTTCAAGCGCCGGGAAGAGCCGCCGTTGGCCACCTGGTCGTCCCTGTTGGATGTCACGCCGGAAGGGGTGACGGTGGAGATCCCCGTGCCCGCCTACTACAACGGCGCCTTGCGTCTCATGGCGGTGGGGGCGTCGGCGGATCGCGCCGGTTCGGCCGAACGGTCCGGTACCGCCGTCGCGCCGCTGGTGCTGACACCGCAATTGCCGTTGACCGTCTCGCCGGGAGACGTCTTCGAGGGGGCGCTGGTGCTGGCCAATACCACGGACCGGCCGGTCCGGGTGGAAGTGGCCGCCACGGCGGACACGGGCCTTGCCTTCAGTGCTCCGCTGCCGTCCCTTGTGGAGGTGGGAGCGCGAGCCGAGACGGCGCTGCCGTTCAGCCTGCGGGCCACGGACCGGGCCGGTGCGGCGGACGTGCGTTTCACGGCCCGCTGCGCGGACACGACATACGAGCGGACGGCCTCGTTGTCCGTGCGGCCCGCAAGCCCCCTGCGTACGAGCCTGCGGATGGGCAGCGCCACGCAGTCCGCCGAGTTTGCCGTGGAGCGTGACGTCCTTGCCTTCGGCGCGCGCAGTACGGCCTCCCTGTCCGCCGTGCCCCTGCCGCTGGTGTGCGGTTTCGCCGCCTATCTGCGGGCCTATCCCTACGGCTGCACGGAACAGCTCATCAGCCGCGCCTATGCCCGGCTCCTGCTGCGCGACTATCCCGGGCTTTTCCCGGACGAGGAGCGGGAGGAGGACCTGCTGGAGGCGGCCGTGAACGCCATCGGGGAACGTCTGTCCCGTGGCGGCGTGGCCCCGTGGCCCGGCGGCAGGCCCGATCCCCTGCTGACGGTCTACACCGCCGACTTCCTGCTGACCATGCGGGAAGCCGGACGCGGCGGGGCGGACGATCTGCTGCAACGGCTGTGCGATGCCGTGGAAAGGCTCTGTCCGCTGAACGGTCCCTCGCTGGAGGCGGCGCGCGTCTCCGCCTACGCCATCTGGGTGCTGACCCGTGAGGGGCGTGTGACCACCCAGCTGCTGGAAGCTCTCCGGGATGGCCTTGCCGAATACAAGGTGGCGGACTGGGAGACGGACCTGACGGCCGTCTTTGTGGCGGGCAGCCGCAAGCAGATGTTCATGTCCGCCGATCTGCGCCCCGACGCCATCGTCTGCCGTCCGGCGGGCTGGTTCGACGAACTGGCCCAGCGGGCGCTGCTGGTGACGCTGCTGGCGCGCCACTTCCCGGAATTCTGCACGGACACGCTGAAAAACGACCTGTTCGATGCCGTGGCGCAGGCCGTGAAGGGAGGGCGGTACGCCACCTTTTCCGCCGCACAGGGGGCACGGGCGCTGCTGAGCATCGGCGGCGCCGCGCAGGCGATGCCGGAGGGGGCGGAACTCGTCTGCATCGACGGGGAAGGCGAGGCGCAACGAACCTTGCTGGCCGGGGGCGCGCTGCTGTCGGTGGAGCAGCCGCAATGCCGCCGCTATGCCCTGAGGATGCCCGCCGATGCACCGCGCCTCTACTGGCAGATCTCCACCACGGGTTACGATGTCCGTCCCGTGGTTGGCGCGGCGGCGCACGGCATCGAGATCAGCCGCGACTACCTTGATGCGCAGGGCAAGCCGGTGCGTCAGGTGCGGCAGGGCGACGTGCTGACGGTGCGGATCACGGTCCGCGGGCAGAAGCGGCGCATCCCCGACTGTGTGGTGAGCGACCTTTTGCCCGGCGGCTGCGAGATGGTCCTTGCGCGCGGCACGGCTGGCGGAGAGCGACCGCCGCGCGGACTGAAGTTTGCCGACCGGCGCGAAGACCGTATGCTCCTCTTTGCCGACGTGGACAATGAGCCTCTTATCTATACCTACCGCATCCGGGCGGTGAACAGGGGGACGTTCGCCATCCCTCCGGCCTATGTCGAAGCCATGTATGATCAGGGACTGTACGGCCACAGCGCCGGGGGCAGTCTCGAGATCCTGCCGTAGGGTATCCCCTGAGGGGCGGTGCGCCCCACATCCCTGCTTTTCCCCCTGATAAAAGCGCGCTGGGGAAGGGATGGGGGGGAAGGGGAGCCCCCAGCGCCGGCGGCGACCGAAAGGCGGCCGTAGGCCGTGCCCGTTAGGCGACGCAGGAGCCTTACGGGCATCGACAGCAGAGCGAGGGGCTCCCCTTCCCCCAAACAGACAGCGAATAGTGTTGATAGGCCCTAAAGGTCTCGGGTCGGACGCTCTCCGGGCGTCCGGCCCGTGCGCCGCCCGGTCAAAACCAAACGGAAAACGTTCAAGAGGACTGTCGCATGTCCGCAGCGCGCCGCCTGCCATTGGGTTCCCGCTTGCCGCGCCTTCTGCTCCGCTTGGGGGCATGGCTCGGTTTGCCGCTCTGCGTCTTGCTGCTCCTCTACGCGTTGCTGGGCCTGTTGCCGCCGCCCCCGCTGCTGGACGGGGTGCCTTTCGCCCGGCTGGTGACGGATGCCGACGGCGGTATCCTCCGCATGGGGCTGGCGGAGGATCAGACTTTCCGCCTGCGGGTCAGGCTGGACGACATCGCCCCGGAGGCCGTACAGGCGCTCATCCGTTACGAGGACCGGCACTTCTGGGCACATCCCGGCGTCAATGTCCCCTCTCTGCTGCGGGCGGCCTGGGGCACCTATCTGGGCGGGGAGCGCCGCAGGGGCGGTTCCACCATCACCATGCAGGTGGCCCGTCTGCGGCTGGGCCTGACGACATCGGACATCGGCGGCAAGCTGCGCCAGATCTGGACGGCCCTGCTGCTGGAACGCCATTACAGCAAGCAGGAGATCCTTGAAGCCTACTTCAATCTTGCGCCCTATGGCGGCAATATCGAGGGGATAGAGGCCGCCGCGCGTATCTATTTCGACAAACCGGCCAGTCGGCTGACGCTCATGGAAAGTCATGCGCTGGCCGTCATCCCGCAGAATCCCGTACAGCGTCATCCCCTGCGCGGGAAGGACTTTGCCGCGGCGCGGGCCCGGCTGGAGCGCCTGCTGGCGGAAGATGCGGACGGCGGCCCGGAGAAGGCCCCGCTGCCGCCGCTGCGGGTGCGTCCCGCGGCGCGGTTGCCCTTCCTTGCGCCGCACGTCTGCGCGGAACTGCTGGCCGAGCCCGGCGCGCCCGCGCCGCAAGGCGTCATGGCGACCGGCATCGAGCTGGATCTCCAGCGGCTGCTGGAGGAGCGCCTGTCCGGCCTGACGGCACGGGGACGCGCCTACGGCATCCGCAACGCGGCGGCCATGCTCGTGCGCACGGCGGACATGCAGGTCTGCGCGCTGGCCGGGTCGGCCGACTTCCATGATGCGACCATCGACGGGCAGGTGGACGGCAGCCGCGCCCGCCGTTCGCCCGGCTCCACCCTCAAGCCTTTCATCTATGCGCTGGCGCTGGAGCAGGGGCTGATCCACCCCATGACCCTGCTCATCGACAGCCCGCGTTCCTTCGGCGGCTATGATCCCGAAAATTTCGACCGGGGGTTCCGGGGGCCTCTTCCGGCCCATGCGGCTCTCAAGGCCAGCCGCAACCTGCCGGCCATCATCCTGGCGGAGCAGCTTGCCGAGCCCGGTCTGTACGGTTTCCTGAAAAGGGGAGGCGTCCAGTTGCCCCGTCCGCCGGAACACTACGGTCTTGCGCTGGTGCTGGGCGGGGCGGAGGTCTCCATGCGCGAGCTGGCGGCCCTCTATGCCATGCTGGCCAATCAGGGGCTCTGGCAGCCGGTGCGCCTGCGTCGCGATCTGCCCGCCGCCGCGCCCGTCCGTCTGCTGTCGCCGGAAAGCGCCTATGTGACGCTGCGGATGCTGGAAAGGGAGGACGCCGTGCTGCCGACGCCGGACGGCCCCGTGCCCCTGCGCTGCAAGACCGGCACCTCCAACGGCTTCCGCGACGCCTGGACGGCGGGAGTCGTGGGAGGATATGTCCTTGTGGTGTGGGTGGGCAACTTCGACAATCGGCCCAATCCGTATTTCATCGGGGGGGAGGTGGCCCTGCCGCTGTTCACGGAGGTGGCGCGCGGGCTGGCGGCGCTGCGGCCCCTGCATGACGTGACGGCGGGACAGCGCGCCGGGCTCGATGTGGTGGAGCTGCCCGTCTGCGCCGCCACCGGCGACGTGGACATATCCCGGTGCGCGGAGACGGCCGAAACGCTCTTCATCCCCGGCGTGTCCCCGGTGCGGGACAGCGGCATCCTGCGGCCGCTGCTCATCGACAAGGCCACGGGCCTGCGGGCCTGCGAGCCGCGCGAAGGAGAGACCGAGCTGCGCTATTGGGAGTTCTGGCCCTCGGACGTGCGCAAGGTCTTTGCTCAGGCCGGGATCGACAAGCCGCTGCCGCCGGACTGGCTGCCGCAGTGTCGCCCGGCAACGACGGAGCGGACCGTGCCGTCCGCCGGGACGCCGCCGCGCATCCTCTTGCCCAAGAAGGGCGTGACCTATTACCGGACGCTCTCCGGGACGGCGCGCAGCATCCCCCTTCTGGCGGCTACAGAGCCCGACGTGCGGCGCATCCACTGGTTCGCCGGGCCTGTCTATCTGGGCAGTGCGGCCCCCGGCGAGCCTTTCCTCTGGGAGCCTGACGGCGCGGGGCGGCGGGAGATCCTCGCCGTGGACGATCAGGGCCGCAGCGCGCGGCAGATCTGCCGTATCGAGCTGGTGCCATAGAGCATTTTGCCTTTGAAAAAGGCAAAATGCGAGGTGGCGGCACAGCGCCGCTCGGCCCAAACCAAGCGGAATGGCCGCGTTTTTTCCGCGAAACGCCAGGCCGTATGGTTGGGAACGCGAAGCGTTTCAAACGGAAAATGCTCTGAGGCAGGGACAAGAGGACGCATCCCACGAAAAAAGGGGAACCGTCCGGCAAAACGGTTCCCCTTGCTCGCAAGGCATGACGCCTCCCACCGGCGGCGGCATCAGTCCTGACGTTTTTTCTGCCAGCTCTTTTCCGTTCCGGCGCGCAGGCGGGCGATGTTCTCCCGATGTTTCCAGACCACGATGGCCCAGATGCAGACGCCCAGGGGCAGCCATGTCCACTGGCCGCAGAAGAGCAGGCCCAGCACCAGCGCGCTGACCAGCGTCAGAGAACCCATCGACACGAAGCCGCTGCGCCAGATGACCAGCACGCAGAGCAGGCAGGCCCCGAACAGGGGCCAGAAGGCCAGCGGCAGGAAGATGCCTATGCTCGTGGCCACGGCCTTGCCGCCGCGAAAGTGCATGAAGCAGGAAAAGACGTGCCCCAGCACGGCGGCCAGCGCCACGAGACTGACCCAGAACGGGGAGAGGCCCCAGTGCAGGGCCAGACAGACGGGCAAGGCCCCCTTGCCCAGATCGCAGGCCAGGGTGAGCACTCCCCAGCCGAAACCGCAGAGGCGGGCCACATTGGTGGCGCCGGTATTGCCGCTGCCGCCCTGTCGGGGATCGACGCCGCAGAAGACACGGGCGATGACCAGTCCCCACGGGACGGATCCGGCCACATAGGCCAGCGCGAGACAAAAGATTTCCGTCATGAAGGCAACTCCTCATAGGGCGCGGGGCGGCAGTCCGCCGTGCGCGCTTCCAGTAGCATGATCTCATTGTACAGGGGATTGACCCGCCCGATACGCACTTCCACCGCCGTGCCGGGGCAGGCGCGTTCGTCGAACTGCCTGCGCTTGCCGCGCAGGAAGAGCCCCTGATCCGGCAGGCTGACGTTGGCAAAGATGTCGTTTTCCTCGGTGATGATGCCGGGCCACCAGACCTTGTCGCCCTGCTGGCGGAAGAAGAGCAGCTTCCAGTAGCGGGGGCGGTAGCGCTGCACCTGTCCGGCGGCTTCCAGGGCCGCGTTGAGGTTGACCAGCAGTTCCGTCAGGGCGTCGGCCTCCCAGCGCGGGACGCCATGTTGCAAAAAGTGGGCGATCTGCGCTTCGTTCACGAGGTCGGGATAGCGCCGCAGGGGCGAGGTGACGGGCGCATAGCGCGGCAGGCCGAGGGCGGCGTGCGGACGAGCCTGCACTTCCAGACTGGACGGCGCCAGCGCGCGCATGATGCGGGTCATGTCCTCCGGGCGCGTCCAGACCCCGGCATATTCGCGCGGCAGGGCCACGTCCTGCGTGCGGTGCAGCAGGGGCAGGCTCCGGGCGGCGGCCCAGTCGGCCACGGCGGCGGAGGCAAGGATCATCATTTCCGCCACGGCGGACTGGCTGTCCGGACAATTCTCGCCCGGCTCCAGATGCACGACGGTCTGCACGCCTTCGCCCTCCAGCCGGATGGACGGTTCCGGGCGATCCATGACCACGGCCCCGCTGCGGATACGGGCCGCCTGCCGGGCGCGCTCGAAGGCGTGGGCCCGTTCGAGGGCCTCGGCAAAGGGCGCGGCCGGATTGTCCGGCAGGGGCGCGCCTGCCCGGCGGGCGGCCAGCACGGCCTGCGTGTCCCGGTAGGTGAGGTTGGCCGCCAGCGTCACGCGGGCCATGAAGACCTCGCAGGGGGCGGCATTACCTTCCGCATCCACAGCCACCCGGACGCAGAAGGCCGGGCGATCCTCGCCCGCCCGCAGGGAAAAGACATCCGTCCCCAGCGTTTCGGGCAGCATGTGGCAGTCGCCTTCGGGCAGATAGATGCTGGTGCCGCGCCGCAGCACGGCCCTGTCCAGCGGCGAGCCGAAGGGCCAGCTCAGTGCCGGGCAGGCAAGGGCCAGCGTCAGCAGGAAACCGCCGTCCGGACCGTCCTCCAGGAAAAAGGCGTCGTCCACGTCGCGGGTGCTGGCGCTGTCGATGCTGACGAAGGGCAGATCGCAGCGTTCCAGCGGCATTTCGCGGCTTTGGCGTGTGCAGTCCTCCACGGCGTCCGTCCAGCGGGTCCACCAGTGATCGCCAGGCTCGTAACCGGCGCGGTCGAACCAGAAATTATAGTGCGGCGGCACTTCGCCCCAGGCCATGAGCAGCTGGACGGGCAGATGCGGCACGTCGGGCAGGCCCTTGGTCAACATGCGCCAGAGCGTGTCGTGCTCCTGATTGTCCGGATCGGCCATGCAGTCGAACAGCAGCTTGCGCAGACGGCGGGCCACCTCCGGCGCGGGCCATTCCGGCGAACCGCCGTGCCCTTCGGCATCGGGGGGCGGAGGCAGCGTACGCTTCCTGCAGGCCACGTCCCAGAGCAGGCGGAAGAAGGTCGCGCCGCCCACGGTGAGGGCCTCGCGCTCTTCGCGTTCCTGCTGCTCGTGCAGCCGCCGCTCCACGGTCTCGGCATCGTAGATCTGAAAGACGGGCGGCTGGAAGCGGAAATGGCTCTTGCAGGCGAGCAGGGCCCGGCCGTGGGCCGCGATGCTGTCCACGTCGGGATCGCTCCCGGAGAGTTCAGCGAACCACTGGGCGGGAGCTTCGGCCAGCTCCCCCTGCGCCATCTCCCAGAGTTCGGCCACGGGGACGGCGGCGGCCAGCGCTTCGCGGCGTTTGCGACAGTCTTCCAGCAGGCGGACGGCATCTTCCCGGCCGGGCAGGGGGCCCGGCAGTTGCGGCCCGGCCCACGGCAACAGGCGCGATGTCCCCAGCCGCGTCTCGCGGCGGTTGGGCAGGAGAAGGCGCACCTTTCCCCCGCCATCCTCGATGACAAGGGCCAGATGGACGGCGTTGCCTTCCAGGAATTCCACAATGCAGCCCGTACCGGGATACTGCACACATGACGACATACGACCTCCCCTCGCTCCGCGCGCTCGCTGCGCGGCACATTTTTTCCGTCAATCCAACTGCTCATAATCGGGCATTTTTGCCAATCTGGCAAGTCCCGCCGCCGGCGAGGGGATGGCGGACGGCTTTACGCCACGCAAGGAAGCGGCTATGGTGAATCCCTTATTATCTCAGCCGCCCCGACGGGGGCAGAGGAAGGCCATGAGCATCATCTATCAGACCAGCGGCAACCGGCCGCTGCCGTTGCAGGATGTGGAGCAACCCCAGCTTTACCGGGAGCTTTTCCCCTATACGAGCATTTGCCGTACCGCCTTTGACGACGTGCTGCTCGCGCCGCGACCGGCCGAGCAGATGCGCATCACCGATACGACCTTTCGTGACGGCCAGCAGGCCCGTCCGCCGTATACGGTCAAGCAGGTGGCCAGGATGTTCGACTTCCTTCACCGCCTCGGCGGCAAGAGCGGGCTCATCACGGCCTCGGAATTCTTCCTCTATTCGGCCAAGGACCGGAAGTGCATCGACGTCTGCCGGGCGCGCGGCTACCGTTTCCCGCGGGTGACGGCCTGGATCCGGGCCAACAAGGAAGACCTCAAGCTGGCCCGCGACATGGAATTCGACGAGACCGGCATGTTGACCAGCGTGTCGGACTACCACATCTTCCTGAAGCTCGGCAAGACCCGGCAGCAGGCGCTGGACATGTATGTGGGCCTGGCCGAACAGGCGCTGGAATGGGGCATCATCCCGCGCTGTCATTTCGAGGACGTGACCCGCGCCGACATCTACGGTTTCTGTCTGCCGCTGGCCCAGCGGCTCATGGAGCTTTCCCATCAGAGCGGTATGCCGGTGAAGATCCGTCTTTGCGATACCATGGGCTACGGCGTGCCCTATCCCGGGGCCGGGCTGCCGCGCTCGGTGCAGCGCATCGTGCGCGCCTTCACCGATGAGGCGGGCGTGCCGGGCCAGTGGCTGGAATGGCACGGGCACAACGACTTCCATAAAGTGCTCGTCAACGGCGTGACGGCCTGGCTCTACGGCTGCGGCGCGGTCAACAGCACGTTGTTCGGCTTCGGGGAGCGCACCGGCAATACGCCGCTGGAGGCCCTGCTGGTGGAATACATCTCCCTCACCGGGGACGATGCCGCCGCCGATACCACCATCCTCGCTGAAGTGGCCGAATTCTTCGAGAAGGAGCTCAATTACCGCATCCCCTACAATTATCCTTTTGTGGGACGCGATTTCAACGCCACCAGCGCGGGCGTACATGCCGACGGTCTGGCCAAGAACGAAGAGATCTACAATATCTTCGACACCACCCGTCTGCTGGGACGGCCCGTGCCCATCATCATCACCGACAAGACCGGACGCGCGGGCGTGGCCTACTGGCTCAACGTCAATCTGCGTCTGCCCCCGGAAAAGCAGGTCTCCAAGAAGCATCCCGCCGTGGGCCGCATCTACGACGCCATCGTGGCCCTCTACGAGAACGGCCGCACCACCAACATGTCCCACGACGAGATGGAAGCTCTCGCCCAGAAGTTCATGCCCGAACTCTTCGTGACCGAGTTCGACCACATGAAGCAGCTGGCGGGCGAACTGGCGGCCCATCTCATCATACGGCTTTCGCGGCAGCAGGAGCTCCAGGACTTCGGCCAGCACGCCTGCGCCCGTCTGGACGCCTTCACGCGGGAATTCCCCTTCATCCAGTATCTCTATCTGACGGATACCGAAGGCAAGCTCAAGTGCTCCACCATCACCGACCCGGCCTACAAGGAGCGCTACGAGGCCCTGCCCATCGGCTATGATTTCTCGCAGCGCGAATGGTTCAAGATGCCCATGCAGACCGGGGACCTGCACATCATGGACGTGTACCAGTCCCAGTTCACGGGCAAGCTGGTCATCACCGTTTCCTGCGCCGTCACCAATGAAAGGGACGACATCGTGGGCGTGCTCGGCGCGGACATCCAGCTCGAGCAGCTCCTGCAGCGGGCCCAGGCCCTCAAGCAGGAAGTGCGCTCCGAAGACGAGGAATAAGCCCGCCGGGCCGAAGATCGAGAACATGTGGAGAACGACGATATGAAAAAGACGGTTTACTGGATAGAAGGCGACGGCATCGGCAAGGAGATCTGGCTGGCGGCCCGGCCTGTCATCGACGCGGCGCTGGCCCGCGAATCCGACGATCGCATCGACTGGGTGGAACTGCTGGCCGGGGAAAAGGCCGAGGCCGAAACGGGCAGTCCTCTGCCCGAAGCCACGCTGGAGACCTTGCGCGGGGCTTCCGTGGCCATCAAGGGCCCGCTGGGCACGCCCGTGGGCACGGGCCGCCGCAGTCTCAACGTCACCCTGCGGCAGACGCTGGATCTGTACGCCTGCATCCGGCCCATCCGCCATTTCACCGGACTGGAAACGCCGGTCAAGCATCCTGAAAAGGTCAATATGACCATTTTCCGGGAAAATACGGAAGACGTGTACGCCGGTATCGAATACGCCGCCGAGACCCCGGAAGCCAAGAAGCTCATCGCCTTTTTGCGCGAGGAGTTCGGCGTGGGCAAGATCCGCGAGGACGCCGCGGTGGGCATCAAGCCCATGAGCGCCTTCGGTTCGGAGCGCCTCGTGCGGCGCGCCCTGCGCTATGCGCTGGACACCGGTCAGCCGTCCCTGACTCTGGTGCACAAGGGCAATATCATGAAATTCACCGAAGGCGGCTTCCGCCAGTGGGGCTATGACGTGGCGGCGCGCGAATTCGGCGCGCAGACCTGCACGGAGAAGGAAGCCGTGCCCGGCCGTCTGGTGGTCAAGGACCGCATCGCTGACGCCATGTTCCAGGAGGCGCTCCTCCATCCCGAACAGTATCACGTCATCGCGACGCCCAACCTCAACGGGGACTATCTCTCCGACGCGCTGGCCGCGCAGGTGGGCGGGCTGGGCCTTGCGCCGGGCGTGAACATGTCCGATTCCCTGGCCTTCTTCGAGGCCACGCACGGCACCGCGCCCACCATCGCCGGGCAGGACAAGGCCAATCCCGGCAGCGTCATCCTCTGCGGGGCGCTCATGCTGGAACACATGGGCTATGCGGCGGCGGCGGAACGCATCCGCTCGGCCATGAGCAAGGCCATCGCCGGACGCGCCGTCACCGTGGACCTTGCCGATCAGGTCAGCGGTTCCCGCGTGGTGGGCTGCCGCGAGTTCGGGGACATCATCGGCGCGGCGCTGTAGGATCATAGATGACCTGCGGGCGGGGCTTTCTGGTCTGCCGTTCCGGCAGTCAGAACGAGCCCGCCCGGCGGGAGCAATGCAATGCCGGGAGATGACCAGCTTGGGGCATCTCCCGGCATTGCATTTTCAATTTGAAACGCTTTGCGTTCTAGGGTCAGGACTCATTAAAGGTAAAAAATGACAATGGCAGCAATATGGATTGCCGAAAGGAATGTATGGGCACA
>NZ_CALVHE010000031.1 GCF_944327235.1 uncultured Desulfovibrio sp.
AGTAGACATGGTAACCTCCGTCTCCATACCTACTCTTTTTTGAAGCGTATGGAAATAATGAGTCCTGACCCTAGGGATCTGCGATGAAGATGCGTTTACTGACCAAAATGTTGCTGTTTGTGCTGGTGCCGGCTCTCATCGGGCTGGTGGTGGTGGCTGCCGTCAATTACGGGGCGTCGCGCAGTGTCCTGCGCACGCAGCTCATGGCGGATCTGGATTCCATGACGGACCTGCAGCTGGGCGAGTTGCGGACGGCTTCCGCTCTGCTGCGCGGGGTCCTGCGTTCCACCACGGACGTGCCGCAGATCGTCGCCTACCTTGAGGCGCGGGCCAACGGCTCCCCGGCCGATACCCTCAAGGAACTGGAACAGCGCGCGACCTCTTACCTGCGGGACATGAACGACAATTACAGCCTTCTTGACGGCATCGGGGTCACGGATCCCGCAGGCAAGATCGTGCTGCACTCGGACGCGGCTTCCGTCGGTCTGGATATCAGCGCCCGGCGGTATTTCGGGGAGTCCATGAGTACCGGCGGCTACGGTGTGGAAGATGTGCAGAACAAGACCAACAAGCGCACGGCCACCATCATCTCCCTGCCTGTGAAGCGTGAGGGGAAGACGTTGGGCCTCGTCTTCATCAAGCTTGACTGCGAATCTCTGGCCAAGCTGACGACCAACCGCGTGTCGCTGGGTGAAGAGGGGCAGGCGTACGTCTATAACTCCTCCGCCATGCTCGTCCTCTATCAGGACGGCAAGCAGATAGGCCGTGTGGATGCCGATGTGCCGCACGTGAAGGAGATGCTCGCTCAGAGCGAGGGCCATCTTTACTACACCAAGGAAGACGGCGATATCCATGCCGTGCATTTCAAGCAGCTGCCCGACATGAAGTGGTGGGTCTGCCTGGAGGTGAGCACGACGGAGATCTATGCCCCCGTCAACCGCCTGTTCATGATCAGCGCCGTGCTGGTGCTGCTGTGCGGCCTTGTGGTGGGTCTCATCATCTTCTTCAACATGCGCGGCGTGGCCAACGGTCTGTCCGGCACCTCCCGGGTGGTCAGCCATGTGGCCGACGGGGATCTGCAGTTGTCGGCTGATGAGGATGCCCAGCTTGCGCGCAATGAGCGGCGTGGCGACGAACTGAGCACGCTTTCGCAGGGCATCCGCCGGATGATCGACGGCCTGCGGCGACTGCTCAAGGAAAGCGAGGACAAGGCGCAGGCGGCGCAACAGGCGACGCAGGAGGCCCATGCCGCCAAGACCGCGGCCGAAGAGGCGGCCCGCCGTGCGGAAAGCGCCAAGCGCGAAGGTATGCTTGCGGCGGCAGGCCAGCTGGAAAGCATCGTCAACGTCATCTCCTCGGCGGCCACGCAGCTTTCGGCCCAGATCGAACAGTCCAACCATTCGGCCACGGAATCGTCCACGCGCCTCTCTGAAGCCGCGACGGCCATGAATGAAATGAACGCCACCGTACAGGAGGTGGCCAAGAACGCCGGCAGCGCCTCGCAGATGTCCGGCGAGACGCGCCACAAGGCCAGCGAGGGAGCGGGGATCGTGCGTAATGCGTTGAAGAGCATCCAGCGCGTGCATGAGGTCTCCCTGGCGCTCAAGACGGACATGGCCCAGCTCAACACGCACGCCCAGGCCATCGACCAGATCATGGGCGTCATCTCCGACATAGCCGACCAGACCAACCTGCTGGCCCTCAATGCGGCCATCGAGGCGGCCCGCGCCGGTGAGGCCGGACGCGGCTTCGCCGTGGTGGCGGACGAGGTCCGCAAGCTGGCGGAAAAGACCATGTCCTCCACCGCGGACGTGGGCAATGCCATCCGCGCCATCCAGGAGAGCACGAGCAAGAGCTCCGATGCCGTGGAGCGCGCCGTGAAGGAAGTGGAGCAGGCCACGGAGTTCGCCAATGAATCGGGCAGCGCGCTGGAAGCCATCGTGCAGGATGCGGACAAGACGGCGGATCAGGTCAGCGCCATCGCCGCGGCCAGCGAGCAGCAGTCCGCGGCCAGCGAGGAGATCAACCGTTCCATCCTCGAGGTCAACGACATGTCCTCCCAGTCCGCGCAGGCCATGAACGAGGCTACGCAGGCGGTATCCGATCTGGCCCACCAGACGCAGGAGCTGTCGCGTCTCATCGAGGACATGAAGCGCGGTTAGCCGCTACGGCACGCTGACGCAGAAGGATAGGGCGGGATATTTCCCGCCCTTTTTGCTGTCTGCCGTCGCAGCCGCAGGGCTTTGCGGAAGGTCGGCGCGCATCGACCGGCCCCCCCGCTGCTCGCTGAGGAGACGGTCGAGTGTCAGCCTCCATGCGGAACAGACCGTGGGCGACGCAACGATCCGGGACCGGCCGTATCCTTTTGTCGGTCCGGCATCAGCCGCGGCGTCGCAGGAAGCGCCCGGCAAAGGCCGTCAGTTCGGCGCGTTGCAGGCCGGCCAGCGCAGGCAGGAGGAAGAGGGCAAGACCGACAGCCAGCGTATAGAGCACGCCGGAACAGAAAAAGCGCGGCAGGGAGGTGCTGCCCCCCAGTCCGAGCAGCAGCGTCAGCTCATGACAGCCCCAGGCAAGGCCGAGCAGGACGGCAAGGCTCCAGAACTGATGCGCCAGATTGCGCAGCCAGGAAAAGGGGATGAGGCGCGAAGCCATGTAGAGCTGTATATTGACCGTGACGAACTGCACGCCCACCGTCTTGCAGGCCAGCCCCATCGCGCCGAGGTGCAGGCCGAAATATTCTTCCGGCGCGAGCAACAGCCAGACGGCGGCAAAGCCGTATACGGCGTCCAGCATGGTGATGTTGCGGGTGGTCCGGGTGTGTCCGGCAGCGTGGAAAACGGAGCTGGCAAGTTGCATGTAGGCCTGATGCAGCGGGTACAGGGCCATGATCTGTACCGGCAGGACGGCGGGCGCGAACTCCTCCCCGCCGAACAGATTGACCAGCGCGCCGGCCTCCACGGCGCTGAAGCAGGAAAAATAGGCGGCAACGGCATAGAGCAGCGGGGCGAAACGCTGCATGAGTCGGCCCATGCCTTCCATATCCTTCTTGCCCCAGGCAATGGAGAATTCGCGCATGATGAGGGGCGTCATGGCGGAGACGAAGAGGAAGCAGGCTATGCAGACCTTCTGGGCAAGGGCATAGTACGCTTGCTGCGTGCTGCCGTCGAACCACTGGAGCAGCCAGCGCTCCACGCTCAGCATGGCGAAGGTCAGCAGGGCCTGCACGAACAACGGGTGGCTGTAGTCGAAGAATTCCCGCGTATAGAGCCGGGTCTGTCCGCCGTCCAGCCGCAGGCTGAAGCGCCCTTCCCGTCCGAAACGCTGTTCCCAGGCGCGTTTGCTCACTATCCAGTAGCCCAGCGCCGTTGCCGCCAGCATGGCATATTGCTGGCCGAACAGACTGTAGATATTGAGGACATCCAGCCAATACAGGCTTGCCAGCGCAAAGACGGCCAGCAGGGCAATGGCTGTGCGGGACATCTCCGACGGTACGGTGGCGCCCACGGCATCGTTCATGGAGCGCAGCACCCGCCCCCACCAGGTCAGGAAGGCCCAGAGCGCGGCCAGAGGAGCCAGCCAGCCCGGCACGTCGGGCATGAGCAGATCGCCCACAGGCGGGATCTGCATGAGCCAGGCCACGCCCAGGCTGATGCAGGCCACGAGCAGACTGACCCGCAGATAAAAGGCGATGAGGCCGGTCTCGTGCTGGCGACGGGACAGGGCATTGTAGAAGCAGGTGGACGTGCCCATGTCCAGAAAGCCGGAAAGCTGCTGGAAAAGATTGGTGGCAAAGCTGTAGTTGCCGTACATCTGCGGCCCCAGCGCACGCGGCAGGATGGCCTCCATGACCAGATAGACCGGTACGGACGCCACGTTGGCCAGAAGTTTGTACAGGTAGCGCCGGGCCAGAGTAGGGGTAGAGCTTTGCATGGGCCCCAGACTAGCCGACTTTCGCGGGGCATTTCAAGGAAATTCGCCACAGCCGGGCGGCAGGCGGGAAAAACGGCGAACGGCGGGCGAGGCGGCCCTTCCCAAGGTCGGGCTTTTGCCGTACAAAAATGCCTGTCCGGCCGGTCGCCGGACGAATCTGTCGTTTCAGCACAAGGATGGCATCATGGACGAAAGCCGCAGCAAAAAAATGAAGGCCGGGCTGGAAAAGGCCCCGCATCGTTCTCTCTTGTACGCACTGGGCCTGACCCGCGAGGAAATGGAGCGCCCGCTGGTGGGCGTGGTCAACGCGGCCAGCGAGGTCGTCCCCGGGCATCTCCACCTCGGCAAGCTGGCCGAGGCGGTCAAGGCGGGCGTCCGCATGGCGGGCGGCACGCCGCTGGAGTTCCCCGCCATAGCCGTCTGCGACGGCATCGCCATGAATCATGAGGGGATGCGTTTTTCCCTGCCGTCGCGGGAATTCATTGCCGACTCCATCGAGATCATGGCCCGCGCACATGCTTTTGACGCGCTGGTCTTCATCCCCAATTGCGACAAGTGCGTGCCCGGTATGCTCATGGCCATGATGCGCCTGAACATCCCCTCGGTCCTCGTGTCCGGGGGGCCCATGCTGCCCGGCAATCTGGATACGTCGCACAAGGGCGACCTCATCACCGTGTTCGAGGGGGTGGGCCGCGTACGCAACGGCCAGATGACGGAAGAGGAGCTTGCCCGTTGGGAAGAACGGGCCTGCCCCGGCTGCGGCTCCTGTGCGGGCATGTTCACGGCCAACTCCATGAACTGCCTTGCCGAGACCATCGGCGTGGCCCTGCCCGGCAACGGCACCATCCCGGCCGTGCACGCCGCCCGCATCCGGCTGGCCAAGCAGGCGGGGATGCGGGTCATGGAGCTGCTGGAACGGCATATCCTGCCCCGCGACATCGTGACGCGCGGCGCGGTGGAGAACGCCATCGCCGTGGACATGGCCCTGGGCTGCTCCACCAATACGACCCTGCACCTGCCCGCCGTCTTCCATGAGGCCGGGCTGGACATCGATTTGTCCGTCTTTGACGAGGTGAGCCGCAAGTCGCCCAACCTCTGCAAGCTCTCGCCCGCCGGACGCCATTACATGGTGGATCTGGACAATGCCGGCGGCATCCCGGCGGTCATGAGCGAACTGGACAAGCTCGGGCTCATCCACAAGGACTGCCTGACCGTGACCGGCAAGACTGTGGGCGAGAATCTGGCGGAACGCCATGCCCGCATCCTGGACCCTGAAGTCATCCGCCCGCTGGAGAATGCCTATTCCAGGGAAGGCGGCATAGCCATCCTGCGCGGTTCGCTGGCGCCCGACGGCGCGGTGGTCAAGCAGTCCGCCGTGGCGCCGGAGATGATGTGCCGTGAGGTGACGGCCCGCGTCTTCGACAGTGAGGAAGATGCCATGCGGGCCATCCTCGACGGCAAGATCAAGCCCGGCGACGGCGTGGTGGTACGCTACGAAGGGCCGCGCGGCGGACCGGGTATGCGCGAGATGCTTTCGCCCACGGCGGCCATCACCGGTATGGGCCTCGGCAAGGACGTGGCGCTCTTCACCGACGGACGTTTCTCCGGCGGCACCAACGGCGCGGCCATTGGACATATCTCGCCGGAGGCGGCCAACGGCGGGCCCATCGCGCTGGTGCGCGACGGGGACCGCATCCTTGTGGATATCCCCAACCGTCGGCTGGAGCTGCTGGTGGACGAGGCCGAATTGGCGCGTCGGCGCGGCGAACTGACGCCGCCGCGCAAGGAGTGCCCCTATCCCGTGTTGCGGCGTTACGCCAACATGGTCAGCTCCGCCGACAGCGGCGCCATGTATAAACCGGTGTAAAAGAGCTGTTTTTTAGATTCGATACGTGCGCCATGTAATGAGGATGGGGAGCCTGGCTCCCCATCCTGTTTTTTTACTGCCGCAAAAGCCGTCCGTCGGCCGCCGCGGTGCGTAAAATATTGTTTACAAGGCTCAACTTTGCAGATATTCCGCCGATAAGGCGGACAGATTCCCTGTCCGTTCCTTCCGTGCGTCTGAGGTTGGCCCCCCCCTGCCCCTCGGCAGCTTTCTCGTGCGTTACGGAAAACAGGTTCGCTTGATTTCTTTTAACGATACCCTGAGAGGCTGTCCATGAAACTGAAGCTGCAAGGCCGGATGATCCTTTTTATCCTGGTGCCCGCTCTGCTGGGGCTGTGTATCCTCGCCGGCATGGGGTATTCCAGTTCCTCCCGTGCCATCTACAACCAGATCAACAATGACGCGCCTGTGGTGCTGGATACCCTCAAGATCGGCATCAACAACTTTTTCACCACGCTGCGCCAGGGCATGTACATGCCGGTGGAAAACCAGCGCATCACCTATTTTCTGGAAGCCCACAAGGTGGGCGTGGCGGGAAACGAGTTCAAGACCTATTTCGACAGCGCCAATGAGGCGCTGCGCTACTATATCGGCGTCACCAAGGCCATCAATACCTGCGGCGTAGTGGTCAAGGACGGTACGGTGGTGCTGCACCGCGTCTCCGGGCGGGACGAGCCGGGCAACCTGCTCGGCAAGAACATGGGCGACCGTCCCTATATCCAGTCCGGCCTGCAGGGCAAGGAGAGCCTCGGCACCTACAAGAGCCGCGCCACCGGCGAGACGACCTCCATCGTCAGCCTGCCCATCAAGATCGAGGGCGAGGTCGTGGCCGTCTTCTATGCGGGCATGAACAATATCGAACTCAGCAAGAATATCGTTGGCGCGGTCCGTCTGGGCGAGTTCGGCGCGGCCTACGTCTACAATCCCCAGGGCGAGGCCATCATGCACAGCGATCCGGCGCGCATCGGCACCGACGAGAGCGCGCAGCCCCATGTGCAGGAGATGCTGAAGAAGCGGCAGGGTTCGCTGGAATACGTCAACAAGGACGGATTTACCAAGATCGTCTATTTTGAGGAAATGCCCACCGAGGGCTGGATCGTCTGCATGGAGCTGGACAAGGCCGAGGTCATGCAGCCCGCGCGCGACCTGCTGACGAATGTCCTGCTGCTGGTGCTGGTGCTGGTGCTGGTGGTCGGCGCCATCATCCTGTTCACCGCGCGCGGCATCGCCCGTCCGCTGGGTGTCTGCTCCGAACTGGTGGCCCATGCCGCCAAGGGCAATCTGGAGACCACAGCCCTCGAGAACGCCGAACTCAACCGGGCCGAACAGCGGGGCGATGAGATAAGCGTCCTGTCGCGCGGTATCCGCGAGATGGTGCAGAGCATCAAGAACCTGCTTCAGGAAAGCGAAAACAAGGCTTCCGAAGCCCTCAAGGCGACGGAAGAGGCCAAGGCCGCCACGGCCCGTGCCGAAGAGGCCGCCCAGCGCGCGGAGAATGCCAAGCGTGAAGGCATGTATGCCGCCGCGTCCCAGCTGGAGGAGGTGGTGAGCATCATCACCTCGGCCTCCACCCAGCTGTCCGCCCAGATCGAGCAGTCCGACCATACGGCTTCCGATTCCGCGCAGCGTCTGGCGGAGGCGGCTACGGCCATGAATGAGATGAATGCCACGGTGCAGGAAGTGGCCCGCAACGCCTCCGACGCTTCCAAGATGTCCGCCGAGACGCGCAGCAAGGCCGAGCGGGGCGCCGTGGTGGTGCAGCAGGCCGTGGACAGCATCGAACGGGTGCAGGAAGTGGCCGAGGTGCTGCGGGCGGACATGCAGCAGCTCAACGAGCACGCCCGCTCCATCAGCACCATCATGGGCGTGATCTCGGATATCGCGGACCAGACCAACCTGCTGGCCCTCAACGCGGCCATCGAAGCCGCCCGCGCCGGGGAAGCCGGTCGGGGCTTTGCCGTGGTGGCGGACGAGGTGCGCAAGCTGGCGGAAAAGACCATGACCTCCACTTCTGAAGTGGGCAGCGCCATCAGCGCCATCCAGCACAGCACCACCAAGAGCATGGAAGGGGTGGACAAGGCCGTGGCCCAGATCGGACAGGCCACGGAACTTTCCAATCAGTCCGGCGTGGCGCTGCATGAGATCGTGACCGATGCCGAGACCACGGCCGATGAAGTGCGGGCCATCGCCGCGGCCAGTGAGCAGCAGTCCGCGGCCAGCGAGGAGATCAACCAGTCCATCGTGCAGGTCAACGACATGTCCGACAAGACGGCGCAGGCCATGCGCGAGGCCGCGCAGGCCGTTGCTTCTCTCGCCACGCAGGCGCAGCGTCTGGAAACGCTCATCGAGGACATGAAGCGGCAGTAGCTTCTTCCTCGTCCATCTGGACAGAAAATAAGAGAGGGTTTATCGGCCCTCTCTTATTTTCTTTTGACGCTGATTTTTTTGATTTTTTACTAAGGGTTTCGTCAGGGGGGACGATAGGTTGGGTATATCCCGCTTCCATTGCCCCCTGGAGGAAACATGAGTCAGCTTATCCGCGATCTGCAGGACGCGGAGTGTGACAGCAGCCTGCTGCAGCTTGTCACCTTTCGCATAGGGGAGGAGGAGTTCGGCGTCGACATCCTGGCCGTCCAGGAGATCATCCGTCTCGTGCCGATCACCCCCGTACCGCGCGCCCCCGTGGACATCGCCGGCGTCATCAATCTGCGCGGCAAGGTCATCCCCGTCGTCAACATGCGCAGCCGCTTCAGCCTCCCCGCGCGGGATGCCTCCCCGCAGAGCCGCATCGTGGTCATGGAGTCCGAGGAGAAGATCGTGGGTTTCCTGGTGGATGCCGTCTCCGAGGTCCTGCGCATCCCGGTGACGACCGTGGAGGATCCGCCGCCCGTGGTGGCGGGCATCGGTTCCGAATACATCCGCGGCGTCGGCAAACTGGCTGAGCGTCTGCTCATCCTCCTCGACCTCGATCGGCTCATGGCCCATCTCGATACGGATGCTTAGCACGCCCCCGCGGCCCCGATAGATATCCCGCAAGTCGGAACGGTCCCCGCGCCGTCTGATTCGGCTCTGACCGGAGCTTTTCCGGGCAGAGGCTCGTCAGAAAAAACTTCTGTCGCCGTTGCCCCGCTGTTTCGTTTTTTCGTCCATCACAAGGGAGAATTTCATGAAACTTTTCACCAAGATGACCCTGACCATCCTCGTGCCCCCATCCTGGGGCTGGCGACGCTGGGCATAGTGGGTTACCGGAGCGCATCCGATGCGCTGCATACGCAGATCGAAGAGGACGCGCCCATCATCCTTGCCTCGCAGGAGATCGGTCTCGACGTGCTGTTCCGCACCTTGCAGCACGGCATGGAGATGCCCGCCCGCAATATCCGTACCCGCGAGCTCCTGCTGGCCTATTCCCAGGGGCGCAGGGACGCGGAGCTGATCAAGGGGGTGGACGCGCTGCTGGCGCGCTATGTGGAAGTGACGGGGAGCATCGCGACCTGCGGCCTCGTCGCGCCGGACGGGACCATGCTCGCCAGTCGGAGCAACGCCTCCGACAAGCCCGGCAAGCTCGTGGGGACCAACGTCGGTGAAAGGGCCTATGTACAGGCGGCGTTGCAGGGCAGGTCCAGCATCGGCACCTATCCCAGCAGGGAGACGGGCAAGCTCAGCACCATCGTGGGGATCCCGGTCAAGATCGACGGGCTCATCCTTGGCGTATTCTTCGCCGGGCTCGACAATGAGGTGATGAGCCATGACATGCTGGGGGATATGAGCCTGAGCACGCATGGTTCCGCTTTCGTCTACAATCCGCAGGGGGAGGTCATCCTGCACAGCGACGTCTCGCAGCTCGGGCGCAAGGACGGCGGTTCCGTCCAGTTCCAGATGATGCAGGGCAAGCGGCAGGGCCGACTGGAGGTCACTGGCGCTGACGGCCGGGAGAAGATCGTCTATTTCCGCTTCATGCCCAATGAGAACTGGTACTACTGCTTCTCCCTGGACAAGGACGTGACGTTTGCCAAGGTGTTCACTCTGCGCAATGTGGTGACCATCCTTGTGCTCGTGCTGGGCATCATGGTCTCCTGCATCATCTTTGTCGTGGCGCGGGGCATCACGCGCGCCCTTGGCGTTTGTTCGGTCGTGGTGGACAACGCCGCGCAGGGGAATTTCGACGTGTCGGCCAGCGAGGACCGCGGGCTTGCCGGCGCCGAACGGCGCGGGGACGAGATCAGTGTGGTCGCCGGCGGCGTGCGCAAGATGATAGCGGGCATCCGGCGTCTGCTGCGGGAAAGCGAAGCCAAGACGGAGCAGGCCGTACAGGCGACGGAAGCGGCAAAGGCCGCCACCGCGCGGGCGGAAGACGCCGCGCGCCGCGCCGAGCTTGCCCGCCGGGACGGTATGCAGGCGGCGGCGGATCAGCTGGGCGATGTCGTTTCCGTCATCACCACGGCTTCCGACGCACTGAACAAGCAGATCACGCATTCCGACCGCACGGCGGCCGACTCGGCGGAGCGGCTGTCCGAAGCCGCCACGGCCATGAACGAGATGAACGCCACCGTGCAGGAAGTGGCGCGCAATGCCTCCGACGCCTCGAAGATGTCCGCGCAGACGCGGCAGAAGGCCGAGGAGGGGGCGAAGGTCGTGCAGGACGCCCTGAGCAGCATCGAGAAGGTGCAGGCTGTGGCCACTGTCCTGCGTGAGGACATGCAGCAGCTCAGCGAACATGCCCGTTCCATCAATACCGTGATGGGCGTGATCTCCGACATCGCGGACCAGACCAATCTGCTTGCGCTGAACGCGGCCATCGAGGCCGCCCGCGCCGGTGAGGCCGGTCGGGGCTTTGCCGTGGTGGCGGACGAAGTGCGCAAGCTGGCGGAAAAGACCATGGCCTCCACGTCGGAGGTGGGCAACGCCATCAATGCCATCCAGCAAAGCACGGCCAAGAGTGTGGAAGGCGTGGACAGGGCGGTGGAGCAGATCGCCAATGCCACCGAGCTGGCCACACGTTCCGGTGAGGCTCTGACGCAGCTCGTTTCCGATGCGGAGATCACCGCCGACGAGGTCCGCGCCATCGCCACGGCCAGCGAACAGCAGTCGGCCGCCAGCGAGGAGATCAATCAGTCCATCGTGCAGGTGAACAGCATGTCCGCGGAAACGGCCCAGTCCATGGCCGAGGCCGCGCAAGCCGTGGCGGACCTCTCCGCCCAGACGAGCCGGCTGCATGACCTCATGGCGCAGATGAAAAATCAGTAGACGCGCCGCCCGCGCCGTCCCGAAAAGCCCCCGCTCCGGCGGGGGCTTTTCTTCCAGGGAGCCTCTGTGTACTATCGCGCCGCGCAAGTCGATGCCTAATACTCGTCCCGGACGAGCCGATAAGATAAAAGTGCCTTCCCATAACGGCTTGCTTGGAGGAAATATGAGCCAGGAAATTTCCCGTGAAGACGGTCTCCTGCAACTGGTGACCTTTCACATCGGTGAAGAAGAGTTCGGGGTGGATATTCTGGCCGTGCAGGAGATCATCCGCATGATGCAGATAACCCCGGTGCCCCGTGCGCCTGTCTATATCGACGGGGTCATCAACCTGCGCGGCAAGGTCATCCCCGTGGTCAACATGCGTTCGCGCTTCAGCCTGCCCGCTCAGGAGCCCACCCCGCAGACGCGTATCGTGGTCATGGAATTCGACCAGAAGATCGTGGGCTTCCTCGTGGACGCCGTGTCCGAGGTGCTGCGCATCCCCTCTTCCACCGTGGAGGATCCGCCGCCGGTGGTGGCCGGCATCGGCTCCGAATATATCCGGGGCGTCGGCAAACTGGACGAGCGTCTGCTCATCCTGCTCGATCTGGATCGCCTCATGTCGCATCTTGATATTGACAGCCTCTGATTGCGAGGATGCGCCCCTGAGGGTCGACGTCATCATCCCCCCTTTCGCAAAAGGATGCCAGTATGAAGCTTTTTACGAAAATGACGCTTACCATCCTGTGTCCCGCGCTCATCGGGCTCATCATCCTGGGAAGCGTGAGCTATCGAAATGCCTCGTCTGCCCTGATGGAGCAGATCGAGAGCGATATCCCCACGTTGCTGGTCGCGCAGGAGATCGGCACGGACATGCTGTTCAGGACGCTGCGACAGGGCATGGAGATGCCCGCCCAGAACATCCGCATCCTGGAGACCCTGCGTTTTTATGCCAACGGCATCAAGGACGAACAGGACATCGCGGACGTGGATTCCCTCCTGGCCTACTACATCAAGACGACCACAGGCATCGCCATCTGCGGCGTGGTGGCCCCCGACGGCATCCTGCTGGGCTGCCGCAATGACGCCACGGACGCCCCGGACAAGCTGCGGGACTCCAATGTGGGCGACCGGGAATATGTCAAGCTCGGTCTGGAAGGCAAGGCCAGCATCGGCACCTACATCAGCAAGGATTCGGGCCGTCTCAATACCGTCGTGGGCGTCCCCGTGAAGGACCGCAACGAATATGTGGGGGTCTTTTTTGCGGGGCTGGACAATGCCCAGTTGTCGCAGCTGCTGCTCGGACGCATCAAGCCCGGCAGCAAGGGCAGCGCCTATGTCTACAGCTCGACAGGGCAGGTCATCCTGCATAATGACCCCGCGCAGCTCGGCCGCAACGACGCCGCGACCGAGCAGTTCAAGGCCATGCAAGGCAAGGATGCCGGTCGCATCGAGTTCAGCACGCCGGACGGCGACAGGAAGATCCTCTACTTTCGCCTTATGCCCAGTGAGAACTGGTATTGCTGCATAGAACTGGACGAAGCCGAGACGCTGGCCAGGATCCATACGCTGCGTACGCTCGTCATCGTGCTGGCGGTGGGGCTGGCGCTGCTCGTTTCGGCCATCATCTTCGTCATGGCGCGCGGCATCACGCGGCCGCTGGGCGTCTGCTCCCGTGTGGTGGAACAGGCTGCCGGCGGGGATCTGGAGCTGACGACGGAAACGCACGAGGCGCTGGATCAGGCGGAGCGGCGCGGCGATGAGATCAGCGTGGTGGCTCGCGGCGTGCGGCACATGATGGACGGCATCCGTCGTCTGTTGGGCGAGAGCGAAAGCAAGGCCCGCGAGGCCATCAAGGCCACCGAAGAGGCCAAGGCCGCCACCGCCCGCGCCGAAGATGCGGCCAGACATGCCGAACTTGCCCGCCGCGACGGTATGCAGAGCGCGGCAAGCCAGCTGACCGAGGTGGTGGACATCATCTCCGCCGCGGCGACCCAGCTCTCGGCCCAGATCAGCCGTTCGGACGTGACGGCCTCCGAGTCCGCCCAGCGGCTTGCCGAAGCCGCCACGGCCATGAACCAGATGAATTCCACGGTGCAGGAAGTGGCGCGCAACGCCTCCGCCGCTTCGGAGATGTCCGCCGAGACCCGGCACAAGGCCGAGGACGGCGCGGCCGTGGTGCAGCAGGCGCTGGTGAGCATCCAGGAGACGCAGCAGCAGACCCTGCGTCTCAAGGAGGACATGCATCAGCTCAATGAACATGCCCGCGCCATCAGCGCCATCATGGGCGTGATCTCGGATATCGCGGATCAGACCAATCTGCTGGCCCTCAATGCGGCCATCGAGGCCGCCCGCGCCGGTGAAGCCGGACGCGGCTTCGCCGTGGTGGCCGATGAGGTGCGCAAGCTGGCCGAAAAGACCATGGCCTCCACGTCAGAAGTGGGCAGCGCCATCACCGCCATCCAGCAGAGCACGTCCAAGAGCATGGAAGGCGTGGACAGAGCCGTGGAACAGATCGATCAGGCCACGAAGCTGGCCAACAGGTCCGGTCAGGCTCTTACCGAGATCGTTTCCGATGCGGAGACGACCGCCGATGAGGTGCGCGCCATCGCAACGGCCAGCGAAGAGCAGTCCGCGGCCAGCGAGCAGATCAACCAATCCATCGTGCAGGTCAACGACATGTCCTCGGAGACGGCGCAGGCCATGGCGCAGGCCGCTCAGGCCGTGAACAATCTGAGCGAACAGGCAAAGCGTCTGGAAAAGCTCATCAGTGAGATGAAGTTCAACTGATGTCCCGTACACGGAAAAGGCAGGGGCGGCTTCGGCCGCCCCTTTTTGCTGTGTCGGAGCGCTCTGCCGTGGAAAACGGCAAGGCCCGAGGCCACGACGCAGCGCCGTCTGGTCTGGCCTGAGCGGAAAGATCGCGTCTTTTCCGTGAAACGACAGGTCGCAGGCCTGGAGCGCGAAGCGTTTCAAACGGAAAACGCTTTATGGGGCTGACGGCCCGGCGCGGGCGCAGGACGAGGCTTGCTCCCAAGGCTATTAGAGGATATGCAGGTATCCATTCCATCCCTGTGGAGGAAAGTATGCAATTGCGTCTATCGCGTTCCATCGTGGGCGCTTCCGAGGCCGAGGCCGTACGGCGCGTCATCGAAGAGGACGGCTATCTGGGCATGGGGGCTGAGACCCGCCGCTTTGAAGAAGAGCTGGCCGCCTGGCTCGGCGTGGAGCCGTGGCAGGTCATCACCGCCAATACGGGGACGGCCGCGTTGACGCTGGCTGTGGACAGCCTGCTGGCCGAGAGCCGCCTCCCGGGACGGCAAGGCGTCGCTCCCAAGATCCTGGTCCCCTCTCTGACGTTCGTGGCCTCCTTCCAGGCCATCGTTGCGGCGGGCTGCCTGCCCGTCGCCTGCGACGTGTTGCCGCAGACCGGCACGCTGGATATCCGCGACGCCGAAAAACGGCTGGACAGCGACGTGATCGCCGTCATGCCGGTACATTATGCGAGCAATCCCTGGCATCTTGATGAAGTATACGACTTCGCCCGCCGCAAGGGCCTGCGCGTCATCGAGGATGCGGCCCATGCCTTCGGCTGCCGCCATCACGGCAGGAAGATCGGCAGTTTCGGTGATCTGGTATGCTTCAGTTTTGACGGCATCAAGAACATCACCAGCGGGGAGGGCGGTTGTCTTGTGGCCTTTGACCGCGAGTGCGCCCAGCGGGCCGCCGACGCCCGCCTGCTTGCCGTCGAGGGGGATACCCGCTCCCGCTACGCCGGGACACGCACCTGGACGCCGGACATCAAGCGTCTGGGCTGGCGTTTCCATCTCAGCAACATCATGGCCGCCATCGGGCGCGTGCAGCTTGCCCGTCTGGAACCGGAGTTCATCCCGGCCCGCAGAGAGCTGGCGGCGCTGTATGCGTCCCTGCTCGAAGGGGTGCCGCACCTTGCCCTTCTGGAGACAGATCCGGAAGATTTCATCGTTCCCCATATCCTGCCTGTCCGCATCCTGGACGGCCGCAAGGACGCCTTCAAGGCCGCGATGGAGGCGCGAAGCATCCCCACCGGCGTGCATTACAAGCCCAATCACCTGAACAGCTTCTTTGCCGCCCAGCCGCTGCCCGCGTGCGAGCGGCTCTATGCCGAACTGGTGACCCTGCCGCTGCATCCCGGTCTGAGCCGCGAAGATGTGGAGACCGTCTGCGGCGCGGCGCGCGAGGCGTTGAGCTGAGGCTGGCCAAGGAGACCACATGACATCAGATGAATACCGCCGCTTTATCCGTTCCCTGCTGGCCCGGCGCTGGGTCCGTTTCAGTCTCGTCACCGGCCTGACCGCGCTGGTCTACATCCTGCTGGGCGCTCTTCTGGTGCAGCTCTGGAGCTGGCCGCTCCTGCTCGGCAACGCCGTGGCCTATGTGCTCAGTCTGCTGGTGGCTTACTTCGGCCAGTACCGCTGGACGTTCCAGCCCGTGGGCCGTCCCCACAAGGACATGGCCCTGCGCTTCCTCTGGGTACAAGTGGGGGGGCTGGTGCTGAACTCCGTGCTGGTCAGCGTGATGACCTGGCTGCTGGGGCTTTCCTACGGACTGGCCATGCCGCTTGCGAGCATCCTTGTGCCTGTCTCGCTTTACCTGCTTTGCCGCTTCTGGGTCTTTCGGCCCTGTGAGGCTCCGGCAGCCGTGGAGACCGATCCGCGTTTCCTGCCGCCGGTCGATGCGGGGCAGCAGCTTGCCGATACGCCTCTTGGCGATCCGCCCCGCGTGTCCGTCATCATGAATTGCCTGAACAGCGCCGACAAGCTTGAGGAGAGCCTGCGCTGTCTGGCCGCCCAGACCTTCACCGATTTCGAGGTCATTTTCTGGGACAACGGTTCCACGGACCAAAGCCCGTTCATCGCGCAGGCCTATGCGCCCCTGCTCGGACGCCTGCGCTATTTCCGGGGCGAAGAGACGGTATCGCTCGGCGCGGCGCGCAATCTGGCCCTGCGCGAGGCGCGCGGCGAATATATCGCCTTCCTTGACTGCGACGACCTGTGGCGGCCGGAAAAGCTGGCGGCTCAGGTGGAGATCTTCGATGCCTTCCCGCAGGTGGGCCTCGTCTGCACGGATACGGAGATCTTCAACGGCAAGCGGGTGCTCCGCCGCATCTTCGCGCATACGCGCCCCGTGGACGGCATGGCCTTTGCCGAACTCATGCGGCGGCAATGGATATCCATGTCGTCGGCCATGCTGCGCCGCAGCGCTCTGGAATCGCTTGCCCCCATGCCCACGGACGGCAGCGCCCCGCCGTGGTTCGATGAAAGCCTCAACGTCTGCGAGGAGGCGGATCTTTTCTACCGCATCGCCCATGACTGGGAGCTGGCCCATGTGGACGCCCCGCTGACCCTTTGGCGCGTGCACGGCATGAACACCACCTTCCGCAAGTTCTCCCAGTTCGCTGACGAGACCCTGCGTATCCTGGAAAAGCATTGTCGCATCTATCCCGACTATGAAAAGGAACACGCCGATCTTGTGGATCTGCTGAGTCGTCGCGCCGCCTTCCAGCACGCTGTGGCCCTCTGGAGGGAAGGCAAGGGCAAACAGGCGCGCGAGCTGCTCGCCCCCTTTGGCCTCAAGTCTTTCAAGCATCGCCTGTTCTATGCGGCAAGCTTCCTGCCGGGCGGCTGCTTCGATCTGGCGGCAAAGCTCTATTTCGCCCTGCCGTCCCTGCTGCGCCGTTAGGCTCTGGACGTATCACGTTTTTTGAGGGTTTTCCCTTCCCCCAAAATAAACAGCGGATAGTGCTACTGTCACAAATAAAGCCTGTGCGGCCATCGTCGGCTGCACAGGCTTTTTCGTTGCAAAGCGTTTTGGGCGGTTTTTTAGGGGCAGGGCTCATTATCAGGCAATATGCCTTGATGGAGATGTTTTTATAACTTGCTGCAAATAAATACTTATTTTCATAACGTGAGGTGTTTCGTTTCCAATTACTCTTACCAAAGTAGCGGGTTTTGGGGAAGATGGGGGAGTTTGAGGGGGAAGAAACCCCTTTTTGCCGCGAGCAAAAGGGGTTTCTTCCCCCTCAAAAAAAGCGTAATGAGCCTGACCTTAGGCGACAAAGGAGCCTTACAGGCATCGACAGCAGAGCAACCCGCTCCCGCGCTGGCGGAGGGGTTTCCCTTCCCCCCAAACAGGCAACGAATAGTGTTGACAGGCCCTAGAAGCCTTCCTCCAGCGGCGGCCAGACGAGCCACTGGCCGTCCGGCTGTACTTTCGCCTTTTGCGAGGGGGCCAGATGCACCTGCCGTCCGCGCACGCTGATGCGCTCCTCGGCCAGCCATTGCAGGGCCTGCGGATAGATGCGGTGCTCCATGACGTGGATGCGCTGCATGAGGCTGTCCTCATCTTCTCCGGCATTGACGGGCACGGCGGCCTGGATGATGACCGGGCCGCTGTCCACCTTTTCTTCCACGAAATGCACGGTGCAGCCGCTGAGCTTGACGCCGTAGGCCAGCGCGTCCGCGCCGCCGTGCACGCCGGGGAAGCTGGGCAGCAGGGCGGGGTGGATATTGATGACCCGTCCGGCAAAGGCGGAGAGGAATTCCTGCGAGAGCAGGCGCATGTATCCGGCCAGCACCACCAGTTCCGCGCCGCTGTCGCGGACGCGTGCGGCCAGTTCGCGGTCGAAGCTCACACGGTCGGGGAAGGTGGTGTGATCGAGCGCGCAGCAGGCGATGCCCGCGGCCTGCGCTCTGGCAAAGACGCCCGCGCCGGGCCGGTTGCCCGCCACGAGTCGGATGTCCACATCCAGCAGACCGGCCCGCATCTTGTCGATGAAGGCTTGCGCGTTGGTTCCGTTGCCGGAGGCCAGGATGGCGATCTTCAGGGGCATGTTTACCTCGTGTAGTGGCTGACCAGCGCCTGGACAAGGGCGGGGATGGTGTATTCTTCCGGCATGATGTGGCAGGGCAGCCCGTGAGCTTCCAGCGTTTTGGCCGTCACCGGGCCGATGGCCGCCAGTCGGACGTCGGGATGCGCGCGCAGGGTCTCCGCCGGGATCAGCGAAAGGAAGTTCTCCACCGTGGAGGAGGAGCCGAAGGTGATGCAGTCCAGCGTGCCAGCCTGGATGCGATCCAGCACCTCGTCCTTGCGGGTCGCGGCCGGGATGGTCTCATACGCGGAAATGACATCCACGCGGGCCCCGGCCTTGCGCAGCTCGTCCGGCAGCACCTCGCGGGCCTTGGCCGCACGCGGCAGCAGCATACGGACGCCGTCCACCTTGCCGCGCGCCAGCAGGCCTTCCACCACGCCCTCGGCCACATAGCGCTCGGGGATGAAGTCGGGCCGGATGCCGCGCGATTCCAGCGCCTCGGCCGTGGCGGGGCCGATGGCGGCCACGCGGCAGAGGCCCAGGGCGCGGCTGTCCTTGCCCGCGGCTTCCAGCCGTTTCCAGAACCAGCGCACGCCGTTGACCGAGGTGAAGATCAGCCAGGCATATTCGGACAGACGGGCTATGGCGGCGTCCAGCTCGGCATAGTCGGGCAGGGGGCTGATCTCGATGGTGGGGCACTGGATGACATCCGCCCCGAGCCGACCAAGTTCCTGTGCCAGACCGCTGGCCTGTTCCCGCGCGCGGGTCACCACCACGCTGCGGCCGAAGAGGGGCCGCTGCTCGAACCAGCCCAGCTGATCATGCAGGGAGCAGACCTTGCCCACCACGATGACCGAAGGATTGCTGAAGCCCTGATCCACGGCGGCTTGCGGCAGGTCCGCCAGCGTGGCGACCAGACTGCGCTGCCGGGACGTGGTCCCCCGGTAGACGAGCGCTGCCGGAGTGGCCGGGTCCATGCCCGCTTCCAGCAGGTTGCGGGCGATGTCGGGCAGGTTCTTCATGCCCATGACGAACACCAGCGTGGACGCGCTCCGGGCGAGCGCCTGCCAGTTGTGGACGGAACCGGGCTTGTCGGGGTTCTCGTGTCCGGTGATGATGGTCACGGAACTGGCGAAGTTGCGGTGCGTCAGGGGGATGCCCGCATAGGCCGGGGCCGCGATGGTGCTGCTGATGCCGGGCACCTCCTCAAAGGGGATGCCCGCTTCCAGCAGGGCTTCGGCCTCTTCGCCGCCGCGCCCGAAAATGTAGGGATCGCCGCCCTTGAGGCGGGCCACCACCTTGCCTTCGCGGGCCTTGTCCACGAGGAGCTGATTTATGCCGTCCTGCGGCAGGGCATGATTGCCCGCCACCTTGCCCACATAGATCAGCTCGGCATCCTTGCGCGCATGGCCCAGCAGAGCGTCATTGGCCAGCGCGTCGTAGATCACCACATCCGCCGCCGCCAGACAGTCGCGTCCCCGCAGAGTGAACAATCCCGGATCGCCCGGCCCCGCGCCGATAAGATAGACTTTCATCTAGACGCCTCCTCTGGCCAGTTCCAGCAGGGTCCGCGCGCCGAAGCCCGTAGCGCCCGCCGCGCCGAGGGGCTGCTCGCTGTCGGCCCAGTCCACACCGGCTATGTCGAGATGCGCCCAGCGCACGCCTTCCCGCAGGAAATGCTTGAGGAAGAGCGCGGCATGGATGGCGCCGCCTTCACGCGGTCCCATGTGGCAGATGTCGGCCACCTGGCTTTTGAGATTCTTTTCGTAGCCCTTCCAGAGCGGCAGCCGCCAGAGGTGTTCCCCTCCCAGTTCCGCGCCGGCCGTCAGACGTTCGGCAAGGGCGTCGTCGTCCGTGAACAGACCGGCCACCTCGCCGCCGAGCGCCACGGCGCACGCGCCGGTGAGCGTGGCGATGTCCACCACGGCGGCGGGCGTCCACATCTTCTGGGCATAGTGCAGGGCGTCGCAGAGCACGAGCCGTCCTTCGGCATCGGTATTCTGGATCTCCACCGTGTCGCCGGAGGCGGCGCGCACCACGTCGCCGGGGCGGCAGGCGTTGCCGTCGGGCATGTTCTCGGCGCAGGCCATGAGGCCGATGACCCGGCGGGGGGTCCCTTCCTCGGCAAGGGCCACCAGCACGGCCAGTACGTCGGCCGCGCCGGTCATGTCGCATTTCATGGTGTGCATCTTGGCGGCGGGCTTGATGCAGATGCCGCCCGTATCGAAGGTGATGCCCTTGCCCACCAGCACCAGCGGCTTGTCCTGCTCATGCCCTTCGGGGGCGTGTTCCAGCACCACGAGACGCGGCGGACGTGCGGAGCCTTGCCCCATGGCCAGCAACGCGCCCATGTTCTCGGCGCGCATGGCTTCCTCGTCCAGCACCGTGCAGCCAAGGCCCACGCTGCGGGCGATGCGCTCGGCGCGCTCGGCCAGGTCGGCCGGGCCCAGCATATTGGGCGGGGTATTGGCCAGATCCCGCGCCAGCATGACGGCCTGCGCCGCCCGTTCGCCGCGACGTGCCGCCTCGCGGGGCGCGTCGGGCACATAGTCGCCCTCAAAGGCGAAAGTGAGCCACTGGGGATCGCGGGGCGCGTCGGGGTCTTCCTTCTTCAGGTCCCGGAAGGCATAGAGCGCCAGCAGGGCGGCATAGGCGCTTTCTTCCACGAGCCGATCCCGCCCGCCGGGCAGACGGGACAGCAGGGCCTCCGGCAACAGCAGGCCTTCCGCTTCCAGCGCGCGGCAGCGGCGTACGGCGGCGGCTATGGCCTCGCGCAGGACGCCGGGCGTGAACTCCTCGGCCTTGCCCAGACCGATGGCAAGGACACGCGGCACGTTCTGTTGCGGATGGCCGTGCAGCAGGGCCAGTTCATTCTTTTTGCCGCGAAAGTCGCGCGCGGCGGGCGCGATGGCCAGCCACGGGGCGGCCTTGTCCAGCAGAGGGCTGGCTTCGTGCAGATTTTCCCCTTGAAAAACAGGGGCAAGCAGAACCTCGGTCTTCCAGTGGTCCGGGCCGAGGCATTGAAAACGCAATTCCATAATCGTCACTCCGTAAGCTGCGGATTGCCTTTTGAGAAAGGGGAATATACGCTGGACAGGGCCGTTTGCCAAGCTTGCCCCGCGAGCCGCCCGCTGCGGTCCGCATTTTGCAGAAAAGACTGCCGACCTTTGAACGTCATCATCTCGACGCTGCTTACGGACATTCCCCATGCTTGTGTATATCCATGTTCCCTTTTGCAGGACCCGTTGCAATTACTGCGCATTCTATTCCATGCCGCTGGGCCGCGGCGTCTCGGCCAGCCAGTCGCCCGCCGTGCGCGACTATGTGGACAGTCTGTTTTTGGAAATGGCCCTCTGGGGCGATCGCCTCAAGGGCAAGGAAGTGCATTCGGTCTTTTTCGGCGGCGGTACGCCGAGCCTTCTGCCGCCGCGCATCATCGAAAGCATCCTTGATCGCCTGCACAAGGCTTTCGCCTGGTCGCCCAAGGCCGAAGTGACGCTGGAGGCCAATCCCGAATCCCTGCGGGGCGGGCACATCACCACCCAGTATCTGAATGCCGGCATCAATCGTCTCTCCATCGGCCTGCAGACGCTGGACGATACGCTTTTGCGCATGTTGGGGCGGCCCCACAAGGCGCAGGACAGCCTGCACGCGGTGTTCATGGCCCGTGAGGCGGGTTGCGCCAACATCAGCGTCGATCTCATGTGGGGGCTGCCGGGGCAGGGCGTGCGGCAATGGCTGCAGACCCTCAAGGATGTCTGCCGCATGACGCCGGAACATATCTCTTCCTACGGGCTGACGCTGGAACCGGGATCGCCTCTTGAACAGGACTGCGCCTCGGGCAGGCTGACCCTGCCGCCGGAGCGGGATCAGAACATCATGTTTTCCGAGGGGGCGGCCTTTCTGGAAAGCAACGGCTACCTGCATTACGAGATATCCAACTTCGCGCGCATGGGCTTCCAGTGCCGTCACAACCTCGGTTACTGGGAAGGGGCGGATTATCTGGGGCTGGGGCCGTCGGCCACCTCGACCATCGACGGCCGCCGCTGGACCAATCCCGCCGGGCAGCGCGCCTGGACCGAGGGCATCCGCGCCGGGACGCTGGACGCCAAGGCGGAGATCCTCACGCCGAAGATCCGCATCCTGGAGCTGCTCATGCTGCGGCTGCGCACGGCGCGGGGCTTGCGTCTCAAGGATTACAAGGAACTCACCGGGCGGGATTTCATGCGCGATCACCAGCGGCTGGTCCAGGCCCTGCACGAGAACCGGCTGGTGCGCCTGCGTGACGGCTATCTGCGCCTGACCCGCAGCGGTATGCTGGTCTCCAATTCCATCCTGCGGAATCTTTTCGAGCGCACGGGCACGCTGCTGGAACAGTTGCCCGCCGAGGCCGCCGCGGCCCTGCGGGAACGGCAGGCCCGGCTGGAGGCCGCCAAGAACGAACTGCCCGACGATGACGAGCCCAAGTCCATCAACTGGGAACGTGTGGACACGCAGGAATAGCGACCGCGCGCCGCTCCGGCATGGCGGGGCGTGGGCCCCGCCGTCCCCCCGGCTTCGTCTCGCCGTGCCGCCGGGCTGGCATCTTCCGTCCCGTGGCGGCGCTCGCTCTGCCTCCGTGCCGCAAAAGTGTCGTTTTTTGTTGTTTTTGAAGTGAAAAGTTCCTTCTCGCAGGAGAAAACAGGCTCAAAACAGCCTTTTTTCCGCCTTTTCCCTTTGACATTGCGCTAAAACCGTCTAAAAGGGCTTTGCCGTTTTTTGCCGGCAAAATCCTTTTTGAGGTTGTCGTATGTCACAGCAAGGTTCCACGGAAAATTTCGGGTATCATCAGGAGCTGAAACGGGAACTCAGCTTCAGGGACGTCTTTGTCTACGGTATGCTGTTCATGGTGGTCATCGCGCCCATGTCCATCTACGGCTACATTTCCAGAGACAGCCACATGATGACCCCCTTCGTCTACTTTGTGGGCATCTGCGCCATGTTCTTCACGGCGTTGAGCTACATGAAGATGAGCAGCCGCTTCCCCATCGCCGGCTCGGTCTATGCCTATGTGCAGCGCGGCCTGAACCACCATGTGGGTTTCATCGCCGGCTGGCTCATCCTGCTGGATTACGTCTTCGTGCCCGCGCTGCTCTATCTGATGACGGCCAACTGGTGCGTCGAGCTCTTCCCCCATACGCCGCGCTGGCTCTGGGTCATCGTCTTCGTGGGCATCAACACGCTCATCAACGTGCGCGGCATCACCTACACGGCGCGGGCCGACTGGATCATGTTTTATGTCGAGCTGGTGGTGCTGGCCCTGTTCATCGGCATGGGCCTCAACTATGTGCTCGGTGAAGGCGGCGGCACGGGCGCGCTGGTCATGGATCCGCTTTACCGCCCCGGCGAGATGAACCTCCAGTTCATCGGGCTGGCCTGCACCATCGCCTGTCTTTCCTTCCTGGGCTTTGACGGCATCTCCACCCTGGCCGAAGAGACGCACCGCCCGGAAGTGACCATCGGCCGCGCCACCATGGCCGCCCTGCTGTGCATCGGCTTCCTGTTCATCCTGCAGACCTATGTGGCCACCATCATCCAGCCCGATCTTGAGAAGCTCAACCCCGATACGGCCTTTTTTGACGCCGCCGCGCTGGCCTGCGGCGAATGGTTCCGCAAGGTGCTGCTCGTGGTGAACATCCTTGCCGTGGGCATCGCCAACACCATGAACGCTCAGGCGGCCACCTCGCGCGTGCTGTTCGGCATGGCGCGCGACAACGTGCTGCCGGGCGTCTCCGGGGTGTTCCGCAAGGTGCATCCCCGTTTCCAGACGCCCTATGTCGCCACCATCGCCGTGGGGGTGTTTTCCATCATCGTGGCCGAACTGTCCACGGTGGACGATCTTGCCCGTCTGGTGAACTTCGGGGCGCTGACCTCCTTCATCCTGCTCAACGTGGCGGTGTTCAATTTCTTCTGGCTGCGCGAGCGTATGCGCGGCGGGAAGGCGGTGTTCCACTACATCATCTGCCCGCTTTGCGGCGTGCTGATCCTGGGCTATGTGTGGTTCTCCTTCGACAAGCTGACCCAGATCGTGGGCTTCAGCTGGCTGGCCATCGGTCTGATCATCGGTTTCGTGAAGAGCAAGGGCTACAAGGAAGTGCCCGAAGCCTTCCGCAACAGTCACATGGTGTAGCGTAACGCACAACGGATGCAACGCCGGGCAGTGAGTTGCCCGGCACTCGATAATGGAGGAGATATCATGCAATACGTCGACAAGGTCGTGTATACGTTCAGCGCCGCCAATGCGCCCATCGCCAGCATCGACTCCGGCGAGGTCGTCATCTTCCGCACGCAGGACTGCTTCAGCAATCAGATGCATTCCGAAAGCCAGCTGGTGACAAATTGCGATTACAGCAAGATGAATCCGGCCACCGGCCCGCTGTTCGTGCGTGACGCCCATCCCGGAGACGTCCTCAAGGTCGAGCTGCTGGACGTGCAGTGCGACGTCATCGGCACTACCACCACCCTGCCCAAGATCGGGCCTCTGTGGGACAAGTGCGAGACGCGCACCAAGCGCATCCCCATCGAGAACGGCAAGGCCGTCTTCAATGACGTGCGCTTCCCCGTCAATCCCATGATCGGGGTCATCGGCGTCACGCCGGAAGAGGGCAAGAGCGTGCCCTGCGGCTATCCCGGCAATCATGGCGGTAATCTGGATTGCAAGCTCATGGTCAAGGGCAATACCGCCTACTTCCCGGTGCGCGTGGAAGGCGCGCTCGTCCAGATGGGCGATATGCACGCCGTCATGGGGGACAGCGAGCTCTGCGGCACGGGTCTGGAGATCAACGGGACGGTGATGACCCGCATCAGCATCATCCGTCAGTGTGCGCTGGACTGGCCCGTGCTCGAGACCCCCACCAGCTGGTATACGCTCGCCAGCGCCCCCGACTATACGGAAGCCCTGCGCCATGCCAGCGTGCAGATGCAGCGTCTGGTGGCCGCCGCTACCGGCTGGGACGAGACGGACGCGTATCTCTATATGTCCCTGCGCGGCGATCTGGAAGTCTGTCAGGCCTGCAAGCCCTGCGAAGTGGACCTCATCCTGCGCCTCGGCGTGCCCAAGGCGGATATGAAGCGTCCCCTCGTGGGATAACGAGCCGTTCAGGCCGTGAAAAAAAGGGGAGGCGTCGCCGGGCGACGCCTCCCCTTCGTCATGCCGAAAAGTCCTCAGGCGGCCTTGCGGCGGCGCAGGAGGCAGGCGACAAGAGCCAGATTGGCCAGCAGACTCACCCCCAGCCCCGCCCTCATGGGCAGGCTGGCGCTCGTTTCCGCCTTGTCCGCTCCGGCCGCGGCATCAGGCTTGCCCGGCGCGGCGACTTCCACGGGATGATCCACCTTGTGCCCCATGCCGTCGGCAACGATGATGCGCCATGTGCCCGGCGCATCGGGAACGAAGGCGAAGCGGCCGCGCGCATCGGTACGGCCGTTCTGGAATTCCTTGCCGTCCGCGCCGATGACGCGCACGGACGCGAACTCCGTCGCCCTGTCGTCGGAATAGGCAAAGCGGGCCAGGATCGTTTCGCCCTGCCGCTCATGGCTGGCCCGCAGGGCATGGGCTTCGACGGCCGTCGGCAGACATGCCATGCCGCCGCAAACAGTCAGCAGGCAGCCTGTCAGGAGTTTTTTCATGGCATTTCCTCGTGTGGGAACGGTAAAAATTTCGGGAAAGGGAACGTCATCCAGACAAGGCGTCCCCCTTCCCCCAGGAGAGAGCTCCATCCCGCGGGCGACGACTGCTTTCGCCCGCGGCGCGATCACTTCACCGGAAAGACCAGCGTGGAGCGCAGTTGTTCCTCATCGACGCCCTTGCCGTCCTTGACCGGGCGGGTGACGGCCACGCGGGCCAGCCAGAGTCCCGGCGTATCCAGCGGCAGGGTCACCTTACCGGCGGCATCGGTGTGGAGCATCTGCTTGTAGGTGTCTTCTTCCTTGCTGTAGCCGTCATAGCTCAGGCCCACCTCGGCCTGCGGCACGGGCTTGCCGTCCAGCAGGACCTGCACCGTCAGCTTGCCCCCGGCCGTCAGGTCCGACAGCGAGGCCTGCGGCACGATCTCCAGCGTCTGGCCCAGCGGCTTGCTCCAGAAAGCGGCATCCCCGCCCACGACAAAGGCCGTCTTGGTGAACTTTTCGTAGCGGCCCACCGAGCGCACGGTCTTGCCCTGCGCTTCCAGCGCGGCGCGGTCCCCGAGCAGCACGCCTTCCGTGGTGGAGCTCCAGATCTCGGGCAGGCGATGCCCCACCAGCCAGGCCGGAGCGGCCACCGGCCCCTTCACCGTGCCTTCCAGCGCCTTTGAGGCGGCGGAGGGCGCGAGGGTGAGCGCCGTCTTTTTACCGTCGGCGGTCAGGAGTTCTACACGGACATTTTCCACTTTTTCAGCTTCTTCGCTCTGCATGAAGATGTGGGCAGCCTGCGCTTCCACGGTGACCGGAGCGGCTTTGGCTCCGTCGCCGCGCGGCACGACAAGGAATTCATGGGCCTGTCCGGCAGCGGTGAAAAGCGGGACGCTCAGCATGGCGGCAGCAAGAAGAGAGGCAAGACGCATGGGTGTTTCCTGTGGTTGAGGTTGGGGTGACATCAGGGCCGACATGGCTGGCGGCCGGAGACGTGGACAGCTGTATCGTGACACGATATGAAAAAACGTAATACCAAAAGTGCCGCCTTGAGGCAAGGGGAATTCTTTTCTCGGTTCGCGGGGTGAGATCTTTTCTTTTTTTGTCGAAGGCATCGCGGATGCCGTCCGGCGGGGGAGGCTGTTCCTGTGTTTTGCCTGCCGTCGGCTTGCGGCGCCTGCCCCGCAGCCAGACGGAGTCGTCTGCGCGGCCAGGACCGAACGACAGCCGGAAATACCCTCTCGTTGACCTATATCCCAGCTTGACGGCGCGGAAAGCCTTCGTGCGGCAAAAAGAAAAAAGCGCCGCGCGGATCGACGCGGCAAAATGCCCGGCATCGCGAAAAAGTGCCCTCTGCAAGCCGGGAGATGCCGACGTCGGGGGCTATCTTGTGGTCATGGGGCCTTCTGGTGGGGCGTAAGGAGCATGTGGAGCGAGGCACAGGGAGCAATTCCAAGCGCGGAGCTATATTGACGAAATGCTGGAATCTTTTTACATAAAAGAAAATGGGTCATGACTAGCAGAGAGTCCATAAAGAGGCTAAAAGCAAGTTATGACAATGAAAAACAAGTACGCTTGCCGT
>NZ_CALVHE010000032.1 GCF_944327235.1 uncultured Desulfovibrio sp.
GCCCCCATTCGGCTCTTGGCAGAAAACCTCCAGCTTCATGTCTGAGCAGAGGGTGAACAACGTATTGACACTCTACAGCTAGGGCCTGTTGACACTATTCGTTGCCTGTTGGGGGGAAGGGGAACCCCTCGCTCTGCTGTCGATGCCCGTAAGGCTCCTGCGTCGCCTAACGGACACGGCCTACGGCCGCCCGTTGGGTCGCTTCCGGCGCTGGAGGGGTCCCCTTTCCCCCCAAGCCCCCCATCCCTTCCACAGCGCGTTTTTACCGGGGAAGAGTCAGGTACACGAGGCAACCCCGTCCCCAGAAGCAAGCGGAGCGTGTTCAGTTTATTTTTCTTATCCATCGAAATGATTTGTAAAATTCGTGTTGACAGGGCCTGGTGCGTTTTGTCGTCGAAAACGGCACAGCGCGAGGCGGCGGCACAGTGCCGTTCAGTCCAGCGAGAGCGAGTCTCCGCGCTTTTCCCGCGAAACGACAGGCCGCATGGTGCGAACTGTGGAGCTGTCCACATGGAAAATGTCCTATTCCTGACAGACAAAGCCCGCCGCCCGCAGGGCCTGCGCGTTGACGGCCCCCGCGCGCAGCAGACGCAGACCTTCGTCCGGCAGCGGCTCCACGATGCTGGACGGCTGGCCGCCGTGCGGTTCCGGTCCGGCATCCAGCACGCCGTCATGAGGGCCGTCCAGCGGGGCCAGCAGTTCCGGGGGCAGTTCCCGCGCCAGCCGGGCGGCGGGCTGGCCGCTGAGATTGGCGCTGCTGCAGGTCAGGGGCGCTCCCGCTTCCCGTGAGAGCCGGGCGGTGAGCGGATGGGGCGTCAGCCGTATGGCCAGCTTGCCCGTGGGGCCGCAAACCTGTTGCGGCAGGCGGGAGGCTGCCTCCGGCAGGGGGGAGAGGAGTACGGTCAGCGGGCCGGGCCAGAATCGTTCCAGAAGGCCGCGCGGGGCTTCGTCCAGCCGGACGAGCGCCTCAAGCTGGGCCATGTCGCCCGCCAGCACGGGCAAGGGGCGCTGGACGGGACGCCGCTTGAGCTGATACACCCGCCGCACCGCGTCCGCAGCGAACAGCGAACAGCCGAGCCCGTAAAAGGTCTCTGTGGGGAAGGCCCAGACGCCGCCGGCACGCAGGCCGGTCGCGGCCTCCCGCGGATCGGCGCAGATGCGCGGCCGCGTGTGCGGGACGAAATCGGACGGAAAGGAAGGAAACATGGCAGGCAAACCCTTGCGTATCCTGTGTGTGGGAAAGATCAAGACCGCCTTCTGGAAGGCGGCTGCCGAGCATTACGGGCAGCGCATCCGGCGCTGGCGGCCGCTGGATGTGACGGAGGTGCGCGATGGGGACGCCTCCCTGCCTGTGCCGCGCCGCAACGAACAGGAGGGGAAACGCCTGCTGGAAGCGCTGACGCCGCAGGACATCCCCCTCATCCTCGACGAGCGCGGCGCGAGCCTGACCTCGCCGCAGTTCGCGACCCTGCTGCAGGATCTCGACCGGCAGGCCGCCGGGCGGCCCTGCTTCATCATCGGCGGGCCCTTCGGGCTGGATGAACGCATCCGCGCCGCGGGCCGCCGCGCCCTCTGTCTCGGCCCCATGACCCTGCCGCACGAGCTGGCCCGTGTCCTGCTGCTGGAACAGCTCTACCGGGCGGAGTGCATCGCCCGCAATATCCCCTATCATCACGAATGAGACGGAAGGCCGGAGCGGGGATTTCGTTGGGGGAAGGGGGACCCCTCCGCTCTGCTGTCGATGCCCGTAGCTTCCTGCGTCGCAACGGGCACGGCCCTGCGGGCCGCCTTTCGGTCGCGCTCTGCTGTCGATGCCTGTAAGACCCCTTCATCGGGTCCTACTGGCTGCCACCCCAATTTTCTCCCGGACAGTGTTGTGCCGCCGCCTCTCGCTTTGCCTTTTTCAACGTCAAAATCCTCCCTGGTAAAAGCGCGCTGGGGAAGGGATGGGGGGCTTGGGGGGAAGGAGAACCCCTCCAGCGCTGGCGGAGGGGTTCCCCTTCCCCCCAAAAATACGCTGCTGCGCCAAGGCTCCTACAGCACCTCGTAGATGCGGGCGAAGACATTGTCGTACACCAGCTTGAAGTAGGGGGAGAAGCGGGTGTCCTGCGGCGAGGCCAGCAGGAGCTGCACCATGAGGGAGTTGTAGATGCCGCTGTCGAGCACGAGCTTCTCGCCGGTGACCCGGTTGAAGAGGCAGTGCACGTTGCGGCGGCTGTTCAGAAAGACGCTCTGTTCCTCCGGCGTGGCCTGCGGATGGGCGTCGGCCCATTCCTGCACATAGTCGCGGGTGACGACGCCCGTTTCGTCAAAGACGCTGATGGTGGCCGTATGGATGGGGGCCGGGCTGCCTTCGAGCTGCACGGCGCCTTCCTTGAGGTTGTAGGCCAGCGCCCGCGTGACGATGGACATGGCCCCGCCTTCCCCTTCCTTGGTGCGGAAGTTCCAGCTGCCGAAATTGCTGATCCAGAAGCCCAGCCGCAACATCTCATAGCTCACGACGAGATACTGCTTGCCGCGCGCCTCCACCAGCGGGGTGTCCGGCGAACGCAGCTTGTCCATGAGGGCCTGCGCGGCATCGCCGTCCAGTCCCCGGAAAACGTCGTCCGCCTCGCCGCCCTTGAGGGCCGTGTAGCGGATGAGCTGGCGGGCAAAACGGGCGTTGTCCGTGGCGAAGACCGCGGCGGGCAGATAGAGCCACGGGCCGTTATGCAGCGCGCCGTCGGCAATGGTGGTCCGGCGGGCGAAATGGTGGGCCGCGTAGCCCCAGTCCCACCAGAGCCAGAGCGTGCTGTCCTTGGGGGTCACGTCCCGTGCGCGGGTCAGGGCGTCGGCATGACGACGGTTGATCATGGGGCCTTGGGACATGGCCTGGATGATGTCCGCGAACGGAGCCACCAGCAGGCCGATGAGCAGGGCCGAGGTCACGAGGCCCGCCACCGCGCCGCGCAGGCTGTCCCGCAGGCCGCGCTGGAGGATCCAGTAGAGCGGCAGGGTCAGGCCCACGGCCACGATGGGCGCGCCGAACATGACCATGCGCCCGCCCATCTTGGTGCTGAGCAGACCGAGCGCCGCCAGCGGCAGCAAAAAGAGCGCCCCGGGACGGCGGATGAGCACCCAGACGAAGCCCACGAGCCCCAGCAGGGCGGCCTCCATCCAGGGATGGAAGTAGGAAAGCAGGGCCATGAGGCTCAGGTCCTGCACTTCGGTGATGGACTGGGCCACCGAGGGGTAGACGAGCACTGTGCCGGCGGCGGTGGCGGCGGCGTCGCCCGCGCGCTTGGCGTAGGCGCCGAAGTGGTAGATCAGCGTGTTCAGGATGCCGCCGCCCAGCATGAGCGCGGCCACGCCCGCCCAGAGCAGGAGCAGGACGAGCGGGTGGGCAAGCCGGGCACGCAGTTTCCTGGCCCATTCCGTGCGGGCCATGCCCGCCACGAGCACCACGAGGCTGCCCGCCAGTCCGGGCAGCCCGGCCAGCGCCGGCAGGGCATAGGCCAGCGAGCCGAGCAGCAGCAGACCGCGCCGTCCCTGCGGGGCCATGACAAGGCTCATGAAGGCCAGCAGGCCCACATTGTAACGGATGAGATAGGGGAAAACGGAATGCCATTCCTGCGACCACCAGGAGATGAGGCCGGAAAGGGTGAGCAGGAGCACCCAGCGCTTGCGCAGCGGATAGCCGAGGCGCACCTCCTGCGGGGCCTGCGAGCTCATGATGCGGCGGGCCATGACCCGTCCGGAGGTATGGATGAGCCGTTTCAGCAGGGTGTGCGGCAGGAGCATGTAGCGCATGGCCCAGCAGGCCGGGGCCAGCGTCATGAGCAGGGGGAAGAAGAGGGTGACGAGGTCGGTATCGTAATAGCCCAGCAGGGTCCGGGCCAGGAAACCGGGCGCGATGGTGGTGATGAGCCCGGCCGCCATACCGGCCTCCATGCTGCCCAGCGCCCAGACCCAGACAAAGACGATGAGCGCCACCAGCGTGGAGAGGATCATGGGGAACCAGAAGGCCACGGCGGCGGGATAGGTCCCCAGCAGCGAGGCCATGCCCTTGAGCATCTCGGCCATGGGATGGCCCACGGCAAGCCCGATGCCCTCGGCGCCGGCCACCCAGTGGTAGGCGTCGTTGGTGGCCAGCAGCCATTCGCTGCCCAGACGGTATTCGGGGTTCTGCCAGCAGGGCCATTCGAGCAGGCGCAGGATGAAGGCCAGCCCTACGGTCAAAAGCGCCCAGATGAGGCCGCGCAGCCAGAAGCGGGCGCGCTGCCGGTCGTGGAGGGCATCGCGTACGGCTTCCGAGGCGGCAAGACCTTCGGACAGGGGATCGGGAGAGGTCTCGATCACGGTCAATCCTCGCTGGAAGGGGTGTCGGCGGACGGTACGGGGCCGGACGGGGCAAGGGCCTCCTCACGGTTGAGGCGGACCGCCAGGAAGCGGCGCGTCTCTTCGGCGGCGGACGCGGCAGAGGGGCGGCGCACGGCATAGGCGCGATGCGCGACGCGCTCCCAGCCCGGCGGCAGGGTGGCGGGCGACCGGTTGCAGAGCAGGATGACCAGGCCGTCCGGCGCGAGATGCGGCGCCAGCAGCGGCAGCAGCGTCTCCGGCGGCATGAAGGCCCGGCTGATGACGCAGTCCGCCCCGCGCGGCTGCGTGCCGAAAAACTGTTCCACACGTCCCCGGTAGACATGCGTCCGGGGCAGACGCAGACTGCACAGCATACGGGAGAGGAAGAGCGCGCGTTTTTCCCGCGCCTCCACCAGCCAGTACTCCCCCCGTTCCCAGACCATGCGCAGGGGGATGCCCGGCAGGCCCGCGCCGGAACCGAGATCCCAGTGCAGCGGGGCCTCGGGGAGGGGGAGGTCGGTCAGAAAGGCGGCCAGATGGAAACTGTCGCCCGCCAGATTGGCGAGGGCCTCTCGCCAGTCGTGCGCCCCCACCAGATTCATGACGTTGTTCCAGCGGATGAGTTCCGTCAGATACAGCCCCAGCGGCTGGAGGACCTGGTCCGGGACGGTCAGGCCCGCCTGACGGGCGCAGGCGGCCAGCGCCTCAGGCACGGGAGGGGCGGCTGGAGGAGCGGCGGCTGCCGTCCGTGATGAGCGGACAGGCCGGGCCGTCCGTGATTTCCCGGCGGCGGGGCCGTCCGTGCCGGCCGGTCCGGAGGCATGTCTGCCGGTCCGGGCGCGGCTGCCGTAAGGAGAACGTTTCTGCATGTCGTCCTCATATCCTTGAGCGGCGGGACTTGCAAGCCGGGGCCGGATAACGTAAAAATACGCCCTTCACATTTTTTTGCCGACAGGCATGGAGAAACAGCGATGAAGAACGCCATTGCCCTGCTCTTTCCCGGACAGGGATCGCAGGAAGCCGGTATGGGGCGCGAACTGGCCGAGGCCGACAGCGCGGCCATGCAGCTCTGGAAGCGTGCGGAGTCCGTCAGCGGCCTGCCCCTGCGGGAGATCTTCTGGGAAGGCGACGAAGCCGCCATGAGCGATACGCGCGCCCTGCAACCGGCGCTGACCGTGGTGAACCTCAATCTGTGGCGGGCGCTGGCCGGACGTGTGCATCCCGTGGCCGCCGCCGGGCACAGCCTGGGCGAATTCGCCGCGCTGGCGGCGGCGGGCGTGCTGGACGAGGAGAGCGTGCTGCAGATCGTGAGCCTGCGCGGTCGTCTCATGGCCGAGGCCGATCCCGACGGACGCGGCGGCATGGCGGCCATCCTCAAGCTGACGCTCGAGCAGGTGGAAGGCCTGGTGCGCGAGGCCGCCGAGGAAAGCGACCGTCCGCTCATCATCGCCAATTACAATACCCCCGGCCAGTACGTCATCAGCGGCGACAAGGAAGCCGTGGCCCTTGCCTGCGGCAAGGTCAGGCCGCTCAAGGGACGCGCCGTGGAACTCAAGGTCAGCGGCGCTTTCCACAGCCCGCTGATGGAAAAGGCCAACCGGGAGCTGGAGCCGCTGCTGCGCAAGGCGGTGTGGCGGCGTCCGCGCTTTGCCGTCTACGCCAACCTGCACGGCAGGGGCCTCACGGACGGAGAAAGCCTCAAGGAAAGCCTGCTGCCGCAGATGGTGTCCTCCGTACGCTGGATCGAGACCATCCGGCAGCAGTATGCCGACGGCGTGCGCTGCTGGCTGGAGCTCGGCCCCAAGGCCGTGCTCGGCAAGATGGTGGGCCAGTGCCTCGACCAGCTGGACGAGGCCGCGCGTGCCGAATTGCGGGTCATGCTCGTCAATTCCTGTGAATCCCTGGAAAATTTCAACATCTAGCCCTCGCGGCGGGAGTTTTTTCATGCGTGCTGTCGAAGTGCTGCGTTCCGCTCTCATGAGCATGGTGGAGGAAATGGGCCTCTCCTGGCCTGTGAAGGCCGTCATCGAGCCGCCCCGCGACGCCCGTCACGGGGATCTGGCCGTCAATGTGGCCATGCTGCTGGCCAAAGAGGCCGGCAAGAATCCTCGCGAGCTGGCCCAGGCCTTCGCCGCCGGGCTGCCGGAACGCTGCGCGGATATCCTCAAGGCCGAAGTGGCCGGGCCGGGCTTCATCAACGTGACCTTCAGCCCGGACTTCTGGCGGCAGACCGTGGCGGACATCGAGGCCGCCGGGGCGGACTACGGGCGCAGCCCGGTGGGCGCGGGCCGCAGGACGCTGGTGGAATACGTTTCGGCCAATCCCACGGGCCCGCTGCATGTGGGGCACGGCCGGGGGGCCGCCGTGGGCGACAGTCTGGCCCGTCTGCTGCGGCGCGCGGGCTTTGCCGTGGATACGGAATACTACATCAACGACGCGGGCCTGCAGATGCGCCTGCTGGGGCTTTCCGTCTGGCTGCGGGTGCAGGAGCTCAAGGGCCGCCCGGTGGAGTGGCCGGAGTCTTACTACCGGGGCGAGTACATCATCGACATCGCCCGCGAGATGCTGGCCGAGGACGACAGTCTGGCCGATCTGCCGGAGGCCGAAGGCAAGGAGCGCTGCTACGAGCGCGCCATGCGGGACATCCTCAACGGCATCAAGCAGGACCTTGCCGACTTCCGGGTGGAGCATCAGCACTGGTTCTCGGAAAAGACGCTGGTGGAGGGCGGCAAGGTGGCCGAAGCCTTTGCCGCGCTGGATGAGGCGGGCTATACCTACCACAAGGACGACGCCTACTGGTTCGCCACGGAAAAGCTGGGCGACGACAAGGACCGCGTGCTGCGCAAGTCCGACGGTACGCTGACCTATTTCGCCTCGGACATCGCCTATCATCATGACAAGTTCCGTCGCGGCTACCAGTGGCTCATCGACATCTGGGGCGCGGACCATCACGGCTATGTGCCGCGTATGCGCGCCGCCATCGCGGCCATGGGCCAGCCCCGCGAGAGCTTCGACGTGGTGCTCATCCAGCTGGTGAACCTGCTGCAGAACGGCCAGCCCGTCAGCATGTCCACCCGTGCGGGCACTTTTGAGACGCTGGCCGACGTCATCAAGGAAGTGGGCGCAGATGCCGCGCGTTTCATGTTCCTTTCCCGCAAGAGCGACAGCCCGCTGGATTTCGACCTGGAACTGGCCAAGCAGCGCAGCCTGGACAATCCCGTGTACTATGTGCAGTACGCTCATGCCCGCATCTGCGCGGTGCTGCGCCGGGCGGAAGAACGCGGCATGACCCTGCCCGAATGCTGCGACCTCGCCCTGCTGGGAGCGCTGGACACGCCGGAGGACATGGCGCTCCTGCGCAAGGCCGCCGGCATGGAAGACATGATCGCCAATGCGGCCCTGACGCTCTCCGTGCACCATGTGAGCCACTATCTCATGGATCTGGCGGGGATGCTGCACAGCTACTACGCCAAGCATCAGGTGCTGGACGCCGCGGACAGCGGGCGCAGTCTGGCGCGGCTTGCCCTGCTGCGGGCCGTCGGGCAGGTGCTGCGCAACGGTCTGGACATCCTGGGCGTGAGCGCGCCCGAAACCATGTAGTCCGCCGGACGCATCGCGGAGCGCCGTTCGTCCATGCCCCAGCCCCTGCGAAGAGTTCGCCAGCGCATCCCAAAGGCTGAGATCCGCCCCCCCAAGGTCCTGCTGCATCTGCCGTTCCTTGGGGTGGCGGCCCTGCTGGTGGTGTTTGCCGTGGCCGTGGGCTGGGCCTTCTTCATGGGTGTGATCATCGGGCAGGGGCAGAACCCCGCCGAACGGGTGAACGCCCTGCTGCATGAGTCGCCGCGGGAGGCGGCGTCCCAGCCACCGACCGCCGAGGCGGGCGAGGGCGTGGCGGAATTGCTGGATCGTCCTTTGCCTCTGAACAAGGGCACGTCCGGGGAAGAAGGCGCGGAAGCGACCGGCGGCGACGCCGAGGCCGCAGCGTCCGCCGGACAGCAGGCGGCCCCGCAGGGACAGGGGGCGCAGCCTCCGTCCGAGCAGGGAGCGCAGGGACAAAAAACGCAGGAACAGGCGGCTCAGGCCGCGGCGGAACAGCCGAAAGCACCCGCCTACCCCTTTGCGCGGCCGCAGGGCGAAAGTCTGGCGGCCTGGGGCATCCAGCCCGGCGGAACGGCGCAGGCCGCGCCGCAGACCGCACAGCAGGACAACGCAAAGGCCCAGACGAGCGCCGCGCCACGCCGCACGGAAGGCCGCACCGAACAGAAGGCCGCGCCCAAGGCCGAACCCAAATTCGATTATGTCTATCAGGCCGCGGCCTTCCGCGACAAGGGCGACGGCGACGCCCTGCGGGCCAGGCTGGAAGAGAAGGGCCTGCGCACGCGTCTGCAGAAGAGCGGCAAGGTCTATCTGGTACAGGTCCTCCTGCGGGGCAGCGAACGGGAGGCGGAGAACGTCCGCGAGACCTTGCGCCGCTTGGGGCTGGGCAAGCCCATACGTCTTTCCAAAAAGGCGGTCAAATAGGGCTTGTCAACACAAATTTGCAAACAATTTCAATAGATAAGCCAATCAGGCCGTATGCAGATCGCTTGCTGTTGGGACGAGAGTGCCTCGTGTCTCTGACTCTTCCCCCGGTAAAAGCGCGCTGGGGAAGGTATGGGGGGCTTGGGGGGAAGGAAGCGACCAAAAGGCGGCCCGCAGGGCCGTGCCCGTTAGGCGACAAAGGAGCCTTACGGGCATCGACAGCAGAGCAACCCGCTCCCGCGCTGGCAGCGCCCCAACGGGCGGCCGCAGGCCGTGTCCGTTAGGCGACGCAGGAGCCTTACGGACATCGACAGCAGAGCGAGGGGTTTCCCTTCCCCCCAACCAGGCAACGAATAGTGTTGACAGGCCCTAGGGCATTTTCCGTTTGAAACGCTTCGCGTTCCAAACCACACGGCCTGTCGTTTCGCGGAAAAAACGCGGTCTTTCCGCTTGGTTTTGGCCGGACGGCGCTGTGCCGCCGCCTCGTATTTTGCTTTTTCAAAGGCAAAATGCCCTATTGAAATTGTCTGCAAGATTTGTGTCAACTGACCCTGGACCGGACTGCACGCCGGACAGCCGGCAGGACGCGACGGGGCGGTCCGTATCCGCCGCTCCCGCAAAGGAAGGCCATGAACATCTTTTCCCTCCCCGCCCGACTGGGCGAACGTTGCCTGCGCGGAGTGGACGCTCTGGGCGGCACGACGCTCTTCTTCCTGGAGGGCGTACGCCACATCTTCACCTCGCGGCGCATCTTCATCCGTACGCTGCAGCAGTTGTACGCCATCGGCTATCAATCGCTGTTCGTCATCGCGCTGATCGGCATTTTTTGCGGCATGGTGCTGGGCCTGCAGGGCTACTATACCCTCGTGCAGTTCGGTTCCGTGGGCATGTTGGGGTCGGCCGTCTCTCTTTCGCTCATCCGCGAATTGGGGCCGGTGCTCACGGCCATCATGCTGGCCGGGCGCGCCGGTTCGTCCATGGCCGCGGAGATCGGCGTCATGCGCATCTCGGATCAGATCGACGCGCTGGATGTCATGGACATCAACTCCATCGCCTATCTGGTGAGTCCGCGTCTGGTGGCCGCGCTCATCTCCTTCCCGCTGCTCACGGCCATTTTCGACACCATCGGCATCATCGGCGGCTATCTCACCGGCGTGGCCATGCTGGGCATCAACGAAGGCGCGTATTTCTACCGCATCGCCCATGCGGTGACGCTGGACGACGTGACGGGCGGCTTTCTCAAGTCCGTGGTCTTCGGTCTGCTGGTGACCACGGTCTGCTGCCGTCAGGGCTATACCACCCATCAGCGTCGGGACAGCGTGGGGCCGGAAGCCGTGGGCAATGCCACCACTTCGGCGGTGGTCATCTCCTGCGTGCTCATCCTTGTGGCGGACTACGTGCTGACCTCGTTCCTGCTGTGATCCTGGCGAGGCGCCTTTCCCGTGCGCCCGGAGCGGCGGTATGCCGGCCGACGGCGGGAAGGGAAGGGCGCCCCTGACGAAAGCGGGCCGCTCGCCCGCAAGAGGAAGATATGAGCGAATTCTCGTTACGAAATCAGGCAGCGGAGGACGCGTCCGCCCCCCAGAAATGGGACATAACCTTTCGATCGCTGACCGCCGGTTACGGCGAGCATGTGGTGCTGCGGGATATCAACGCCACCCTGCCCGGCGGCAGGATATCCGTCATCCTGGGCGGTTCGGGCTGCGGCAAGTCCACGCTGCTGCGGCACATCATCGGACTTTCCCGGCCGCTGGGCGGCAGCGTGCACATCGGCGGAAAGGACATGTTTGCCCTGCCTGACGCGCAGGCCCGGCGCATCCGCCGCCGCATGGGCGTGCTCTTCCAGGACGGAGCGCTGCTTGGCGCATTGAGCCTCGTGCAGAATGTGGCCCTGCCCCTCACCGAACATGTCCGCCTGCCCAAGGCCGTCATCCGGGAGGCCGCGCTGCGGGTGCTGCGGCTGGTGGGGCTAGAGGATTTTGCCGACTACTATCCCAACCAGCTTTCCGGGGGGATGCGCAAGCGGGCCGGGCTGGCGCGGGCCATCATCACCGAGCCGCGCATCCTGCTCTGCGACGAACCGACCTCCGGCCTCGATCCCATCACCGCCGCCCGCATGGACGCGCTCCTGCTTTCCCTGCACCGGCGTTTCCCGGCCATGAGCATCGTGGTGGTCAGCCATGATCTGGACAGCCTGAGGGCCATTGCCGACCATGTGCTGGTGCTGCGCGAGGGCGGGGCCGTCTTTTCCGGCTCTCTGGCGGAACTGGAGGCCTGCGACAATGCCTATCTGCGGCAGTTCCTGCGGCGTGAGGCCGATGCCCGGGACCTGGCGGCGCAGGATGGCGGCAGCGACCCGCGCGTACGCCGCGCCATCGCCGCCTGGCTGGATGCCTGATGTCCTTTTGTCCCAGCGGCGGGCCTGCGGGCTTGAATCTTGCCGCTGTGCTGCGTATAACCTCTTATCAATGCTGAAGTGGAAAAGGAGTGCCGCATGAGCGGTTTTCGTCAGACGGCCGTAGGGATATTCGTCCTGCTGGGCCTGGTGTGTGTGGCTTATCTCACCATCAAGCTGGGCCGCATGGAGTTGTTCGAGACAAAGGGGTTTGAGCTGACGGCCCGTTTCAATTCCGTCAGCGGCCTGCGCGTGGGCGCTGACGTGGAGATGGCCGGCGTGCCCGTGGGCCGCGTGGCCGCCATCACGCTGGATGACGATCCCATGCAGCGGCAGGCGCTGGTGCGGATGGTGCTGGACAGGGATCTGAAGCTTTCCACCGATACCATCGCCTCGATAAAGACCAGCGGTCTCATCGGGGACAAATACGTCAATCTGCAACCCGGCGGCCTGGATGATGTCCTTGCCTCCGGCGACATGCTGGAAGAAACGGAATCCGCCGTGGATCTGGAATCGCTTATCGGCAAATACGCCTTTGGAGGGGTATAACGTATGCTCTCTACCTGTACCGGACGCCGCGCGTCCTCTCTGCTCTTGTCTCTGGCGGCGCTGCTGTGCTGCCTTACCGTGCTTTCCGTCCGGCCCGCCGCGGCAAGCCCCGCCCGCGACACGCTGGAAAGATCCGTGACCGCCATCCTCGACTGCATCAAGGATCCGGCCTATGCCGATACCGCGACTCGTCCGGCCCAGCGGGAAAAGATCGCCGGGCTCGTGCGTCAGATCTTCGATTTCCAGGAGTTCGCCATCCGCACGGCCGGGCCGCGCTGGAAGACCTTCACCCCCGACCAGCAGAAGCGTTTCACCGACGCTTTTGCCGACCTGCTGCTGACCACCTATATCAGCAAGGTGGACGGCTATAACGGCGAACAGGTCGCCTATACCGGCGAAGTGGCCAACAAGGAGCAGACGCGCGTCGAAGAGCGCACCATCGTCACGCTGGGCGACGGCAAGAAGGTCCCCGTGGCCTATCGCATGATGCTCAAGAACGGGGCCTGGCGCTGCTATGACGTGCTCATCGAGAACGTGAGCCTGGTCAAGAATTACCGCACCCAGTTCCAGGACATCCTGTCCAATGGCGCTCCCGACGAACTCATCGCCCGGGTGCAGGCCAAGGCCAAGGAAGCCGCCGCCAATGCCAAGTAAGCGCAAAGTCGTTCCGGGGGCGGCCTCCGCCGCCCTCCGCCGGATGCTGCCCTGTGCGGTGCTGCTCCTGCTCATCGTCGCCACGGGCGTGCAGGCCAAGCCCACCTATACGCGCCTTTCCCCGGAACCGGCCCGGCAGCAGCCGTCCAGCCTCTATGATGCCGAAAGCCCGGCCCTGCCCGCCGGAGCCGTCAGCGTCACGCCGTCGGATACGGAGTTTTCGGACAGTCTGGACGACTATGACGAAGCGCCGACGGTGACCATCGCTGACCCGCTGGAGCCGTGGAACCGTTTCTGGTTCGCCTTCAACGACGTGTTCTATCTGTATGTGGCGGATCCGGTCTATTCCTTTTATGAGACCATCACGCCGCACCAGTTCCGGCGCGGCATGTCCAATCTCTACAAGCACGCGATGTTCCCCACGCGCTTCGTGAACAACATCCTCCAGTTCCGTTTCAAGGAAGCGGGCGTGGAGTTCGGGCGCTTCATCATCAATACCTTCGTGGGCTTCGGTGTGGTGGATGTGGCCAAGCACAAGAAGACCCTCGTGCCGGTCGATCCCAGCGGCGAGGACTTCGGACAGACGCTGGGCCGCTGGGGACTGGGACACGGCTGCTATCTGGTGCTCCCCTTCCTCGGACCGAGCTCGATCCGGGACGGCGTCGGCCGTATCGGTGACTGTTTCACGGATCCCATGTTCTACGTCTACCCGTGGGAACTGGCCACCGCCTCGGAACTCTGGCTGCGCTTCAACACGCTGGACACGCTGCTGCCCACCTACAAAAGTCTGAAGGACGCCGCCGTCGATCCCTACATCGCCACGCGCGAGGCGTATGCGGCCTATCGCAAACAGCAGGTCATCCGCTGACGCGCGGTCTTGCCATGCGGCCTCTCCCCGGCGGACCGAAACGCCGTCGGGGCGCCGGCTGCCAGAACGAGGTCCACAGTCCATGTGCGCATGTCCCTTTTCGCCTTTCCGGCGCTCCCTCGCGGCGGCCCGTCCGCTCCGGAGGGACGCATGAAATCCGCTCCCCTCACCGATCCCGCATCGTACGTCCCCGTCGCATCCGGCGAGGGGGCGGAGGCGGCACTGCGTCTGGAAGGCCTCAACGTCACCTTTGCCACTGAGGATGGCCTGCTGCCCGCTGTGCAGGATCTGCGTCTTTCCCTGCACGCCGCCTCCATCACCTGCCTCGTGGGCGAATCCGGGTGCGGCAAGAGCCTGACGGCGCGGGCCATCCTGCGCCTCATGCCGCCGCAGGCCCGTCTGGGCGGGCGCATCCTCTACCGGGGGGAAGATCTGCTCGCTCTGCCCGAAGCGCGTATGCGCGCCCTGCGCGGGCGACATCTGGCCATGATCTTCCAGGAACCCATGACGGCCCTCAATCCGGTGCTGCGCGTGGGCGATCAGGCCGCGGAGGCCCTGCGACTGCATATGGGGCTTTCGGCTGCACAGGCGCGGGAGGAGGTCATCCGGCTGTTCGGTGAGGTGGGCATCCCGGCGGCGGGGGAGCGTTATGGCGAGTATCCGCATCAGCTTTCCGGCGGCATGAGGCAGCGCGTCATGATCGCGGCGGCCCTGAGCTGCCGTCCCGACATCCTGCTGGCCGACGAACCGACCACGGCACTGGACGCCACCCTGCAGGGGCAGATCCTGCATCTGATCCGGGAGCAGGCGCAGGCGCGCGGCATGGCGGTGCTCCTTATCACCCACGATCTGGGCGTAGTGGCGCGGGTCGCGGCGCAAGTGGGGATCATGTACGCGGGCCATCTGGTGGAATTCGGCCCCACTGCGGAGGTTTTCGCCCGGCCCCTGCACCCCTATACCCGCGGCCTCATGGAATCCTCCCCGTCGCGGGCCCCGCTGGGCGCATCGCGCCTGCCCGCCATCCCCGGCAGCGTGCCGCCGCTGGGACAAAGGGGCGCTGGCTGTCCCTTCGCGCCGCGCTGCGGGCAGGCCCTGCCGGTCTGCCGCCAGAGCTTGCCCGATGAACGGGAGGAAGGCGGGCGTCGGGTACGCTGCTGGTTGCACCAGTCCCCATAGGCCTGCCAGGGCTTGCCGACATGCTCTCTCCGTCTATTGGGGGGAGAGGGGGCCCCTTCCCCCAGAACAAGCCGTAGATATGGTAACAGACTTCCCTTCGCCGCGTTGACACCTTTCGGGCAGGGCCTCCTGCGCGTTCTGAGATCCTCCTTGCCGTCACCCCTTCAGCCTTTTGTACGCTGCCATGAGCCGACGTTACACCAGCGGGCAGTTCGCTCGTCTCTGTCATACCACCAAGGAGACCCTGTTCCACTATGACCGCCTCGGCCTGCTGCGTCCGCAGTACAAGGGCGAGAACGGCTACCGCTATTACGACATCCGGCAGTTCCTGCAATTCGACATGATAACCCTGTTCAAGGAGACAGGTACGCCGCTCAAGGACATGAGCGCCTGCCTCGCCGCGGCGGCGGAGGGGGACATCCTGCCCCTTCTGGAAGAGAAGGCCCGGCGACTGGCTGAAGAGCGGCGCAGGCTGGCGGAGCGGGAGCGGCTCGTGGCCAGTCTGCTGCATGTGGTGCGGGAGGCCCGTGCCACGGAAGCGGACCGCCTGCTGTTGCGGCAGATGCCGTCCTTTTGCTGGGAGGTCGCGGCACCGCGTATGCGGGGACTGGATACGGAAGCGGGCATGGCGCAGGTCTCGGCGCTGTTCATGGAAGGGTATCGTCGGGCCGGGAGATCGCCCGGACTGCCTACAGGCATCCTGTACCAGCTCGACGACTTTCTGGCCGGGCGGCTGGGTGAAGGCGATCTTTTCGGCCCGGCCGATGCGGAGACGCCGCCCGATCAGATCTGGGAAAGTCCGACAGCGCTCTGTGCCGTGTATGCTCACCGTGGTTCGTGGGACGAACAGATCGCCTGCTGGAGGGGCCTGCCTGATCTCCTGCGGGAACAGAGGCTGTGTCCGGTGGGGCCGGTGCTCATGCTGGAGATGGGCAGTTATGCCCTGACCGGCAACAGTGCCGAATGTGTCATGCACTGTCATATCCCCGTAGCACCGCAGGAAGCCGCGAAAGGGGCGGACGACGTGGCGACGGAAGAAGGAAAAGCGCCCCGCTAGGGCCTGTTGACACTATTCGTTGTCTGTTTGGGGGGAGGGGAACCCCTCGCTCTGCTGTCGATGCCCGTAAGGCTCCTTTGTCGCCTAACGGGCACGGCCTGCGGCCGCCTTTCGGTCGCCGCCAGCGCGGGAGGGGTTCCCCTTCCCCCAAGTCCCCTATCCTTTCCCCAGCGCGCTGTTGGCGGGAGAAGAGTCGGGGACACGAAGCTCTTCCCTCCAAAGACAAGCGGAGCGTGTACAGTTTGCTTGTCTTATTTATTGAAATAATTTGTAAAATTTTATTTACAGGCCCTGGTCAACAGGGAAAAGCATGTTCGTTTCGGCATCCGGCAGGCAAATACATCACGCTTCTGACGGTGCGGCGGCTGGCTGCGCAGGTCGTCGGCGGAGCATCCACGATGCGAAAATGCTTTATGCATCCTGACGTTGGCCCACAGTGCGGCGTGTCGGGCCTTGCTCCCTGAAGAGCAGGCTGCTGGCCATGAGCAGCAGCGCCATGAGCAGGGGAAGGAGCAGGGCGGTGGGCAGTCCGTACCACTGGGCGAGCCAGCCGATGCCCGGCGGGATGACGAGCAGGCCCGCATAGCCCAGCGTGGCCATGGTCGTGGTGGCCTGCTGGGGGCTGATGTCGCCGCGAGATCCGGCACGACTGAGCAGGACGGGCATGATGGGAGCCATGCCAGCCCCTGTCAGAGCGTAGCCCGCCAGACAGAGCAGCGGCCACGGGGACAGCAGCACGATGGCCAGGCCACAAACCGCGGCGGCGGTGCTGCTCAGGAGGAGGACGAAATCCCCCCAGCGTTGCCGCAGGCCGTCCCCCAGCAGACGGCTCAGGGCAATGGCCACCGAAAACGCGCCGAAGCCCAGCGCGGCGGTGCTTTCGGGAGCGCCCTTGACCGTATGCAGCAGCAGGGCGCTCCATTCCGCACAGGACCCTTCCACGGCATAGGCCGCCATCGCCAGAAAGCCGCAAAGATAGATGAACAGGGGCACGCGCCGCCGGGACATGTCGTTCGTGTCGGTAGGTGCTCGTTCCGCTCGATCGGGCAACAGGCAAGGGGCGAAAAGCCGCCAGCAGACGAGTTGCGCGCCGGAGGCCGTCATGAAAGTGACAAGCGGGCTGGCTCCCAGGGCGGCAAAGATCGCGCCCAGCAGCGAGCCACCCAGACCGCCGAGGCTGTAGCAGGCATGGAGGCCGGACAGGCAGTTGTGGCGCAGCCGCTGTTCCAGCAGGATCCCCTGCGTGTTCATGGTCACATCGGCAAGGGCAAAGCAGCCGCCCAGCAGGGCGCAGGCCGCGCAGAACAGCAGGCCATTGGGCGCCAGACCGCAAAGCGGCAGCGAGAGCAGCAGGCTTGCGCTCCCCAGCCTGAGGATGCCGCGCGTGCTCCAGTGGCGTTGCAGGACGTGCATGGCCGCGAATCCGGCCAGACTGCCGCAGCCAAGGCAGAGCATGGCCATGCCGATAAGCGCCTCGCCCGCCTGCAACTGCTCCCGCAGGGCGGGCATCCTGGCCGTCAGCAGACCGTATGCGCAGCCTGTGCTGAAAAAGAAGAAGATCATGGCCCGACGGGCCTTGCGCAATTGACCTTTCATAGGGAACGTCTCTCCTCTTGCGGTTGAAATGCAGGGGAAAGACCATGCTAAACTATGGGGTAAGACAAGGGTCAAGAGGCAAAGATATTTTTTTGCAGGTCCCGCCTGCCCGCGTCAGGGGGCTGCGTATGACGAAGGCCGTGAGATGCGCACGGTGAGGCGGCCGCACGGTCCTGGAACGTTTTCCGTCTGAAACGCTTCGCGCTCCAAAACCATACGGCCTGTCGTTTCGTGGAAAAAACGCAGTCATTCCGCGTTGTTTTAGTCGGGCGACACTGTGCCGCCGCCTCGCGCTTTGCCGTTGAAAAAGACAAAGCGTTCTATCCATAGCGGCCCGACGCTTGCCGCATGTCGAGGCGAGAAAAAACGCCCGTCGTACGAACGACGGGCGTTTTTTGATCAAGGCACACTGAGGGGTGGAGGGAGAGGGATCTCCTTTCCCTGCTACGAGAGTCGCGCACCGTGGTGGTGGCCGTCCTGAGCTTTTTCCGTTTGAAACGCTTCGCCTTCCAAATCTTACGGCCAGTCGTTTCGCGGAAAAACGCTGTTTTTCCGTTTGGTTTGGGGCGGGCGGCGCTGTGCCGCCGCCTCCTCGCATATTGCCTTTTTCAAAGGCAACGTGCTCTAGAAGCCCTTGCTGTCGAAGATGCCGCTACTGCTGTTGCCTTCGAACGGACGCAGGGAAGGATCGACCCAGTACAGGATCTCATGCCCCATGTCCCAGGCAAGGGTTCGCACGATGAAGCCCGCCGCATCCACAGGATTCCGCTCCTTGATGGAGAAGAGGTAGAAGTCGTGCACCTGCCGGGCCTCCATAAGGCCGCCCTGCGCCAGCGACCAGATCAGCATACCGGACTTGACGTCATAGATCTCCACGGCAAGAGAGACCGAGCTTTCACCGCCGGAGGCGCCGTCCATGAAATGGTTGATGTAGCCGCCGATGACCAGTTCCGCCCCTTCCCGACGAGCCAGATACAGGGCGCGCTGCGGGTCATAGGGACCGGCTTCCGGCTCGTATTGCAGGGTCTGGAAGGCATTGAGCGAAAGCCAGATCTGCCAGAACTGCCGGGTTATCTGGTCGGCCACCGTCAAAGCGCCCGCCGTCTGCTGCATCATGCGGAAAGGCACGAAGAGGGCCTTGGGGCGGTGTCCGGCCGGACGCAGCGGCGAGACGTAGACCGCGGGATACTGACGGCGGACATAGTTGTCGATCTGGAACTGGAAAGGCGTGCTGAAATCGCCGGTGGTGGTGAAGCTCTGCGGACTGTCGTCAGGGGCTTTGGTGCAGCCCGGCAAAGCGGCGAGACAGAGCATCAGGACAAGGACGATGTGCACGGAAGTGCGGGCGCTGGGACGCATACGGAACTCCTGCGAGGCCGCCGTGCGTCTCCCGCGCACAGCGTGGATAGGGATCTGGCCGCGCGCCTTATCTGTCATAAGTTTGGCGGCGGCAACATAGCCACGATTGACGAAGCTAAATCTATGCCAGCATAAAATTTATATTTTTATTACACATGATTATGGATAGAATTTTTGGGAAAGACGAGGGGGCGGCGTGAGGTTTCCGACGGCTGCGCCTTTGTCGCCATATGTCCCGACGATGCCGGCGGCTGGGGCGTCCTTGCCCGCCGAGGCGAGGACGCCACTGACATGATGCGCCGAAAAGGCGGCATTCCGGACCGTGGCCCTCACATGCCGGAGCCCGCCGGGAAAACCGGGCATACGTCGGCCATGAGGGATGCGGTCTCCCGCCAAGGCTGTTATACGAATTTTAAGATTATTACAACGGATAAGAAGGATTAGCCATACACGTCCGCCTGATTTTGGGGGGGCGGGATCGCTTCGTCCACCGTCTCCCGTATCTTCCCCGGATAAAGCATTTTGCCTTTGAAAAAAGGCAAAATGCGAGGTGAACAGCGCCGCCCGGTCAAAGCAGGCGGGATGACCACATTTTTTCCGCGAAACGACAGGTCGTATGGTTTGGAACCCGAAGCGTTGCAAACTGAAAATGCTCTAGAAGCGCGCTGGAGAAAGGAGGGGCTTGGGGGGAAGGGGAAACTCCTCTCGTACCGGCGAAGGGCGTTCCCTTCCCCCAAACAAGCAGCGAATCGCGTCAACAGGCCTGATGGCCGTCAATCAGTGGGGCAGTCTCATGCTGGAGAACAGGACGACGAACAGCAGGACCATGGGAGCAATGCCCAGCAGGGTCCGCGGCCAGTCGATGTCCAGGGCCACGCGGCAGCCGTTGACAAGGCAGGCAAGGCTCCAGATGAGGCCCACATGCGGCCCCAGGACGGGGACGATGCAGAGCAGCAGGGGGGCGCAGCTGTAGGCGACGACCTGAAAAAGGATGTAGAAGGAGGCATGTTTCACGCCGGTGATGCGGAACCCCAGGAAGAGCAGGACGCTGACGAAATAGATCTGGAAGGCAAAGCTTGCCAGCGAGATGAGCACGTACAGCAGCGGGTTGTCCAGCGCGAAACGGATGACTATCATGAGCGCCGCATCGGCGGGAGCGGCCTGTTCCAGCATCTCCCTGGTCATGCTCAACCACAGGTACTGGCTGCACACGGTGATCAGCGAGATGATGAGCGCGTAGCCCAGTGCCCGGAACTGCGGCGCATCGGGAGCGAGGTGCGCGAAAAAGCGCCCGGCCCCGAACATCACACGCAGGGTCGTCTGGTAGAAGGCCGAGAGATAGCCCGCCGGATGCGGGGCCATGTCCCAGGGATTGAGGTCGTCGTCCGGTGCGGGACGCTGACGGCCTTTGCGGTTGGTCGGGCGCGGCGTCTCTTCGTCGGCGTGTCCGGCGCTCTCCTGTTCGGCGTGCGTGCCGCCTTCCGGCGAATCCTTCGCCGTCGTTATCGTCGTCCGCGAGTCGTCGGCAGGCTCCTGCGGAGCGTTTTGCCCGGCAACGGTCCGGCCGGGGACGATGGCGCCGGGCGGCAGAGGATCGTCCTCATGGGCAGGGGAGGCGGCAGGCCCGGCGGGTGCGGGGCGGCCATGCTCGATGAGCCGGCAGGAGGCGTCTTCCGGCTGGAAGCGGAAGCGGCAACCGCATTTGGGGCAGGTGGCGATAACAGGGCGCGCAGGGACGCGATCCGCAACAAGCTCGCGGAAAAATCCGCAGTCAGGGCAGGTGATCTTCATCTTGCCAGCATAGCAAAGAGAACGTGCCGCCGCAACTCTCCCCGGCGTGCCGCCGCCGCGCGCATCCCTCGTCTTGACGAATCCGGGCACAGGACCTACAACCATGCGACGGCTCCGCTCCCCTCTCCGGGAACGGAGCCGAATCTTGCCTGTGGGGTCTTCGTACATGCGCGCCTGTGTTGCCTGCTCGTCGGCGGTCGCACGCCGGTTCGTCCTTCTTGCCGTCTGCTGCCTCACGCTGCTGGGCAGCGCGTCCGGCGTCCGGGCCGTGGGCGATCTGTCTCAGGAAAAAAGCCCGCTGCACAACGGCGGATTCCTGCGCCGGGTCAGCATCACGCCGGAAAAGGATGCGCGTCAGGCAAAGCGGGAGGCAGCGGACGAAGGTCTGCTGCAGCGGCAAGGGCGGCAGAACGTGCCGGACATCACCATCACCTACCCGGTCCTTGGCCACGCCGCCGTGGATGAGGACGTACGCCGCTGGGTCAACAGCATAGCCGATACTTTCGAGGAGGAGATGTCCTCCCTGTTCCAGCGTTCCGAAGAGCTGGGCGAGCCGCTGGACATGAGCCGCTACGCCCTGCACGGTTCGTATTCGGTGTTGCGTCCCTCGCAGGAGGCCGCCAGTCTGGTCTTTGAGATCTGGACCTATACGGGCGGGGCGCACGGCAATCTGGACATCATCACCCTCAATTACAGCCTCATCACGGGCCAGCGCCTCAATTTCGTGGACATTTTCGAGGATGTGGACAAGGCCCTCTCCCTGCTGTCCGAGAGCTCGCGCAAGGTGCTTTCTCGGCGGCTGGCCGGGGGGCGCATGGACCAGTGGATCCTTGACGGCACGACGCAGGAGGTGGACAACTTCTCCAGCATCGGCCTGACGGCCCAGGGCGTGCGCGTCTACTTCCAGCCCTATCAGGTGGCCGCCTGGGCGGCGGGGGCGCAGGAGGTGGACATCCCTCTGGACGACCTGTTGCCGGCCAAGCCCTTCCTGAAGCTCTGGGACAAGTGACATGCTGCCGCCGCCGGTGGTGCTCCACGTTCCCGACGCCGCTTTCCTGCATGAGGAACATTTCCCCGGCGCGCCCTGCGTGCCGGGTTCCTGTCTGATGGAGGCCGTACGCAAGGCGGCGCTCCAGTCCTTCGGCCGTCCCGTCATCTGCATGGCGCAGGCGCGTTTCCGGCGGTTCGTGCCGCCGGGGAGCGTATGCCGCCTGATCTGGAAGCTGCCGCCGTCCGCCGGTCCCTCGCCCGATACGGAAGGGATGCCGGGATGTCGCCGTGTGGGCTGGCAGCTTGCGGCCGCCCTGCCGGAGGAGGACGCATCCGGAGGGCGGCTGGCCGAGGGGGAAGTGTGGCTGGCGCCGGACAGCGGGGAGGACATATGCGGTTGAGTTTTGACGGCCCGGTACTGCTGCTGGGCGGCGGCTGTACGCTGGGGCTCGCCGTGGCCGCTGCCCTGCGGGCGGAGGAGGCTTGCGTGCTGGCCGTCTGCGGCAGTGAGGCCGGACGGCGGGCCTGCGTCGAAGCGGATATCCCCGTGGAGCCGCTGGGAGAGGTCGAGAGCCTGCCCCGGCGCTGCGCGGAACGTCTGGGGGCGCTGCCGGGCCATCTGCTGGATCTGCGCCATTCGCGGCGGGAAAGTCTGCTGGCGGGGATGCCTCCCGAGGATATCGACGCCTGGGCGGCGGAGGACATCGCCCTGCGCGCCCGTATCCTGCGGGCCGTGACGCGGGCCATGTTGTCCCGGCGTTCCGGGCGCTGCGTATTCGTCTCGTCTTCGGCGGCCGTGCGCCCGTCGCCCGGTCAGGGCTGGTACGCGGCCGCCAAGCTGGCGGGCGAGGCCCTGTACCGCAGTGCGGGGACGGAGCTGGCCGCTCGCGGCGTGACCGCCTGTTCGGCGCGCCTGAGCTGGCTGGATGCGGGACGGGGACATGAATTTCTGGACAAGGGAGAGGTCGCGCGCCGGGCGGCTTCCGTCATGCCGGGCAGGCGGCTGCTGCGCCTTGAGGAGGCGGTCGCGCCGCTGACGTTCCTGCTCTCGCGCGAGGCGTCCGGCATCAACGCCTGTTCGGTGGATATCGACGGCGGCCTCGGGGCCGTCAAACTGATGGAGGGTATATGTCCCTGACCCGTGACGAGGCCCTGCAAAGGGTCATTGAGCTGGTGGCGGATATCTTTGAACGTGATGCGGCGGAGCTGCACGCGCAAACGCATCTCATGGCGGACTTGCTCTGTGAATCCATCGACCTGCTGGAGATCAGTATCCGGCTGGGGGCCGCGTTCCACATCACGGTGGATGACGAAGCGGCCTTTCTGCGATCGCTGCGGCTGCTGATGGAAGGGGGCGCGCCGGAGCTGGCCCGCGCCTATCCGCATTTGAGCGAACAGCGGCGGGAAGAGCTGTTGCGGCAGCGGGACCAGAGGGGCGGCCTGTCGCCGCTGACGCTGGGCGATCTGGTCGATTACGCCGTCTGGATGTCGCGAGACTAGGGTCAGGACTCATTAGGCTTTTTTTGAGGGGGGCCTTTCTCTCAACAGACAGCAAAAAGTGTTGACAGGCCTAGGGACGTTTATTCAAATTTTATCGTAATTTCAAATGGATAAAATGTATAGATCACGCATGGGCCACGCGCCTCGTGATGCGCGTCAGCCATATATCCCGCAGATTGTCCCGCTGACCTCCCTCGGCAAAAGCGCGCTGAGGAAGGGCTGGGGGGAATGCTGCCGGGAACGCCTTTTCTCGCTTTTCAACGAAAAGGCTTGGCCCTCCAGCGTCGGCGGCGACCGGCAGGCGGCCCGCTGGGTCGTGTCTGACGGGCGACGAAAGGACCTTGCAGGCATCGGCGGCAGGGCGCGGCTTTCCCCTTCCCCCCAAGATACACCCCGCACCGTGTCGGCAGGTCCCCGCGCATGACGCCGGTACGCGTTGTCATCAGCGGGGCGGGCGGCTGTACGCCTCTGGGCGGCAGCCTTGCGGAGGTGGGGACGGCGTTGCGCGCGGGACGCCTGCCCTTTGTGCCCAGCCGTCACTGGCCGCAATTGGCCGTGGCCCCCGCGGAGCCGCAGGGCGATATGGCCCGCGCTCCTTCTCCTGACGCGGCCCTGCGTCTGCTGGGCGGCTGGCGGCATCGGCATTACTGTCACCGGGGGGCGCAACTGGCGGTGCTGGCCGGGCTGCGGGCCGCGCTGGATGCCCGGCCCGACTGTGGGGCGGAGACGCCGTGCTGGACCTCCCTGCTGCCGGACGACACGCCTCTGCTGCTGGCTGCCGGGCCCATGCTGGATGTGAGCGGGGAACCCGGCCTGCCGCCGGGGGACGTGAGCCGTCTGGGCGCGCTCTGGCTGTTGCGCTGGCTGCCCAATACGGGGGCGGCGGCGCTGTGTCGTTTTTTGGGCCTGCACGGCGAGAGTCTGGCCCTCAATGCCGCCTGCGCCTCGGCCTTGCAGGCGCTGGGCGAGGGCTTCCGGCGCATCCGCCGGGGAGAGTCCGCCCGTGTGCTGGTGGCGGCGGGGGATTCGCGTTTGTCGGAGGTCGGACTGCTGGGCTATGCCAAAGCGCAGACCCTGAGCCGTCGCGGGCCGACCTGCGGGCCTCATCCCTTCGATCAGGCGCGGGACGGCTTCGTGGCTGCGGAAGGGGGCGCGGCCTTCGTGCTGGAGTCGCTGGAGTCGGCCACGGCGCGCGGGGCCCGCATCCATGCCGAGATACTGGGGTACGGGGCCTCGTCCGACGGCGGCAGTCTGACCGCGCCGGACGAGGAGGGCCGCTATGCCGAGCGGGCCGTCCGGGCGGCGCTGGCGCAGGCCGCTGCCGCGGGTATGACCGACGGGCCGCATTGGGTCTCGGCGCACGGCACCGGGACCGAACGCAATGACGCCGTGGAGGCCGCCCTGCTGGAGCGACTGTTTTCCGATGCGGGCGCGGATCCGGCCGTCATGGCTTTCAAGAGCCGTCAGGGACATGCTTCGGCCGCGGCGGGGGCGGTGGAGCTGCTGACCCTGCTGGCCGCCTGGCGCACGGGCTTCATGCCCGCCATCGCCGGACTGGAACGCCCCTGTTCCGCGCGACTGGCCTTCGTACGGGAAGAGCTTCCCTTTGCCGGGCCGCTGGGCCTGCTGGAAAATTTCGGCTTCGGCGGTCAGAACGCCGCGCTGGTGGTGCGACTATGGACATAGATCTTTCCGCCGCGCCGCGCCCTTTCGTGCTGCTGGACGGGGTGAGCGCCGTGGGGGACGAGGCCCTGCGGGCCTGGCGACAGCTGCGGCAGGCGCCGTTCTGGCATATCTGGGAAGCGGCGGCCCAGTGCGCGGCCCTGCATCAGCGTCATCGTTGCGGCTTTGAGCGCCATGCCTTCCTGCTGGGCATGGCCCGGACGCCCGCTGCCGCCGCCTGGGGCCTGCCGGAAGGGCACGTCCTTGACGGACGGCTGGAGCTGCTGGCCCGGTTGACGCAGCAGGGGGACGGCGCGGCGCTCTATGCGCTGGAGGCGACCTATACGTCCGCCGCTGACGGCGACTGTCGCCGCGCAGGCTGGGAGGTGCGTATCGGGCTTTGCGCCTATGACGGACGCTTTCGGGCTGACCGGCTGCGGGAGCGCTACGAGGAGCTTTTTCGATGTCTGTGCCGTGGCGGAACAGTCTGAGCGGGGAGCTGGCCCGGCGGCTGGCGCTCGAGCGCCGGGCCGGGCTGGAACGGGAGGCGGCGCGGCCGCTCACCGGACCCGGCGTAGTGGATCTCCTTTCCCATGATTGTCTTGGTCTGGCTGATGACGCGGGCTGGCGGCGGACGCTGGCCCGCTGCGCGGCCCGTCATGCGCCGTCGGGGCGCGCGTCGTGGGTGGCGGGCGGACGCACGGGCCTCGCTGAAGAAGCCGCTTCGGCCTGCGCCGCCTATTTCGGCGCGGCGGAATGTCGCTTTTTCGCCAGCGGCTATCAGGCGCAGCTGGCCGCGCTGGTCGGCCTGATCGTTCCCGGGCAGCCGCTTTTGCCGGACAGGCGGATGCACGCCAGCGCCACCCGTTTTCTGGGGCAGAGCCGGGCGCGCGTCCTGCCGTACGCCCACGCGGACATGGCGCATCTTGAGCGCCGCCTGCGGCGGCTGGCGGAAGAGGCCGCGACGACGGAAGAGACGGATAGCCGTCAACCGGTGGTCATGAGCGAAAGCCTGTTCAGCATGGACGGGACGCTGCTGGATATGCCCGCCTGGCGGGCGTTGCGGCGGGAGTTCGGTTTCTGGGGCTGGCTGGATGAGGCGCATTCCCTCGGAGCGCTGGGGCCGCAGGGCAGGGGGCTGGCGGCGCAATGGCCCGGGGCGGCGGACATGGTGCTCGGCAGTCTGGGCAAGGCGCTGGGCTACTGGGGCGCGTTCCTGCTGCTGCCGGAGGGCTTTTCCGCCTATCTGGAACAATGGGCCTCGCCGCTCCTGCATTCCACAGCCCTGCCGCCCGCCCATGCCGCCGGAGTGCTGGCCCTGCTGGAGCGTCTGCCGGGACTGGAGGAACAGCGGCAGGAACTGGCGGACAAGGCCCGCTATTTTCGTGACTGTCTGACGGCGGAAGGGCTGACGGTGCGCGGGGATGCGCATATCCTTGCCCTTCCCGTGGGGGATGCCGCCGCCTGCGCCGCCTGGGCGGCCCGTCTGCGTGAGCGTGGCATACTGTTGCTGGCGGCCCGCTATCCCACCGTCCCGCAGGGACAGGCGTTGCTGCGTTGCACGGTGCGCGTGGGACATGACCGCGAGGCACTGCGGCGGGCCGCGCACTGTCTGGCGCGCACGGCTCCCCGACGGCCCGGCGCGGAAACGCAATAGCCCGCCCCACAGCCGAAGCCGCGGGGCGGGCCCCCCTGAGTGTCGGCTGACGCCGACATTGTTCCGTCAGGCGGGCGCGTGGCACGCTGCCGCGCCTGCGGGAAACGGGTCGCCGCAAGGGCGGGAAGATATGGCCCGGCAAAGAGGATACCTTCCATTCTCCGCCGTGAGGGCAGGCCGTGTGCTTTGGGACGCTAAGCGTTTCAAGCTAAAAATGCCCTTGGGCCCGTTAACACTATTAGCTGCTTGTTTGGGGGGAAGGGGAACCCCTCGCTCTGCTGTCGATGCCCGTAAGGCTCCTTTGTCGCCTAACGGGCACGGCCTGCGGCCGCCTTTCGGTCGC
>NZ_CALVHE010000033.1 GCF_944327235.1 uncultured Desulfovibrio sp.
CGGCATAACCGCCACGTTGCGGGCGGCGGGAACAGCCACCAGCGCCACAGTGGGGGCGGTGAGTTCGGCGGCCTCGGTCATGGGCAACGGCGTGCGCAATGCGGCCAGCAGCGTGAGCGAAGGCGTATGCGCGGCGGGCTCGGCGGCGGCTTCGGCGGCGGGGACGCTGAACCGACAGACACGACATGCCGTCTCCTCGTTGGGAAAGGCGGCCCGCAACGTCCTGCCCTGGCGGAGACGTTCCGATGATTGAGGCCTGACAGCACAAAGCGTGTTACCGGGGGACCAACAGGCGGGCGACGACTGCCGCGGTCCGGCAAGACGTCATCCTCCCCGGCAAGAGTTTTTGAGGGATGGGGGTACGGGGGAAGGGAACTTTTTGCAAAAAGTTCCCTTCCCCCGCTTCATGATCTCACTCCGTCCGCATCAGGGGCGGATGACCTTGTCAGCCAGCGCAAGACTGCTGACGACATCGAGCATATTGGTCGTCTGGCCGACGGCGCGCTTTTCCAGAAGCTGGTAGTAGTCGAGGCAGGTGCCGCAGACGAGGATGGACACCCCGGCGGCTTCCAGCGCCTTGAGGCTGTCGAGAGCCTTGCCGGGACGGGCAGCAAGCCGGACGCCGCCGTTGAGCAGGACGATACGCCAGAGGGCGTCTCCCAGTTCCGGCAGGGTGGCAAGAAAATTGTCCATGAGTTTGGCGCCGAGGGCCTCATCGCCGCGCCCGAGGGTCTCCGTGGTGATGAGCACGAGGGTCTTTCCTCGCGTGGACGGGGCGGAAGCCTGCGGTACGGAGGCCGCTTCGGAAGTGCCGACGGCTTCGCGGGAAGCCTGTATCTGCCAGAGGGCCTCTTCCTTGCGCTCGTTGCTGACGGTGTAGCCGCTGGTGCGCAGAAAACGGCTGACATTCTCCACGGCGGCCGGATTGTCCACGAGGACGCACAACGCGGACGGCGTTTCCTGCTTGACCACACGGCTGCAGGCGACAACGGGGCCGGGGCAGGCGAGGCCGCGGCAATCCACTTCTTTCATGGGCATGGTTCACCTTCCTGGGCGATGGGGAACGAGTTTATGAGGGCTTCGCCTCGCTGTCCGTCCGGGAGGCGTGCGCATCCACATAGAGCGAATATTCCGCCAACGGCATGGGGCGGGCAAAGAGATAGCCCTGTCCGCAATCGCACCCCACGCGGGTGAGGTAGTCGCGCTGTTCCGGCGTTTCGATGCCTTCGCAGAGCATGAAGAGATGCAGACGCTTGCCCATGCTGATGACGGAGCCGATGATGACGTCAGCGGCGTCTTCATCGCTGGCGGCATTGTCCAGAAACGCCTTATCCAGCTTGATGATGTCCAGTTCAAAGGATTGCAGGGCCGCCAGCGAGGCGTAGCCCTTGCCGAAGTCGTCCAGCGCGAGGCGTACGCCACAGGCCTTGAGCTCGGCAAGACTGCTCTTGAAGAGTTCCTCATCCAGCCAGGCCATGCTTTCGGTGATCTCCACCACGATGAGCGAGGTCGGCACGTTGTAGGAGGCCAGGATACTGAGGAATACCTTGACGTAATCAGTAGAGAAGAAAAGGGCCTTGGACTGGTTGATGCTGACGGTGGAGACGGGCAGGCCCGCGTCCATGCGCTGGCGCAGCCAGGCGCAGACCGTACGCAGCACGAAGAGATCCAACTCGCGGATGAAGCCGTTTCGCTCGAAAAGCGGAATGAACTCATCTGGATAGATGGGCTTTCCGTCAGGTGGGATCCAGCGGATGAGGGCTTCCGCCCCGTGAAGGCTGTTGTCGGCCAGATTGTGCTGCGGCTGCATGTAGACCTGAAATTCCCCGTTGCGCAGGGCGCCGGTCATGCGGTCTTCCAGCTCGTTCTGCTTGAGCAGGACAGCCTCCAGACGGGCGTCATAGAGCGTATAACTCGAACGATAACTGTCGTCGGCGACGCTGCTTTCCGCTGTTTCGGCGCGCAGCAGGCAATTGGCCATATTGCCGTCATACGGCATGGTGGAAGTCACCCCGCAGGAAAAGAGCACGGTCGTGCCAAGCTTTTGCCGCAGAGAGACGGAGCTGTCGAAAAAGGCTTCGATACGTTGCCGCAGTTCCGCTACGTCCCGGCATTGCCAGAGCAACAGGAATTTCCCCGCCGCCGCATGGGCGATCAGCTCATTGCCGCGAAGCTGCTTGCGCAAGTCCCGGTAACAGAGCTTGATGAGCAGGTCCCCGCCCCGATGTCCGCGTGTGCGGTTGATGAGCTTGAGGCGCCGTACGTTGAACAGCAGCAGGTAATAGGGGGACTGGGTATGGCTCAGGAGTTTATGGGCGTCGTGGATGAAGCGGGCACGGTTGTTGCCGCCGGTGAGGGGATCCCGGTAGGCGACTTCCTCCAGTTCGCGCATATGGCGGCGATTGACGTGCAGGACGCGCAGGACGATGGCCGCAAAGAGGATGATGCCGCCAATGCTCAGTTCAAGACTGTATTCCCGCAGGATGCTCAGCAGGACCGCGCCGGGAGTGGGGGCGGTACGTTCCAGGAGCAGGGCGTCTATGTCCGCTGTGCTCATGGTCATGATGGAACGGTTGAGCACCGACATGGCATAGGGAGAGATGTCATAGCGGAAGCCCAGCGACATGGGGTAGCGGGCGCGGGTGGTCAGCATGGATGCCCGGGGCGGATTGACGGGCATGGTGCCGCTCGCATTGGGGTAACCGGGGATATAGGCGTCGATGACCTGACGCTTGAAGGCGTCCATGCACTGCTGCATGGAATCGTAAAAGGTGATGGTGTCCTCGGGATAGGCAGCCATGTAGGCCTGCCCGAAAGAGAGCAGCTCATGTGTGACGCCGACGCGGATCCCCCGGCCCGGTACGGCTTTTTCCTGTCCCACCAGCAGGACGGGCATGTCGAAAAAGGGGCGGCTCACCAGCAGCGGCTGTGAGGCGTACATGCCGAGCCCGGCAAAGATGCTGCTGATGATGTCCGCCTTGTCTTCCTTGAGCAAGGCCAGCGCTTCGGGATAGCTCGGCGCGGAAACGTAGTCGAAGGCGATGCCGCTGCGCTGGGAAAGTTCTTCCATGAAGCGGATGAGGAAGTTGGAGCCCGGCATGTGGTCATTCATCATGGTCTGCTGCGCGCTGTAGGCCACTCGCAGACGAGGCTTTTCGGCAAGCCATTGCTCTTCGGCACGGGTCTGGCTGAAGGCGACCTGCTGGATGCCGTGCATGTAGCTGTCAAACAGACTGGCGAGCAGCCAGGGCGAATAGAGGTTGAGCTGCTTCAGGGCTTCGTTGAGCGGCGGCATCAGGGGGCTGTCCTTGGCCGTGACGAAGAAAAAGGGCTCCATGGCGATGATGGCCGCGATCTTGGCATCGTCGCCGTGCAGGGAGCCGTCGATATAGCCGTCGATCTCGCCGCGCTGCAGGGCCGCCTGCATCTCTTTTTTGGTCGAGAACGTCCGCGGGCGGATGGAGAACTGGTATTGCCGTGTAAATTCCTCGATGACCTTGCCGCCGTAAGCTCCCTTGACCGTTCCGACGCGCATGTGGTCAAAGTCCTGGAAGTCCATGTAGCGGATGGGACTGTCCGCCGCCACATGGAGCGTAAGACATTCGTAGCCCACAGGGAGGCTCGTATAGTCGAAAACGGCCTCACGTTCCGGGGTGTAGGAAATGCCGCAGACAATGTCTATCTCACCGGAAGCCAGCTTGGCGGGCAGATCGGCAATGGTGGTGTGCACCCATTCGTATTACCAGCCGGTATAGGCCGAGACGGCCTGGAGCAGATCCGCCGCATAGCCCGCCATCTTGCCCTGACGTTTCTGGAATATGCCGGAGATATCGAACCAGCCGACGCGGACGAGCTTTTTTTCCTTCTGGTTTCGGGCGAGGACCTCCGGCGAAAAGTAATAGAAGGTCTGTTTGTTGGTCGCCATGTAGGCCTGCGGCGGCAGGGTCGGAGAGGCGGCATGGGCAAGATCGGCAACGAAAAGGCACAGCAACAGGAGGGCAGGAAGAAGTTTCCGAAGCATGGACTCGCCTTTGCCGTCCGCCTGGACGGCTTCTGGATATGCGGCATTGCCGACGGCTGATGCACAAGGGGGAAGGGAAATCTTTCCCGCAGGAAAACCTCCCTTCCCCGACGCATGTCAAATGGGAGCGATGCCCGTCCTTCGTCCTGTCTTCCGCGCAGGGTGCGGAGCGATGCGGCATGGGCCGCGCAATGGTTCCGTCTGTCGCCTGACAGGTGTGGGAAGGCAGGGAGACAGGCTATCCGGCTTAGAACGCGCAGATCTCGTCCGGCGGCAGGATGGTGAACTTGTGCTCCCGGAGCAGTTCGATGGCCTGATCCACCTTGTCAAAGCGGAAAATGAGGATGGCTCCGCCCTTTTCCCGCTGCAGGAAGGCGTACATGTACTCCACGTTGATGTCGTGCGTGGAAACGAGCTGCAGCACGCTGTCCAGCCCGCCGGGCCGATCCGGTACCTCGACGGCCACCACGGAGGTCCGCCCGAGGGTGAAGCCCTTTTCCTTGAGGGCCTGTTTGGCCAGTTCAGGGTCGCAAACGATGAGACGCAGGATGCCGAAGTCCGAGGTGTCCGCCAGCGAGAGGGCCCGGATGTTGACGCCGGCTTCAGCGAGAGTGTGCGTCACTTCGGCCAGACGGCCGGCACGGTTTTCGAGAAAAACGGAAAGTTGTTCAGCTTTCATGGCAATATCCTTTAGCGGTTACGCCTTGCGGGATTCGTCGTCGGAAGAGGAAGCCTGTTGCTTGTCCCTGCCGGGGGTGATGTCGATTTCGTCCGGTTCCGAGGAAGCGCGTTTGAAGTTACGGATGGCACGGCCCAGTCCGCCGCCGATCTCCGGCAACTTCTTGGCGCCGAAAAGGAGCAGGACAATGACCAGAATGACGAGGATCTCCTGAGTACCAATACCACCAAGCATGGAAAAAGCCTCCCGTAAAGTGGGGCCTGTAGGCCAAACGCCTTCAGCATACGGCCCAGAGGGGTTGAGGTCAAGCGGAGGGGACGATCAGCGCCGCCTCCCGGCCATGAGACGTTTTACTCTGGCGGGAGAAGAAGGTGCGGCAAAGCCCGCTTCGACGAGCCGACGGGCCATATTGTCGCGCGCGGCACGACTGCTGCCGCCCATGACGACGGCCATGAGGCGGACGCCGTTCCTCTCCGCCGTGATGATGACATTATAGCCGCTGGCGACGGTGAAGCCTGTCTTGAGGCCGTCAACGCCGCGCACCCGGCCAAGCAGCTGATTGGTGTTGTTGATGGCACGGCCTCGGTGCACCAGTCGGCGGGTGGCGTGGAAGGTACGTACCGAAGGATAGGCCTTCAGGTAGGCGCGGGCCAGTTTGGCCATGTCGCGGGCAGTGGTCTTCTGGCCCGGAGCGGGCAGACCGCTGGGGTTCTTGAAGACGGTATGCCGCAGGCCGAGATTGCGGGCCTTGCGATTCATGAGACGCACGAAGTTGCGGGTGCTGCCGGAAATGGCGTGAGCGACGGTCATGGCGGCGTCGTTCCCTGATGCGACGGCCATGCCGAGCATGAGGCGTGAGAGCGGGAGGCGTTCGCCTGTACGCAGATGCATGGAAGAACCGCCTGTGCGCGCGGCCTCGCGCGTGACGCGCACCTTGCCCATGAGCGAGAGCTTGCGGGACGACACGGCATCCATGGCCAGATACATGGTCATGAGCTTGGTCAGCGAGGCGGGCGGGATGCTCAGATTGGCATTGCGCTCATAAAGCGTTTTGCCGGTATTGAGATTGATGAGCAACATGGCCTTCACACCGGCATGAGCGGTCTGCGCTGTCAGGCAGAGCAGACACAGCAGCGTCAGCGTCAGGACGGGGAGGATCCGCCGGAGAGATACGGACGAAGAAGGTTCAGCCATGATTTTCATAAAGGGCACGCGCCTCTTCCAGCGCCTGCAGGGCAAAGGCCAGCAGCACCGGGCCGACGATGAGGCCCACCGCGCCGAAGCTGGCCAGTCCGCAGATGATGGCGATGATGAGGATGAAGAACGGCGCCTTGATGCCTTGCCGCAGGAAGAGAGGGCGCAGCACATTGTCCACGCCGGCCACGGCCACCGTGCCCCAGAGGGCCAGTCCGATGGCCGCCATGCCGTTGCCGGTGAACCAGAGCGAGAGGCAGAGCGGTACCCAGACCAGCGCCGTGCCCACAAAGGGGATGGGCGCCACCACCGTGGCCAGCAGGCCCCAGAAAGCGGGCTGGTTGATGCCTGCCACGGAAAAGCCGATGCCGCAAAGGAAGCCCTGGGCGGCGGCCACGAGCAGGATGCCGAGCATAATGCCGCGCAGTGCCCGGCGGATGGCGCTGACGAAGCGGCGCAGCATGGCGGGCGGGATCTGGGTCAACCGGGAACAGACCTGAGCGATGCGTCGTGCGTAGACCGCGAAGACCACTGTCAGGATGACGAAGAGCACCAGACTCCAGAGGACGTTCATGGTGCCGCCCAGCACATCGAAACTCCGGTTGATGAGGATGCCCATGGCGTCACTGAGCGTGCTGTCGATATTATGGATCAGTTCGTTATACGCGGATTCGAGGCCGGGATAATCGGCCAGCTTTTTTTCAAAGGTCTGGAAGTACTGGACCCATTCGGGCGGCAATTGGAAATTGTTTTCCTGAAGCTCGCGCAGGCGGGCGAGACCGCCGGCGACCTGCGGAGAAACCAGCAGGATGAGGGTCGCCACGGGGATGATGATGACGGAAATGATGAGCAGCGTATACCCGAAAAGCGGGATCTGGCGCACCAGTCTCAGAAGGAGGCGTCGCAGCAGATCCGGCTGACGACACAGCACGCGCCGACGCAGCCGACAGGCCCGCCGGGCAAGACGACGGTAGAGCGGCAGGCTCAGGCAGGCGAAGCAGGCGGCCATGAAAAGCGTGATCGGATTGGGGCGCAGCAGCAGGTAGCAGGCCAGGACGGCCAGCAGATAGAGGATGCGGGGAAAACAGGCGCTTTTTGTCATAACGGGATCAGGAGATACGGCAAGTGTATCGAATAAGTGTAGCAAAGGGCCTGCCTGCTGCCAAGCGGTAAATAGTGACGGAATGTGAAAGGTTACCGCACGTGGGAAGAAGCCGTCAGTCGACGGTCCGCAGAAGCGTTTGCAGGCGGTGTCCGTAAGTGTGGTGGGCGCGAAGTTCTCTGCGCCAGGCTGCGGAAAGGGCGGCCCGTTCATCCGGGCAGCGCCGCAGGGCCGCCAATCGCGCGGGCAGTTCGTCGGGCGTCGTCAGTCGCATGGGGCGGACCAGTTCCGCGGGAAAAAGGTCAAGCCCCGGCGTGGGATCGCTCAAGAGCACGCCGCCCGCCGCCCAGACGTCGAAGTGACGCTGGCTCAGGCTATGGGGCAGCAACAGGCTCGTCACGTTGAGCACAGCCTCGGAGCGGGCGTAAAGCGCGGGGAGACTGCCGTAATAATCCACCGGCGGCAGTACGGTCGTGCCGGGCAGGAGGGTGGACCAGGCCGCATCGCCGCAAAGGACGAAGCCTGCGCGCACGGCCGCTGCCAGCCAGTCCGCGCGGCGGCGGCGCGAGCAGGCGTCCGCTCCCGCGCCTGCCTGACGGATGGCCATGCCCGGCCAGCCCCGCGCGCCCAGTCTGTGCTGCCACCAGTGGATGTGGGGCAGCGGGGCCTGTGCCTCATGTGCCTGTATCAGCATATGTTCCGCCAGAGCGAGGTCGGCCTTCGCGGGATGGGCGGCGGCAAAGAAGCGCGCATGATCGGGAAAGGAGGCGCGTCCCACGAAGAGCGGCGGCAGGGATGGCGGCGTATCGGACGGCGGCAACCACATGTGCCGTGCCGCCGCCAGCGGCAGGAGATCCGCCTGACGCGCCCCGGCATCCCGCAACGGCGCAAGAAAGCTCGCATCCGTCGCGAAGAGGGGGAAGTCCCGCCACCAGGGCAGGCGCAGACTGGAGAGCACATGCCACGGCATGTCCACGAACCAGATGGCCAGACGGATGCCCAGCGCCCGACAGGCGTGGGCGATGCGCCCCTGTTGATCCAGCCCGCGCAGATTGACGGAGAGGAAGAGCGGCGGCCGGCTACCGGGCAAGTCGGCCAGACGCCGCAGGAGCGCGGAGATCTGTTGTGGCTGTTCGACGCGGGCGGGCCAGGACATGACGGGCAGGCGAAGGGCCGCGGCCGCGGCGCAAAGCTCCTGATGCAGCAGGGTGTGCGCATCACCCGGCAGGACAAGAGCCGGAACGTCGGACGGAGAAGAGGCGCGGCGATCGTCGTGCAGGCGTGCGGCATCCAGGCGGCCCAGAAGTGGTCCCCAGAAGCGGGGAAAGAGACGCATACCCGGCTGATAGAACAGGACGCGGCAACGTTGCGCCAGTGTTCCGGCCGCCGCTTCGGAGACTGGGCGGGCATGGGCGGCATCGGGCAGGGGCAGACGACGGGCCTGCCGCCAGTCCAGCATCTCCGGGGCCTCCAGCCAAAAAAAAGGCCCGGCGTCCGGTCCGGCAGCGGCAAGGGGCGCGACCACGGCATCCGGCCCCAGACCAAGCAGCAGGGTCGGCGCTTCGGCAGTCGGAGCGGGCGCGATCTCCTGCCATGCGGCCGCTTCCGCAGGCAGACTGACAGGGCTGCCGTTCCAGTCCGGCAGGCGGGGGCGTTGCGGGCGCGGCGACGTTGCGTCCACAGCGTCAGGAGCAGAGAGCGTTTTTTGTGGCATGGCGGTGCGGCTGCGATCCGGCGGAGGCGCAGGGAGAAAAATCAGGACTTGGCGGCGGACAAAAAAAAGAGTAAACTACCTGCCGACAAATCCTATGAAAGAATATCGCGATCACTATTTCCTCAAGGCCAAGCGAGAGAACTATCCCGCCCGTTCCGTCTACAAGTTGAAGGAATTGGACGGCAAATTCAAGCTCTTTCGTCAGGGTATGCGCGTACTCGATCTGGGCGCGGCCCCCGGTTCCTGGTCTTTGGGCGCGGCCGAGCGTATCGGGCCGCGCGGTCTCGTGCTGGGCTGCGACATCCAGACGACGGAGACGGCCTTCCCGCCGCAGGTGACCTTCCTGCAGGAGGACGTGTTCCAGCGTTCTCCCGAATTCGAGGCCCTGCTTGCGGAAAAGGGGCCGTTTGACGTGGTCATGAGCGATATGGCCCCGCGCACCACAGGGACGAAGTTCACCGACCAGGCCCGTTCGCTGGAACTGGCCTGCGAGGCGCTGAACGTGGCCTGTCTGCACCTCAAGGCGGGGGGCAGCTTCGTCGTCAAGATTTTCATGGGGCCGGATGTGCAGGAGCTCCTGCAGCCCATGCGCAAGGCCTTCCGTTCCGTCAAGTCTTTCAAGCCCAAGAGTTCCCGTGCCGAAAGCAAGGAGACCTTCTTTGTCGGCATGGGCTTCAGGGCGGCCTCTCCGGCGGCCGGTCCGGCCGCTGACGCTGCGGCGAGCGCCGGTCCGGCGGCTCCCGATCCCGGAGAAGCATAGGGCCTGCTCCCCATACGGGGAAGGCTCCGGCATTTGGGCGCACCGGTGCCGGTGTGCCGCTTTTTTCGTCCATTTCACCTGACCGCACGGGCGGTCACAAGTCACCAAGTTTCGGAGGTTGTATGTCTGGGCATAGCAAATGGGCCAATATCCAGCACCGCAAGGGCCGTCAGGACGCCAAGCGCGGCAAGGTCTTCACCAAGGCCGCCAAGGAAATCATCATCGCCGCCAAGAACGGCGGCGATCCGGCGGGCAACCCCCGTTTGCGTGCGGCCATTGCCGCGGCCAAGGCTGTGAACCTGCCCAAGGACAAGATCGAGGCCGCCATCCGCAAGGGCACGGGCGAGGACGCGGGCGGCGACCTGACCGAAGCCTTTTACGAGGGCTACGGCCCCGGCGGCATCGCCATCATGGTGGAAGTGGCCACCGACAATAAGAACCGCACTGTGGCTGAAGTGCGCCACCTCTTCACCAAGCACGGCGGCAACATGGGGGAAAACGGCAGCGTGAGCTGGATGTTCGACCGCAAGGGCGTCATCACCGTGGACAAGAACGCCTACGCCGAGGACAAGATCATGGAGGCCGCCGTGGAAGCCGGCGCCGATGATGTGGTGGATGATGACGATGTCTGGACCATCCAGACCGCCATGGCCGACTTTGCCGCCGTGCGCGATGCTCTGGAAGCCGCGGGCATCGCCATGCAGAGCGCCGAGCTGGCCATGGTGCCGCAGAATCTCGTGGCCGTGGATGCCGACATGGGCCAGAAGGTGCTGCGGCTCATGGACGCGCTGGATGATAACGACGACGTGCAGAACGTCTTTGCCAACGTGGACTTCCCCGACGACATGGCCACGGACTAACGGCGTCACCGCATGACAGATGTTTCCGGGAAGGGGCATACGCCTCCTCCCGGCCTTCTTTTTCCCTTCCCGCGATGGGAAGGCATGTCTGATGCGGAGAGGAGACGCTTTTGTCCGCGCGCAGAGAACAGCCCGGTCATCCCCTGACCATCATCGGCATCGACCCCGGATCGCAGCGTACAGGCTGGGGCGTCATCCGGGAAACATCGGGCGTCCTGACGCTGGTGGATTGCGGCATCATCCGTACGGCCTCCGGCGGCAATGCCGCTTTTTCCGCCCGGCTTGCCCGCATTTTTACGGAGCTGGCCGCTGTCGTCCGTCGTCATTCTCCCGCCGAGGCAGCCATCGAGCAGGTCTTTACCGCCCAGAATGCCGCCAGCGCCCTCAAGCTGGGACAGGCTCGCGGCGTTGCCGTGGCGGCCTGCGCCGCCTGCGGCATCCCTGTCAGCGACTATGCGCCGACCCTCGTCAAAAAGGCGCTGGTGGGCACAGGGCGCGCCGAAAAGGAGCAGGTCGCCTTTATGGTGCGTCGTCTGCTCAACGTGCGCGGCGAAGGCTGGGCGCTGGATACTTCCGACGCTTTGGCCGTGGGCATCTGTCATCTGACCATGCGTCGCTTTGCGGCCCTTGCCAGGCGTTGACGACCGACGACAAGGGCAGAGGAGAATGGGGATGGCAGATCGTGAGAGCCTGCTGGCCTACGCAAAAGTGAAGTATGCCACATCGCCGGAATTTCTTTGGCCGCGCCAGCCTCGCTATGCCGTCCTGCGCCATGCGGACAACGGAAAATGGTATGGCGTGCTCATGAATGTGCGGGCGCGCTGCCTGCATCTACCCGGGACAGGGGAGGTGGATGTGATCAACGTGAAGACTCCCTTGGCGCCGGACATGCTGCTCAGCGGCGTTGCGGGAGCCTTTCCGGCCTATCACATGAACAAGCGCCATTGGATCAGCCTTGCTCTTGACGGTTCCTTCCCGGATGACGAGCTCTACAGACTTTTGGATGAAAGCTTCCTTTTGACTCGTTGAAGCCTTCGATATCTGCCGCATCCGGCGGCAAAAAGCCCCCTCCGAGGCGTATCAGTCCCCTATCAGTTATGGAGAGTCCATGTCGCTCCTTGCCGTGCTTCTTCTTGCCGTTGCCCTCTCGCTGGACGCCTTTGCCGTTGCCGTCGCTTCCGGCTGCGCCTTGCGACCCATCCGCTGGGAGCACTATTGCCGCATCGGCGGCGCGTTCGGTTTTTTCCAGTTTTTCATGCCGGTAGTGGGCTGGCTGCTGGGGCAGTCCGTCCACAGCTATATCGAGGCCTGGGATCACTGGATCGCCTTTATCCTGCTGGCCTGGGTGGGCGGCAACATGCTGCGCGGCGCCTGGAAGGAATTCCATCAGCACGGAGGGGAGGCCCCCGAAGCGGCGGCGGAGTGCTCAGGATCGCCCTTGGGCTGGAAGACGCTGCTTGTGCTGGCTGTGGCCACCAGCATCGACGCGCTGGCAGTGGGGTTGACCTTTGCCATGACCGGTACGCCCATCTGGCGGCCCGCCGTCATCATCGGTCTGACCTGTGCGCTTATTTCGGCCGCCGGACTGCATCTCGGCCGGGTACTTGCCGGTATGGCCGCTCTGCAGCGCTGGGCAGGACTCATCGGCGGCCTGGTACTGCTGGCCATCGGTCTGCGTGTGCTCTGGCAGGACGGCGTGTTCGGTTAGGGCCTGTTACACTATTCGTTACCTGTTTGGGGGGAAGGGAACCTCCTCCGCCAGCGCGGGAGCAGGTTTCCCTTCCCCCCAAGCCCCCCATCCCTTCCCCAGCGCGCTTTTACCATGGGAAGAGTCAAAGACACGAGGCACTCTCGTCCCAAAAGCAAGCGGCGTGTATACTGTCTGTTTGGATTATATATTGAAATTGTTTGAAAATTTTGTGTTAACAGGCCCTAGGGGGCAGTAAATAATTTGCAACACGCCCCTTTGGGGGTGGGCTTGTCTCCTATTCCTGTCATTTCACAGTAAAAGCGCGCTGGGGAAGGGGGCTTGGGGGAAGGGAGCGACCAAAAGGCGGCCGCAGGCCGTGCCTTTTGCGACGCAGGAAGCTATGGGCATCGACAGCTGAGCGAGGGGAGCCTTCTCCCAAACAAGCAGTGAAGAGCGTTATCAGACCCTAACAGGCGCCGCAGTGGGAGGGGCAAGCATACCAACGCAGCGCGAGTCATGACGCTCGTGTCTCTCCGTCCTCCAGATCCAGACGTTTGCCGTGCATATTTTTCCGAGAGCAAAGCAGTAACTCTCCCTGCGGCGGCGGGAAAAGCGGGATCGAAACGGACGCTGCCGTTTTTCCCCTTTTGTCCCGCTGGCCGCACGGCAATATCTACAGCGTCGGCTTGTTTGCCTTGTCCTTTTCGTATTGTTCGCGCTGCCGGCGCGTCTGGTCTTCTTTGTCGGCAACGGTATCGGCATAGAGGGCAGCCATATCGAACATGCTGACAGAAAAAGCGGTCACGCGCATGGTGGCGTCAGGAGATCCTCCCGGTGATTTCAGGCCGAAGCGCGCAAGGATGAGCGTACCCCCATCCTGCGGCAGCTTTTTGGGGGCCAGCATATGCGCTTCCGTCAGGCGGGACAGGGTAACACTGCCCCACGAGCTTGGCTGCTGGGGCTTGTCGCTCGGACGTGCCAGATAGGGAGAGATATCCTTTATCGGATTGCCATTGCTGTCATGCGCCCAAGCCATGATGCGATCCCATTTTTGAACGCGCTGCAGGCTCGGTTCTCCGTACTTCTCGCGCAGGGCAGCGTCCAGCGTCTCCGGCAGCAGACCGCTGTCAGCGGGTTGCTGCTGACTTCTTGCGACGGTGTTCACCAGACCATTCTTGCCGGCAAGGACGATGATCTGCTCTTCGAGGCGCGGCCCGGTCATGGTCATGGATTTTTTGTCGGTGCGGCAGGCTTCATATCCGCAGACCGTGCCGCTTTTATCCTTGAGAGCCTTGATCTCAAACGCCGGATCAGCAGCTTTGATCTTCTGTTCCGCCTCTGAGAGCGTGATGCCGAGGGAAAGGCCGACGATGTCGGGCTGACCTTCCGCAGCGAGAGGGACGACATGCCCCGCGAGCATGAAACACAGGATAAGCAGCGTCAGCACACGGACAGGATACATGGATATCTCCTTGCTGGAAAAGCTCGCCGGGATTTTGCCGTAAGGCTTTCCGAGTTCTCCCGGCAGGAATGGCCTCAATGGCTGTGCTTTCGGAAAGATGACATTTTTCTAATGGGTTTACGGTATGTTGACAAGTCGTTTCCCGGAACGGCTTTGGTACGCCATGTTCGGAGAAGGGGATATTTTGCTCGACCTCCGGCCATGACTTTGGCAAGCTGACGCTGTTTCCATGTTTTCTGTTCGGTTTGCCGGTCAGAAAGACAACAGCTGGCATACTCGGCCCTGAAACGCGGAACAGGCGGCGGGAACAATCCCGGCACGGATCTCGTGATATCGAGTCAGAAAAGATGGCAACATATTTTTATCCCTGTACCCAGGAGGACAGCATGGCAACGGCAACAGGAACCTATCTTGGGGATCTGCGGGTGGAACTGCGGCACGAGCAGAGCGGGGCCACCATCACGACCGACGCTCCGGTGGACAATCACGGCAAGGGCGAAGCCTTCTCGCCCACGGACATGGTGGGGGCGGCGCTGGGGGCGTGCGCCATGACCATCATCGGCATTTATGCTCAGGCGCATAACGTGGACGTGAGCGGCATGAAAATGGAAGTGACCAAGACCATGAATGCCGACCCGCGCCGCATCGGCAAGCTGGAAGTGACCTTCATCATGCCGAAGCGCGCCTATTCGGACAAGGAAAAAGCCTCCATCGAGCGGGCGGCCCGTACCTGCCCCGTCCACATGAGCCTGCATCCTGATACGGAACAGGTCTTTACCTTCCTCTGGCAGGAATAAGCGCCGGCACGCTTTGGAGGGTCGTCCACGGAAAGGTTGGGCGGCCATGATGTGAAACAGCCCGAACGGCAAAAACCGTTCGGGCTGCGCTGTTCTGCTGTTCTGCCGCTTTTCGTCTACTGGCGGGTGATGCTGCCGTTCTCCACCCGGAAGACGGCACAATGCGGCTGCGCTTCCCGCAGCATGTCCGCCATGTGCGGATGACAGGTAAAGTAGAGGAGCTGATGCGGGCGGCCGTGACGGCCTTCGGAGAGTTCGATGAAGGTACGCGCGGCCCGTGCGGCCCGCTGCGGATCGAAGTTGACCAGCACATCGTCCATGATGACCGGCAGGGGCGTTGCCCGCTCCGCGTGATTCTGGATATAGGCCAGACGCAGGGCCAGATAGGCCTGTTCCTGCGTGCCGCGGCTGAGGGCTTCGGGGCTGATGGCCTCGCCGTAATGGGGCAGGATGTGCAGGCTGGTGTCATCCAGCGAGGCATTGATGCCTCGCCAGTTGCCGCCGGTGATGGAGGCAAAGATGCTGGACGCCAGCCGGATGACCTGCGGCTGCCGCTCCCGCTCAAAGGTGTTCTTGGCACGCATGAGGAGTTCGCGGGCCAAAGCCAGAGCGCTCCATTGCAGGGCCAGACGGCGCATACTTTCCAGAGAAAGGGCTTCCTGCTGCCGCAGGCGGGCCAGCGTATCCGTACCGGTAAGACCGTTGACGCGGGCCGTGAGGCTGCCCACTTCGTCCGAAAGACGTTCTTCCTGCTCGCGGATATCCCGCAGTTCCGCATTCAGTGCGGCACAGCGGCTTTCCTGAGCGTCGTGGTCTTCCTCCTCAAAGGAGGCGAGGAAGGCCTCGAACGGCTGATTGCCTGCGGCGATGCGCAGATTTTCCTGCAGACTGTCGCGCAGACGCTGCGTCTCCCGGCTTTGGGACAGCACGGCGGCCAGCCGCAGGAATTCGTCGGCATCGGCCGCTTCGGCCATATGCAGCAGAGTGGCCTCCCCGTGCCGCGCCTCCTCCAGCGCGGCGGAGGCGGCGCGCAGTTCGGCGTCCTGCTCGGCCAGCAGACTGTCGAGTCGGCGGGCTTCACCATCCACTTCCGCGGCCCGTTCGGCGGCTTCCAGCGTGCTGTCCAGCGCGCCGAGCCAGTCGATCTTTCCTTCTTCATCACGGGGCAGAGGCCGGGAGAGCTCCGCCAGCAGCTGTTCCAGCGGTTGCCGCAAGGCTGCCATTTCCTGCTCATTCTGGGCCAGCTCCGCCGCAAGCCGCTGGCAGGCGGCATCGAGCGAAAGACAGGTATCCATGCACTGCAGGGCCTTGCGGACGGTCTCAGGATCGAGATCCTCACCCAGTCCCAGACCGGAAAGGCATTCGCCCCAGTCGCGGCGAGCCGCTTCAAGGCGGGTCTGGGCCTGAGCCAGCGCCTCGGAAGCCTCGGCCTGTCGGCTCTGGATGCGCTCCAGCTCGTCTTTATGATGCTGCAGGGTGGCGGTCGCCTTGATGCGCTGTTCTCGGGCGGCGTCAGCCTCGCGGCAGGATTCCAGCACCTGACGGACGGCGTCCAGCAGGGCAGGCAGATCGCGCGGCTCGTGCAGGCAGTCCTGTACGGGAGCGAAGGCCCGCAGAGCGCTTTCGTACTGCGCAAGGTCGGCGCGCTGGCCTTCCAGCTCCGCCTGCGCATTCTCCACGGCATCCCAGGCGGCGCGGGCCGACTCGGCGCGGGCAAAGAAACTTTCGGCGCTTTCCGGCGCGGGGACGTTGACCACCCGCAGCATACTCATGAAATCCTGCCAGCGACGGCGGATACGCTGCACCGCGGCCTGCATCTCATGGGCTTTGGACTGCAGCTCAGCGATGCGGGTGCGGGCATGGCCGATCTCGCGTTGCAGCTCTTCGGCTTCCTTGTGGCTGCGCTCCTGATTGAAGCATTGTTCCCGCTTGCGCTCCAGCATGACTTCCACAGCTTCCAGCGTTTCGGGATCCATGCTGTCCACGCCCGCTTCCTGACAGAGCTTGCGGGCCTTGTCGCCCAGTTCGGCAACGTGGAGGGCGCAGGTCTCGCGGCGGCTTTCCAGCTGCAGGCGTTCCTGACGCAGGCGCTTGGCCTCGGGGCCGTTGCGCCTCGGCAGGCCGCCTCCCACAGCCATGGCTCCGCAGACCAGCACGAGGTAGCCGGACCAGAGCGTCATGGGCAGGTGCAGGTTTTCAGTGATGGCAAGGCTTTCCAGACCGAACTGCCAGTGTCCCACAAGGATGCAGACGCCCAGCAGCATGATGATGCCCCCCAGTACGAGCAGGGCCATATTCTTGACGGCGGCGGGTTCCTTTTCGGCATTGAGGCGGTCGCTCAGTTCCTTGAGGCGTTCCTGCTCCGTTTCCAGTGAGGCGGAAAGAGCGCGCAACGAACGCAGGGCGCTGCTGCGGTTGTCGAGGGCCTCGCGGCTGGGGCCGTTGCTGCTGCGCTGTTCTTCCCGCAGCTGTTCCAGCCGGGCACGCAGCATATCGGCCTGTTCTTCGGCCTGCTGTACGGACCGTGCGGCCTCGGCGGCGCTGTCGATGCTGGTCTGGACCTCGCGGGCCAGAGCCAGCGCTTCCTCACGCTTGCTCAGCAGGGCATCCAGCGCACCGCGCGGATCGTCCGCTTCCAGTTTGAGCCGTTCCTGCGCACGTTCAAACGTATGCCGGGCCTGCTGTACCGCCCGTTCTCGCGCGGGCAGGCGCTGGCGGCCTTCCTCCAGCAGGACGAGCGTCTGCCGCAGGCGGTCGCGGTCGGACTCTCCCAGAGCGGCCGCCGGGTCGGGCAGAAGTTCAAGCGCGGCTGTGGCGGAGGTGATGTCTCGTCGGCAGAGCTCCACGTCACGGTTGAGACGGTCGAGCGTATCCACTGCGGCCTGATGCGTGGAATCCGCGGCATTCAGCTCGCGGGCCTGACGTTCCAGATCCTTGTCGGCAAAGATGCCGCGATCCGTCTGCCGGATACGGTCACAGTCCCAGCCGGGACCGAGCCGCTCCAGCTCGCGGGCAAGATCGGCATCGGCGCGTTCCTGTTCGCCCCGCAGGCGGGGCTGGGCCAGCTGGGCCTGCCGATAGCCGCTCTTGCGTTCAGCCAGTGCCCGCAGACGGGGCAGGGCTTCCAGCAGTCGGGCATCTTCCTGCAAGGCGTCGCGTTGCTCCCGCAGTCGGGAAAGCTTCTCCTGCTGGGCGGCCGTTTGGCGTTCGCAGGTCTCGCGCGCTTCCTGCGCGCGGGCGAGGCGGGCTGGGCCGTCTTCGGGGAAACCGGCGCTGACGGCGGGGTAGGCTTCCAGCCGCAGGCCGCATTTGCGCCATTCGTCCCACTGCTGCCAGACGTTGAGACGGCGTTCCACGCGGCGGCGTTCGTCGTCCACCGCTTCGCGCCGTTCACGCAGAGCGGCGAGCGTCTGCTTTTTTTCATTGAGAGTGGTCGCCAGCTGGTCGTAACCGGCCGATTCTTCGCTGACGGCCTGGATCTCGCCGCGCAACTTCTCAAGCGCCGTCAGCTCCTCATTGAGGCGGGGCTTGCTGGCGCTGGCCCGGAAGAGGGCGTCCTTGCGGCTGTCCAGCTCCCGCAGGGCGTCCACGGGCGACCGCAGGCCCGCGCCGAAACTGGCGCCGTACAGCGCGTTGCGCACGCCGTCGCCGGAAAGGCTCTCGAACGTCTGCAGCTCGTTGAGGCTGAAGCCGAAGACATTGCGATAGACATCTCGATTGATGCCGAAAAGCAGTTGCTGGAGCAGGGTGCTTTCCAGCGGATCGCCGTCGGCATTGCTGAGGGTCAGCACGCCGCCGTCCTGTCCGGGCCGCCGGGTCAGATGGATCTCTCCCTGTTCCTCGCTGATGAGGTTCAGGCTCCCGCCGGGTTGTCCGCCGCGCAGAGGCGGCGGGATGCGGCGCGCTTCGCGGCTGCGGGCATTGGGGTAGCCCACGAGCATGGTGCGCAAAAATTCGAGACAGGTGGACTTCCCGGCTTCGTTCTCGCCCAGGAAGACCGTCAGGCCCGGCGGCAGATTATCGACCTGCACGTCCGCGAAAATGCCGAATCCGTCGATATGGAAAGAGTTGATATACATCAGCGGACCTCCAGCATGTCGATGCACAGACGCTGGGCCTCGTCCAGCAGGCGGCGGCTTTCTTCCGTATCCGGCGGGGCAAGGGCCTTGCGCATACGGGCATGGGCGAAGAGCGGCGCAAGGGCTGTCTCGCCAAGCTCGGCAAATTGTTCGGGGTGGCGGCGCATCTCGTCGATGAGACGCATGGTCTCGCCAAGCAGGTCTTCGCGGCGGCGGTATTCGGCCTCGTCCAGCAGGGGACGGGTCTCCACCAGCAGATCCTTGAGCCAGATGCGCGGCGAATTGGCGGCCAGATGCAGCAGACGTTCCTGAAGATCGGCGCAGACCTCGGCCTTTCGCAGCTGTTCGTCCAGCGGCGTCCGCCCGGTGAGGGTCACGCGGGCGATGATGGCTTCACAGCTGCCGTCAAGCGCACGGGCGCTCTCTTCCAGAAGGCGGGTAAGCCGGTCTTCCAGCGCGTCCAGACTGTCCACCGCATCGAGCGGCAGATCCAGTTTTTGCCATTCCACCGGGCCGAGGCGCAGGAATTCGCTCTCGCAGCGCCAGCCGCCCTCACGGGGACAGGCCGTGACCAGCAGGCAGCCGCGCGGCCCCGTTTCGTTGATGTGCAGGCCCTGTGCATTGCCGCTATAGGCAATGAAGGTCTCTTCTTCCCATTGTCGGCGCTGATGGATATGCCCCAGAGCCCAGGCGTCCAGACGACTGCGGCGCAGATCGTCCAGCGAGCAGGGGGCGTAGCGGTCGCTTTTGGTCTCGCCTTCCACGGTGCAGTGCAGGACGCCGAGCTGAAAGACATCCTGCGTGTCGTCTCGGCGGAAAAGCTGGGCAAGATTGCGGTTTTCGCGGGAACCGGCGTGGCTTATGCCGTGGATGAGGGCCAGAGGGCGCCCGTCCTTTTCCAGAAGGCGGCTCTCCACATCCGGCCCGAACACGGTGACGTTCTCCGGCCAGTGGATGGCCGTGAGCCGGGAAGAGAGCGGGTCATGGTTGCCGTGGGCCATGAATACCCGGATGCCGAGCGCATCGAGCCGTCGGCAGCCGTCCCGCAGGGCGAGCTGCGCCTTGGCGCTGTAGTTTTCCTGATTGTAGATGTCGCCCGCCAGTACAAGGAAGTCCGGGCGTTTTTCTTCACAAAAACGGAAAAGGCGCTCCAACGCGGTGAAGGTGGCGTCCTGCATGATCCGCGAGAGATGACCGCTCTGGGCGGCCTCGCGGGCAAGGCCCTGAAACGGGGTGTCCAGATGCAGGTCGGCCGCATGTATGTACCGCACGATGTCCATGCTTTGCCTCGTTGAAAGTGAAGGGAAGAAAGAGGCAAAACTTTAGACTTTTTCCAGACGGCTGACAAGCGGCCCGCCGTATCCGGGCGAGATACGGCCTCAGCGTTTCATTTCTTCACGCTTGCGCAGGCAGATCTGGCCAAGTTCGAGCAGGGTGGGGTCGTCCTTCACGTAGCTCAGGCCCTTCTTGATATAGCCGAGGGCCCGCACGTACTCGCCGGCTTCCATGTGCGCCTTGGCCATGAGACCGAACACGGCCTGCTCGTTGCGGAAGTTCTTGAGCCCGTCCATGAATACGGCGTCGGCTTCCGATGCCTTGCCTTGCGCCAGCAGGGCGCGTCCTTCCTTGAGGCAGTGATCCAGCCCCAGCTTGCGCTGCAGGGTGGTCTCGTAGTCCTCCTGCTTCTCCTGCCCCTGTATGGATTTATAGAGCTTGACGAGCAGATTGCAGAGGTCGCGTTCATTGCCGGGCTGATAGGCGAGCGGACCGGGATATTCCCGTCGGAAATCCTCGTCCTTGGCCAGGGCCGTGATGGTTTCCCGGAAGTCGCCGCGCAGGTCCATGGGCGGATTGCTTCCGGTCTCCTTGAAGGCGGTGACGATGAGGTAAAGGGCGCGCGGCGTCTCGTTGCGTTTGAGGCAGGCGCGGGCCCGGCCGAGGTCTTCACGAATCTTGCGGACGTTCATAAATGGCTCCTGTCGGAGGAGTATGCCCAATTCACGCCTCAAGAGCAAGGGCGTGTTGACGGAGGCCGCGCCCCGCTGCTAGGGTCGGCAATCATTATCCCGCCTGCGGTCAGAGGGCGTGACGGTCGGCCGCTGGCGCTGCTTTTGGAAAGGGAGGCGGCATGGCGCGCATCTTATATGGCATCCACGGCACGGGACACGGACACGCCATGCGGGGCTTGACCATCGCGCGGCGGCTCGGCGGGCATGAATTCCTCTTCATCGCCAATGATGACGCGCCGCGCGTCCTGGAGCCGGAGTTCCCCGTACGCCGCATCCCCAATCTGGGGACGGTATTCAAGAACTATCAGGTGGATCTGGCGGCCACTGTCCGCCGTGCCGTCCCTCTGCTGCTGCATCGGCAACGTCATGTGGAGGCGGTGCTGCGCATCATGGACGAATTCCAGCCCGATGTCTGCATGACCGATCTGGAGTATTTCGTGCCGCGGGCCGCTGAGCGTACCGGCCTTCCCTGTCTGACGCTGGATCATCAGCACGTCATCACCTGCTGCCGTCATGATTTGCCCGCAAACATGTGGTGGGACGCCTTTTTGCAGGGGCTGACGCCGCGCTATCTCTTCCGTCCCACCGGAGACAATCTCATCGTTTCCTTTTATCAGCCGCCGGTGCTGCCGCGCTACCGGGCCCGGGTGGTGCCGCCCATCCTGCGGGACAGGGTGCTGCAGCTTGCGCCGCGTGATGACGGCCATGTGCTCGTGTACCAGAGCAATTCCACCCATCGTGCGCTCATCGACTTTTTGCGGCAGTCCACCACGCGTACTTGTTATGTCTACGGCTATGACCGGACGGAAGGGCGGGAAGGCAATGTCATCTTCATGCAGAAAAGCGAAGAGGGCTTCCTGCGTCTGCTGGAAGGCTGTTCCTACGTCATTCAGGGGGGAGGGCACACTCTCATGACCGAGGCGCTGCATCTGGGCAAGCCCATTCTCACCCTTCCGCTCAAGGCCATGGTGGAGCAGCGCTTCAATGCGCTCTATATCGAACGGCTCGGCTACGGCATGCAGGCCGACATGCTGCACCTCTCGCCGGAATTGCTGCGGACGTTCGAGGCAAACCTGCCCCGTTTCCGGGAGAACATCGCCCGGGGACGCTTCTGCGGCAATGAACTGGTGTTCGGGCTGGTGGATGCCTTCATCCGCACGGGGCGTCTGCCCCTGAGCGGCGAGCCTGCCGTCATTGAGGAGGGCGGCGCACGGAGGAAGCAGGATGACTGAAGCGGGCGGATACCGCATATTTACCTCTCGGATAGAGGTCGCGGAGCGGGATATGGACATGCAGCGCCGGGTAAGCAACGTGCGCAGTTGCGAATGAATTAATATGTATTTCTAATCTTGTAGCCTTATGTCGTCTATTTTTAAGTTTATAAAATAGTCAAATTTTTCATTCTTTTTAAGGCAAATGTTCTGTTTTCATTTCGAGTGTAACAAAAAGCTTCAACACATAGTGTGTTTCCGTTTGTTTTCCGATGTGCTACCTGCTTAAGTCTATTTGGTGTTATAATTCTTTTGCCATAATTTGAGTCTGTTGGTTTCTTATAAAGAAACTGTATATTTCTTTTCTTGTCTATAGCATAACTTATTTTTTTTATTTTTTCTCCAAATGCTTGGCTAAAATTTTTATCTATAAACGAATCTGTGTTGTGAGCTTTTTTATGACAATTTTCACAAAGTAAAATAAGATTTTCAATGTTATTGCTGCCACCACGACCTAGCGGAATTTTGTGATGGACGTGAAGATTCTTATATGATCCGCATTGTGAGCAACATCCAAAGTATAGCTTTTTTATTTCAAAAACTCTTTTATCCCAATCTGGAGGATAAGAAGTCCATAGGTCGTAAATATTTGTAATTGAAATTTTTAATTTTAAGTAGTCACTAGAGATGCTTTCTAATAATTTTTCAGTTGATTTTAATTCAGAGCTGATTGATTCTGGGCTATCCCCACCAAAGATAGTTCTTAGTATGCTTTCAAAAAATCCTGAGGATTTATTTAGTTTTAGTTCGAGAATTTTTTTTGATTTACTTAGGCTATCAATTTGAAAAGACAATTCAGAAAGTCTGGTAGTCATACTCCTATAGCATGCGTCATGTAAAATATTTCCATTAGATAAAGGGATTCCCTCTAGTGTTTCGATACCACAAATAGGGCATGGCATAGGCTTGTTATCCTAGAGCATTTTTCGTTTGAAACGCCAAGCGTTTCAAACCATACGGCTTGGTGTTTCCCAAAAAAGCGCGGTTTTTCCGTTCACTTTGGCCGGGCGGCGCGTGCCGCCTCCTCGCGTTATATTCTTTTCAAGAATAAAACGCTCTAATATAGTTTTTAATATATTTTTACTTTGTGCTGAAGGTGTTGTCAAGTATTTCAAATTTGAAAATACGCAAAAAGACAAAGGTATAAGAAATAATTTTTCGTTCCATAAAAATTCTGTTTGGTATGAGATGGCTTTATACCCTCAGAAAATAAGTGAGCCTTGCGTCAGCAGGCCGCAGCAGGCACGGCGTAGAGGACGGTTTCCCAGCCGTTCATAAAATGATGTTCCAGATAAAAGCGGTAGCCGAGGTCGCATTCCACCAGAAAACGCGGAATGCGGAAAAAATCCTCCGGACTGTGGTACAGACAGACGGCAAGCCGGGGACGGAAGCGGCGCAGAGTGAGCTCCGCGCCCTTGAGAGTGGAAAGCTCTGCGCCCTCCACATCCATCTTGATAAAGTCCACACGTGACCAGCCCTGCCGGTCCACTTCGGCATCAATGCTCGTTACCGGAATTTCCGCCCGTTGCAGGCGGGGATTGTGGTGTTCGAGGTGGCTGCCCGGCCCGCACAGGGAGAAGGCGGCCGTACCGCCTGCCGTTTCGCCGGTGGCTGCGGATAATAAGGTCATTCGCCGGGCAAGGCGGGGGTTCATATCCCTGTTGCGGAGAAAGAGCTGCCCTATTCCCGGATGCGGTTCAAAGGAAAGCACCTTGCCGTCTTCACCGGCCTTTGCGGCAAAGAGCAGGGCCGTATCTCCGTAGCAGGCGCCGCAGTCAATGACATGATCGCCCCGCTGCACATCCACAAGGATTGTTCCCGCAGCATAGCGATAGGGCGGAAAGGCCTCAAGCTGATACAGAAACTCGCCGGTGCCGTAAAAACTGACCTCTTCCCCGGCCATGTGTGTCCGGTAGCGATTCAGACGGGAGCCGACCCCGAAGGCGTCGCGGGCAAGGGCCTCTCGCATGGAGGGGTCTTCCTCCGCGACAAGGCAGCGGGCATGCAGGGCCTGCCGCCGCGCCGGAGCGTCGGGCGCAAAGTAGGGAAAGCGGACAAAGCGATGCCCCAGCAGGGCATAGAGCGCGACCAGAAGCAGCGTATCCCGTGAATGCCGGTCGGCAAGCAGAGCATAGAGCGTACTCTTGGTCAGCACCTGGCGAGCGATTGCCTGCACATGGGTCGCCATGAAGACCGCGGGGGAGATGTCCGGATATTGCGCGAACCAGTCCTTGTCTTCCCGCGTGTTTTCTTCGCAGGGGTGGGTATAATAGGCATAGCTGTTGTCCACATAGCGATATTTCCGCGAGGACAAACGCTGCTGTATGCCTTCCTCCAGGCGTTTTTGAAAGGCGGACGTCATGGAAAACCTCACAAGGGAGCCGGTTGTGTGCTGCAGAGGATACCGCCGGACGGCATCAGCTCAAGTCCACATCGTGCGTGCCGATATCTTCGTCTATGCCGTAATGGGCTCGGAACTTGTCTTCCGCTTCCGAGTCACCGATGAGATAGAGAGCATCCCGGAGCGCAAATATATGGCTCGGCGGCGGATTGACGTGCATGGAGCCGTCCGCGCCGCGGATGGCCAGCACACTGCACTGCGTCTTGTTGCGGATGCCGCAGTCCTTCAGGCTCTTTCCGGCCAGTGCTCCGCGGATGGTGTAGCGGAAGATGGAAAGGCGTTCGTTGATCATGAGCAGCTTGTCCGGCGAGAGCATATTGAAGATGCTGCTGCTTACCAGAGACGCCAGGGAAAGCACCTGATCCGCTCCGGCGCTGTGCAGGCCGGAGACGTTGCGGTCCAGCGAGGCGCGGCAAAGGATCTGGGCATCAGGGCGCAGGCGACGGCAATAGATGCTCAGGTAGATATTGGCGTCGTCATCGTGGGTGGTGATGATGATGGAGGGCGTCGTACGGATCCCCGCCTTTTCCAGTACGGCCAGATCCGAGGCATCCCCGCGGATATGCGGCGTTTCGCCGGAATTGATGTGGGCCTGACGGTCCACGATGACTGCCGGGATACGCCGCCGCGCCAGATGGGCCGCCACGGAAAGGCCTACCCGACCGCCGCCGAGGATGACCGCCGGCGTTTGTTCGGCATTCTGGCGGGGAACGCTGATGAGCTTGTCCAGTGTCCTGATCTGCGCTTCCGTCCCGGCCACCACGAGCACGCAGCTCTCGGTGAACAGGGTGGACAGTTGGGGCAGCTGGAACACGCCCCGGTCCCAGACCCCCACCACGTTGACGCCGGTACTTTCGCGCAGACCGCATTCCAGCAGGGTCTTGCCGGAAAGGTTGCTGCGCATGACCGGAGCCTCGGCCACCACAAGATTGCCGAAACGCCCCATGATGCTCACCCGCTGGGCCGTGTTGAGCACCCGGCGGGCCAGCGCTTTGCCAAGGACGCTGTGGAACTGGAAAACGCGCGTGCATCCGGCCAGCCGCAGGATGTCGCTGGCGTCGGGATTTTCCACACCGGCGGCGATGGGGACGCGCGGTGCGGCTTCGCGCGCGGAAAAGACGATGTTGGTGCAGCGGATGTCCGTATCCAGCACCACCAGCATGGCGGCGGCGTCAGCGCGCAATTTGGCGTAGGTCTTTACGTCGTCGTGATCCCCGGCCACCACTTCGTAGCCCTGCTCCAGCAGCTCAAGGCCGCTTTGGGGGTCATGGCACAGCAGGATATTCCGCACGCCGTAGCGCGTCAGGTCATCGGCAAGGTTGAGAGTGATGGGGCCGCTGCCGGCGATGATGACATGGCCGTGCGTGGCGGGGGGCAGCTGCCGGGGGACCATATCCTTTTTCTGGCTTTCCAGCCAGGGCATGTAAAAATGCTGGATAAAGGTGAACGGCAGCATGATGAGGAAGAAGATGACCCCGGACATGAGCACGATGATGGAAAAAACACGGCCAAGGTCTGAGGTAAAGGTGATGTCGCCAAACCCCAGCGTGGACATGACGGTAAGTGTCCAGTAGACGCCGGTGATCCAGGAATGATGCTGCCCCTCGTACTCCATGATGAGGTGGAAGAGCACGCTGTAGACGGCGATCATGAGGAACAACGTCAGGCTGAAACGTCGCAATATGGCGATATTGTGGCGAGTCCCGCGTTCGTGCAGGAAAGACATGAGCTGGGAGGGAAGGTATTTCATGATCGCGCTCTACGGCTGGGATGCATAGAGATCAGAAGGGCGGCAGGATAGAGCGTTTTGCCTCTGAAAAAGGCAAAACGCGAGGTGGCGGCACAGCGCCGCCCGGCCCAAAGTGAGCGGAAAAACCGCGTTTTTTCCGCAAAACGACAGGCCATAGGTTTGGAACGCGAAGCGTTTCAAACTGAAAATGCTCTAGGTGTAGAGTGTCAATACGTTGTTCACCCTCTGCTCAGACATGAAGCTGGAGGTTTTCTGCCAAG
>NZ_CALVHE010000034.1 GCF_944327235.1 uncultured Desulfovibrio sp.
CCGTCATGAGGATATCTACAAACTCCTCCTCAAGATGCTCAGAGAGAATCCTCTCTGCTAGTCATGACCCAAGAAAAAAAAGGGGTGACAAGCGCCGCGTCTGCGTCTATGCCCAACACGTCCCCGTCAGCCTGGAACCTGTCGGTCGGACAAGGGGACACCGCCGACACCAACCCCGCTTCTTGCAGAAGGAGAATCATCTGGTGAGCAACTCGCGTACGTTCAGCACCTTCAACCACTTCATCCTCTGGTTTGGCGCTTCCATCTCCATTGCGGAGATCGTCACCGGCACCCTGCTTGCACCGCTCGGTCTTATGCAAGGTCTGCAAAGCATCCTCCTCGGCCATGTCATCGGCGCATCCGTCCTGATGCTGGCGGGCCTGACAGGCGCCTGCAGCGGGCTCTCGGCCACAGCGACCTTCCGCATATCCTTCGGTCGCTATGGTTCCTATGTCTTTTCCGTCCTCAACATGGTGCAGCTGCTGGGCTGGACGGCGGTCATGATCATCTGCGGCGCCAAGGCTCTGGACGGCATTGCCCGTGTCCTTCTGGGCTTTGAGCAGGAAAAGCTCTGGTGCCTGCTCATCGGCGGGCTGATCCTCATCTGGATATCCCGTGGCCTGCAAGCCATTTTCCGTATCCATACCGTCGTGGTCGTGGCCTTGTTTTGCTGTTTCATGGCGCTGGCCTACAAGGTGGGGACATCTCCCGTTCCTGCCGCGACGGACCGGACGGACGCTCTCAGCTTCGGCAGCGGCGTGGAGATGAGCGTCACCATGTGCCTGTCCTGGCTGCCGCTCATCTCCGACTATTCCCGCACGCTCAAGCGCCCCGTCAGCGGCACGCTCATCGGCGTCATGGGCTATTTCTTCGGCAGTATGCTCATGTTTTCCATCGGATTGGGGGCGGCCCTGCTGGCCGGGACCTCTGAGATCAGCGAAATGCTGCTCGGCGCGGGCCTCGGCGTTGCCGGACTCTTTATCGTAGCTTTTTCCACCGTAACGAACACGTTTTTGGACGCTCACTCCGCCGGCGTCAGCGCGGCCAACATCACGCCGCGCGTCAATGAACGGCTGGTCGGTATCACCGTCTGCGCGCTGGGCACCCTCGTGGCGCTGTTCGTGCCCATGAGTCAGTACGAGCAGTTCCTCTATTTCATCGGTTCGGTCTTTGCCCCGCTCTTCGCCATTTTGCTGGTGGACTTTTTTGTCTTCAAACGGAGGGACACCGAACAGCTCCTCAATGTGCCCAATCTGCTGCTCTGGCTGGCGGGCTTCATCGTCTACAGACTGCTGCTCTCCACAAGCATCTTTCTGGGCACGACCTTCCCGGTCATGTGCATCATCGCCCTGGCTTGCCTGCTCATGAATCTCTTGCGCGGCAAAAGGCCCGCTCCGGCATGTTGATCCATTCGGAACGAGACGGCGGCACAGTGCCGCCCGGCCAAAACCAAGTGGAAAAATCGCGTTTTTTCCACAAACGACAGGCCGTATGGCTTGCAACGCGAAGCGTTTCAAGCTGAAAAAGCTCAAAAAAAGGAGGGACGCGGCGCGTCCCTCCTTTTTTGTTACCTCTGGCGCAAGCCTACCAGCCGGATCCCTGCGTATCGGCCGGTATGGTGTATTCCCGTATTTCATTTACCCGGTCATCGGGCTCAAGGGTGTATTCCCGTACTTCATTGAATATCCGGCCATCGGGCTCAAGTCCGACGCTGCGCGCCTTTTCATACCATTGGGCGGATTGGGCAGGATCTTCATTCACGCCCACGCCATGCTCGTAGCAGGCGCCGACAAAGAGCATGGCCTGCCCATAGCCGCCTTGCGCCGCCTTGAGCGCCCACTCAAAAGCCGTTTGCGGATTCTTTTCCACAAAGCGCCCCTTGGCGTAATATTGGGAAAGCGCATAGGCCGCTTCCGGCAGTCCGCCGTCGGCGGCACGCTGCATCCACTGGAGCGCCTGCGATCCGTCCTGAGGAACGCCGATACCGGACTGATAGGCATAAGCCAGCAGAAGCTGCGCCTCCACATCGTTCTGTTCAGCCGCCAGCGCGTACCACTGCGCGGCAGTCTCCATGTTCTGCTCAACGCCGAGCCCGCTTTCATAGCAGCGGCCCAGCATGACCTGCGCCCGCGGATTGCCTTCGCTGGCCAGCGGCTGCACCAGGCGGAGCGTGGTGGCGTACTGCCCGATGTTGAAGGCTTTCCAGGCACGGTCAAGCGTATCTTCCGGGCTGGCGGCCAGAACGGAGCCGGTCGTGCCCGACAGGGAGATCCCGGCCGCCAGCGCCGCAGCGCAGGCCCAGCGGGCATATTTGCGGAATCGATCTTTCATGCGTATACTCCTTTGCGGGGAAAACTCTGCCGTCCAGCATACAAGCATGGCTACCCTCTCCACAAGGGGAAAATGCCCCTGCCGGCGGCTGATGAAACCACTCCCCCCGGAAAACATGATCCACTCACCTCGAATCCTCATCCGCGGCGCGGGCGAAATGGCCACAGGGATCGCCCTGCATCTGGCGGCGGCTGGTTTTGACCGGCTGGCCCTTCAGGAAACACCGCATCCCACGGCCATACGCCGGGCCGTCTGCTTTTCCGAAGCCGTTGCCGAAGGATGCTGGCAGGTACGAGAAAAAAAAGCCCGTCACCTGCAACAACCGGAGCAGTGTCATACCTGCTGGGCACAGGATGAGATCCCTGTCCTGACTTGCGCGGAAGAAACGACCTTGCACGTCGTGTGTCCGACCATCTTCATCGAAGCCACCTTGCGTAAACGCCCTGTCCCCCTCGGCAGCCATCTGGCTCCGCTGGTCGTTGCGCTGGGGCCCGGCTTCACGGCAGGGCGGGACGCGCATCTTGTGGTGGAGACCCATCCCGGACACTGCGGCGAAATCCTATCCCACGGCGCGGCACACGAGCCGGCAGAAAACAAACACCCCGGGCACGCTGCCGTATGTCATATCCGTGCCCCGCGCGACGGTTGCTTTCGTACCGGCCGCAGTCTGGGCGAACACATCGAGACCGGCAGTCCTGTCGGCTTCCTGCAAACCGAAACGGAAGCCCTTGCCCTGCACGCGCCCATGTCGGGCATGTTGCGCGGCCTGCTGCGCGATGGAACGCCTGTGCGGCAGGGCGGCAAGGTAGCCGATCTGGACGACAGGCCCCACATCACCCCAGAAACACTTTCCAGCCGAGCCACCGTCCTCGGACAAGTCGTGACACGCCTTGTCCGACAGTGGCTGCAAGGAGACGACGCATATGCATCCCACTGAACAGCCTCCCCGTGAAAACGGCTCGCCGCAGGAGCCACAAGTCCACGAGGCCGAAGTCCTGCACGAACAGGGCCGCCACGATGAACATGGTACGGGCAACGGCGCGCGAAGGACAAGTTACACGGTCCGCTTCGTGCAGTTTGGGCAATCAGGTTTCGGCGCGACCCCTTCTGAAGGCTGCCTGGCCCCGGCCATCACCTTTGGCCTCTTTTTGGGCTGTCTTGTCCAGCTGGGCATCCTGGCAGCCATCGGCTTTGTGGTCTTCTGGTGCGTCGGCGCCGTAGTCGGCACACTGCTCCAGGTACGGCGCACCCTCAACAGACAGCCGACCAATCCCTGGATCTGGCGCGTCGCCAACTGGCTGGTCTGCCTGATGCTGGTCTCCTGGCTGGCCGAAGGGCGCCCATGAGCGCTGACTGGCATGTCTACCTGCTCCGCTGCGCCGACGACAGCTTGTACTGCGGCGTGACCACGGACGTGACGCGCCGTCTCGCCCAGCACAACGGACTGCTGCCCGGTGGCGCCCGCTATACCCGCACTCGCCGCCCCGTGCGGCTGGAAGCCTGCCGTGCCTGTAGCGACCGTTCACAGGCTCTGCGGCTCGAGGCCCGCATAAAAAAAACGCCCCGGCGGGAAAAATGCCTCCTGCTGCGCACCGCAACGTTATGATCAGTCTGCAAACCGCCCTGACTTTTTTTGGCATCGCCCTTGGCCTGGCCGTCGCCCCCGGCCCGGACATCCTCTTTGTGCTCACGCAGTCCGCCCTCTACGGCGCACGCGCCGGTCTGGTCACCACACTGGGTCTCATGAGCGGACTTTTCTTTCATACCGCGCTGGTAGCTGTGGGTGTGGCCGCCATCTTCCAGCATTCTCCCACAGCCTTTTTGCTGCTCAAGGGAGCCGGGGCCGCCTACCTGCTCTATCTGGCCTGGCTTTCGCTGCGTGCCGGCGCCGTGATGGCGCAGGGGAAACAGGGCCTGTTCATCGGCTATGCGGCACTCTACCGCCGCGGCGTATTCATGAACATCACCAACCCCAAGGTCACGCTTTTTTTCCTTGCCTTTTTGCCACAGTTCTGTTCCCCTGAACGCGGAAGCATGGTCATGCAGATCGTCCAACTCGGTCTGCTCTTCCTGCTGGCGACAGGCATCGTTTTCGGTCTCACGGCCCTGCTCGGCGGTCGTCTGGCCATATGGTTCAATACGAGTCCGCGCGCGCAGGTGATCATGCACCGTCTGGCGGCACTGGTGTTTGCCGGATTGGCCTGCTCGCTGCTGCTGACGGTCTAAGTCCTTTTTCCGACGGCAGAGATCCCGTCTACTCTACCCATCGAGAACTCCATGCAGCACCATCATCTCCTTTCCCTCAATGATCTTCCACCGGACGGCAGGCGGCTCACCGTGGACGACGCATCCCTCTGGACAGCGAACCTGCGGGAATTCCACATGGATTGCCGGGTGGAACATCCTCTGAAAGTCGAACTGCAAATCCTGCCCGTGGAAGATGGCTATCTGGTGCGCGGCGAACTGACGGGCGGCGTCATCGTGCCCTGCAATCGCTGCGCGGAAGATGTGCACATCGCGCTGGACAGCCGCTTCGAGGAATTCGAGGATGTGCCGGACGGCGAAGATGAGGCCGACGAGCAGCCGGGCGACAGTCACATCCTGCTGGATAAGGGCGTGCCCATGCTGGACCTTGCGGCGCTCTGCTGGGAGGAGTTCGTGCTTGCGCTGCCCATGAATCCCCTTTGCCATGAAGATTGCAAGGGGCTTTGCCCCCAGTGCGGCGCCAATCTCAACACCACCGCCTGTCATTGCACGCGAGACGAGGGCGACCCCCGGCTGGCTGTATTGCGCGGACTTTCGCTGCAAAAAGACTGGACAGAGAAAAAATAATCAGCTAAAGTTTCAGCCCTTGAGCGAATACTCTTCGTCATAGACCGACAACACTTTCCGCCGTGGCGGAGAAGGAGAACATCATGGCTGTCCAGCAGAACAAAAAGTCCCGTTCCCGTAAGGGTATGCGTCGTTCCCATGACCGCGTGGCCGTGCCCGCCGTCATCTATTGCTCCTGCGGCGAGCCGACCGTGCCCCACAGCATCTGCCCCAATTGCGGCACCTACAAGGGCCGTCAGGTGGTCGCCAAGAACGACGCGGAATAATGGACACGCGCCCCATCATAGCCGTGGATGCCATGGGAGGCGATTTCGGTCCTTCCGTGGTGGTGCCGGGCGCCATTGAGGCCGCCCGGCTTCATGACCTGCACGTCCTGCTGGTGGGCGATACGCCCAAGATCGAAGCGGAACTGGGCAAGCTCGATCTTGCCGGTGTGCAGTTCGATATCGTCCATGCCGATGATGTGGTGCACATGAACGAAAAGCCGTCGGATATCCTCCGGCGCAAGAAGAATGCTTCCATACAAGTAGCCTGTCGTCTCGTCAAGGACGGCGCGGCACAGAGCGTCGTCAGTGCCGGGCATTCCGGGGCGACCGTTGCCTGCGGCATGTTCATCATGGGACGACTGGCCGGAGTGGAACGGCCCGCTCTTGCCGCGCTGCTGCCCACCGAAAAAAATCCCGTCGTCGTTTTGGATGCCGGAGCCAATGTCGATTGCCGCCCCTACCATCTCTTCCAGTTCGGCCTCATGGGAGACGCCTTTGCCCGGGATCTGCTGAACTACGCTTCGCCGCGCGTCAGCTTGCTGAGTATCGGAGAGGAAGAAGGCAAGGGCAACAGTCAGGTGAAGGAAGCCTACGAACTGCTCAAGCTGGCACAAAATCTGAATTTCATCGGCAACGCGGAAGGCCGCGACATCTTCACCGGCGATGTGGATGTGGTGGTGTGCGACGGCTTTGTGGGCAATGTGGTGGTCAAGATGAGCGAAGGGCTGGCCAGTTCGCTCATCCGGATGCTCAAACGTGTTTTCACCTCCGGCGTACTGCCTGCCCTCGGCGGTATGCTGGCCAAGGGCGCATTCAAGAAGTTCGCCACCACCATCGATTATGCCGAATATGGCGGCGCTCCCCTGCTGGGCCTTCAGGGACTGGCTATCGTGTGTCATGGCCGTTCCAATTCCCGCGCCATGATGAATGCCATCAAGATGAGCGGCAACTTCGTCCGCAAGGGCACCAATGATCGCCTGGCGGAGACCATCCTTGCCAACGAGGAGCTGACGCGCTTCTCGCGGGCCATCTAACATTTCCCCTATCACTCGAGCTTTCGTTATGAACGCACGCTGCAATCTTCTTTCCTTGAGCAGTCATGTGCCTTCTCAGGTGCTGACCAATGACGACCTCGCAAAAATGGTCGACACCAGCGATGAATGGATCACCACCCGTACGGGCATCAAGGAACGTCGGCGTCTGGCTGCCACGGAAAATGCCTCGGATCTGGGCTACAAGGCAGCGCTCAAGGCACTGGACGAAGCCGGCATGAAGGCCGGTGAGCTGACGCATGTCATTGCCGCGACGTGCACGCCGGATTCCCTCTGCCCGTCTGTCGCCTGCATCATCAGCGGCAAGCTGGGTGCCGGCGCAGTCATGGCCTTTGACGTCAGTGCCGCCTGTTCCGGTTTTCTTTATGGCCTTTCGCTCTGCCGCAGCATCCTTGCTCAGGATCCCGCAGCCAAGATCCTCTTTGTCTGCGCCGAAGCCCTGACCCGCCGTTCCGACTGGACGGACCGCACGACCTGCGTCCTGTTCGGTGACGGCGCGGGAGCCTGCATCCTTACCGCTGACGATCGTCCGCCGCTGGCCACGCTGGAGGACGCCATCTGCAAGAGCGACGGCAGTCTCAACCAGCTCATCATCGTCGGTGGCGGTACTGCAAGCCAGTACAAGCAGGGGGATCCTGTCGGCAGCGATTTCTTCATCCACATGCAGGGACGGGAAGTCTATCGGCACGCCGTCCGGCAGATGTCGTCCATTTGCGAAGAGATCCTTGAACGCAATGGTCTGAGCATTCGGGACGTGGATCTTTTTGTGCCCCATCAAGCAAATCTGCGCATCATCGAGGCTGTGGGCAGCCGACTGGAGATAGATGCCGACAAGGTGTTCACCAATGTGGAGCACTACGGCAACACCTCCTCAGCCTCCGTCCCGCTGGCCCTTGTGGAAGCCAGAGCCCAGGGCCGTCTCGAACCCGGTATGCGGGTGCTGATGACGGCATTCGGCGGCGGGCTGACCTTTGGCGCAACATTGCTGCGCTTCTAGCTCCACGCCTGTCGTGTGGCGACTTGCCTCCGGCAAGAGGGCGCGCGGCGCGTTTGCCACGCGACCGGCGAAGCGTCTGCATTGCCTTTGACGCCCCTTTCGTGTAGTATCTGAAAAATTTTTTTGAGGTATCGCATGAGCGCACTTTCCCCAAGCGTCCCGACCGCGCTTGTTACCGGCGGATCGCGCGGCATCGGCCGTGCCATTGCTCTGACCCTTGCCAAGGACGGCTTTCAGGTCCTGCTGACCTATGTGAGCCGCCCCGAAGAAGCAGAGGAGACCGTTGAGGCCATCCGCACGGCAGGCGGTACGGCACAGGCGGCAGCGCTCAACGTGGGCGACGCCGAAGCCGTATCGACCTTCTTTGCCGAGCAGGTCAAGGACAAGCTCCTGCTGGCCGCTTTGGTCAACAACGCCGGCATCACCAAGGACGGTTTTCTCGTCCGCATGAAGGACGAGGATTTTGATCGCGTGCTGACCATCAATCTGCGCGGCGCTTTCCTGTGCACCCGGGAGGCTGCCAAGATCATGAGCAAGAACCGGCGCGGGCGTATCGTCAACATTTCTTCCGTCGTCGGCCAGATGGGCAATGCCGGACAGGTCAACTACTCTGCCGCCAAGGCCGGTCTGCTTGGCCTGACCAAGTCGTGCGCCAAGGAGCTGGCCGCTCGCAACATCACGGTCAATGCCGTGGCGCCCGGCTTCATTGAAACGGACATGACCGCCGCCCTGCCGGATGATGTGCGCGCCGCCTATGCCGAAGCCATCCCCCTCAAGCGCATGGGGACAGCGCAGGAGATCGCGGATGCGGTCTCCTTCCTCGTGTCGGACAAGGCTGCTTACATCACCGGCCAGGTACTTGGCGTCAACGGCGGCATGTACTGCTAGTTGCAGCCGACAGGCGGCGTTTGCCGCCTTTTCCCATTTGTAAAATACTCAATCTGGAGGAATCCCATGTCTGATGTCGCTGATAAGGTGAAAAAAATCATTGTGGACCAGCTCGGCGCCAATGCCGATGACGTCAAGCCCGAAGCGTCCTTTGTGGAAGATCTCGGCGCCGACTCTCTGGACCTGACGGAACTGATCATGGCGATGGAAGAAGAGTTCGATATCGAGATCGCCGATGAAGATGCCCAGAAGATCCTGAAAGTCCAGGACGCCATCAGCTATATCGAAAGCAAGAAGGGCTAAGCATCATAGCCTGTCTGCCGGGCAACGGGCGCTGCCCGTTGCCCGGGAACTCTCCGTGGCAAAACGCCAGTCCTGCAAGAAGGAGCATACATGAGCCGCCCCCGCGTCGTCATTACTGGTTTGTCCGGCCTGACTCCGCTGGCCAACGATATCGAGACCACCTGGAAACGCCTTATTGCCGGCGAATCCGGTCTGGGTCCCATCACGCATTTTGATTGTTCGGCCTACGATTCGCGCATAGCGGGCGAAGTAAAGGGCTTCGATCCCGAGGCGTTCATTCCTGCCAAGCAGGCGCGCCGCATGGACCGCTTTACCCAGTTTGCCGTGGCCGGGGCGCAGATGCTGCTCAAGGACGCCGACTTTGCCATCAATGAAAGCAACGCCTATGACGTGGGGGTCATCCTGGGCGTCGGGCTGGGCGGCCTGCAGACTATCGAGACCTATCACGCCAAACTCCTGCAGAGTGGTCCCTCCAAGGTCTCGCCCTTCCTCATCCCCATGCTCATCTCCAATATGGGGCCGGGGCAGATCGCCATGTTTACCGGAGCCAAAGGCCCCAACATCGTGACCACCACGGCCTGTGCCTCGGCCATCCACGGCATCGGTACAGCCTACAGTGAAATTTTGCTCGGGCGCATCTCGGCCGCCATCACCGGCGGCGTGGAAGCGACCATCACTCCGCTTGGTGTTGCCGGATTTACCGCTCTCAAGGCGCTTTCCACCCATTACAATGACGATCCGACCAAGGCCTCCCGTCCCTTCGACAAGGCGCGTGACGGTTTCGTCATCGGGGAAGGGGCCGGCCTCATCATGCTGGAGACTCTGGAATCCGCCCGGGCCCGCGGCGCGCGCATCTATGCCGAACTCGTCGGCTACGGCGCGTCCGACGACGCCTACCACATGACGGCCCCCTGCGAAGACGGCAGCGGCATGATCCGTGTCATGCGCAATGCGCTGCGTGACGCCAATCTTTCTCCGGACGCCATCGGCCACATCAACGCCCACGCCACGTCCACCATGCTGGGCGACAGGGCGGAAAACAAAGCCGTCAAGGAAGTGTTCGGCGCGCACGCCAAAAAAATCAAGATCTCCGCCACCAAATCCATGACCGGTCACCTTCTGGGGGCCTCCGGCGGCATCGAATCGGTATTCACGGCGCTTGCTCTCTACCACGAGACCCTGCCCGGCACCATCAATCTGGTCGATCCCGATCCCGAATGCGATCTGGATTATCTGGCCGACGGTTCCGAGCGTGTCGCGTGCGAATACGCCATGTGCAACTCCTTCGGATTTGGCGGCACCAACGCGAGCATCATCCTCAAAAAGTGGACGGAATAGGCGGCGCGACAGCATCGGCCGGTTGCTTCTGGCCTGTCCCACGCGCTTTTTTGTAGTTGACCACAACCGCAGCACCAGCCCGGAGGAGCCCTTAGATGGACCATATTCTGTTGCAGGATCCTGAACTTGCGCAGGCCATTGCCCTTGAATCCAGCCGCCAGATGAGCAAGCTGGAGCTCATTGCTTCTGAAAACTTCGTGTCCGACGCCGTGCGTGAAGCTCAGGGCAGCGTCCTGACACACAAGTATGCCGAGGGCTATCCCGGCAAGCGGTACTACGGCGGCTGCGAATACGTGGACATTGCCGAACGCCTTGCCCAGGATCGTGCCAAGCAGCTCTTTGGTTGCGAGTATGTCAACGTGCAGCCGCATTCCGGCTCCCAGGCCAACATGGCCGCCTATTTTTCCTGCCTTGAACCCGGCGCGACCATTCTGGGCATGAACCTCTCGCACGGCGGCCATCTGACCCACGGCAGCCCGGTCAACTTCTCCGGCAAACTGTTCACTTTTGTGGCCTACGGCGTGCAAAAGGAAACCGGCTGCATCGACTATGACGAAGTCGCCGCGCTTGCCCGCCAGCACAAGCCTGCCGCCATCATGGCTGGCGCCAGCGCCTATCCCCGGAAGATCGATTTTGCCCGTTTCCGGGCCATTGCCGATGAAGTGGGCGCCATCTTGCTGGTGGACATGGCTCACATCGCCGGTCTGGTAGCCGCTGGTCTGCACCCCAGCCCCATCCCTCATGCCCATATCACCACCACGACCACGCACAAGACGCTGCGCGGTCCGCGCGGCGGCATGATCCTTTCCGACGAGAGCCGCGCAAAATCCCTGAACAGCCAGATCTTCCCCGGCATCCAGGGCGGCCCGCTCATGCATGTCATCGCGGCCAAGGCCGTTGCTTTCGGTGAGGCCCTGCATCCCCGCTTCAAGGTCTATCAGCAGCAAGTGCTCGACAACTGCGCCGTTCTGGCCCGTACGCTCATGGACGCCGGTTTCGATCTTGTCTCCGGCGGCACGGAAAACCATCTCATGCTGGTGGACCTCACCAATAAGGACATCACCGGCAAGGATGCCGAACATGCGCTGGACATGGCGGGCATCACGGTCAACAAGAATACCGTTCCCTTTGAGACGCGCTCGCCCTTCGTCACCTCCGGCATCCGCATCGGCACAGCGGCCCTGACCACCCGGGGCATGAAGGAAGACGACATGCGCCAGGTGGGGCAGTTCATCGTGGAAGCGCTGGAACGCACCACGGACGAAGCCGCTCTCGCCGCCATCAGCAAGCGTGTGGAAGAATTCGCAAGAGCCTTCCCCATTTTTGCCTGGTAAGCCTGCTCGCTCTTGTTGGGCCGTCCCAGTGGCGGCCCTTTTTTATTCATGCTTGGCTTTTGCCGCTCTGGCGTGTACCATGCCTGCAGTGAGTTGTCCCATGCAGAACAGACTTCCCTGGCCGGATTATTTCATGAACATCACCTATATGGTGAGTGAACGCTCCACCTGTTCCCGTCGGAAGGTAGGCGCCATTGCCGTCAAGGATAAGCGCATTCTGGCCACAGGATATAACGGCGCACCTGCCGGGGTCCCTCACTGTCTCGAGATCGGCTGCCTTCGTCAGGAGCTGGGCATACCATCCGGCCAGCGCCATGAGATATGCCGCGGCCTGCACGCCGAACAAAATGTTATCGTTCAGGCCGCCGTACACGGTGTGAGTATTGCCGGAGCTCAACTCTACTGCACTACCCATCCCTGTGTCCTTTGTGCCAAGATGCTCATCAATTGCGGTATCCGGCACGTCTTTTTTCATCAATATTACCCCGACGAGCTGGCCAGCCGTATGTTCAAGGAAGCGGGCGTGACGGTGGAGCAGCTTCATTTTTCCCCCATGCAGATCAAGGACGTGCCGCATGTCTGAGCCGACGATGTACGAACCCTTCATGCGGACGGCCATGGCGCTTGCCGAGCGCGGTCGCTGGCAGACCTGTCCCAATCCCACGGTGGGAGCCGTTCTCGTGCGGGACGGGAGTGTGCTTGCCGAAGGCTGGCATCATGCCTGCGGCGATGCCCATGCCGAGGTGGAGTGCCTTCGGGATGCGGCGGAAAAAGGCGTGGATCCGCGCGAATGCACTCTTGTCGTCACTCTTGAGCCTTGCAACCATCAGGGCAAGACGCCTCCCTGCACGGACCGGATCCTGGAAGCGGGCATCCGGCGTGTGGTCATCGGTATGCGTGACCCCAATCCGGTAGCCGCCGGAGGCGTCGAACGCCTGCGGGCGGCCGGCGTCGACGTCATTGAAGGCGTTTGCAAGCAGGAATGCCGGGATCTGGTAGCCGATTTTCTGGTTTGGCAGGAAAAAAAACGCCCCTATCTGATCCTCAAGCTGGCCAGTACCCTGGACGGACGTATAGCCACCCGTACCGGACATTCCCAGTGGGTCAGTTGTGCGGCATCTCGTGCCGGGGTCCATGCTCTGCGGGCCGATATCGGTCACGCCGGGGGGGCCATCATGGTGGGCGGCGGGACGTTGCGGGCGGACAACCCTCGTCTGACAGCCCGGACGGAGAAGGAGAATAGCCCACAGCGTCAGCCTTGGGCCTGCGTAGTGACATCACGCCTTCCGGCCGTCAACAGTGACTGTCATCTGCTGCGTGAGCGCCCGGAACAGACCATCTTCATCTCCACGCCCGCTGTGGCGGCTTCGCGGCTGGCACATGAACTGCGGGATCTGGGAGCGCGGGTGCTTTCCGTCCCCCCACTGGCCAAGGGAAGCCTGGACATGGGCAGTATGCTCACACGATTGCATGAAGAGATAGCCTGTCCGTATATCCTCTGCGAAGGCGGCGGCAGACTGGCCCTCTCGCTGCTGGAATGCGGCCTTGTGGACGAATTCCACCTGCACCTTGCTCCGCGCATCCTGGGTGACAATCAGGCGGTGCCCCTCTTTGACGGACGCACTCCCCTGCAACTGGATGAGGCCCTGCAGATGCGCATCAGCGATCTGCGGCGCTGCGGGGACGATGTGCAGATCATCCTGCGGCCGCTCGGTTAGGGGGCGGGATGTTCACCGGCATCATCCAGTGCACCGGCATTCTGACGGACGTTGTGCGGACCGGCGAGGAACGGCGCTTCACCATTCGCCCGGCAGCGCCCTTTGCCGATATGCGGGATGGAGAATCCATCGCGCTCAATGGCGTGTGCCTGTCCGTCGAGTCGCACACGCCGCAGGACTATGTGGTCTACGCATCGGCCGAGACCGTGAACCGCAGCACGCTGGGAAGCCTCTCCATCGGCACCGAGGTGAATCTCGAACGGGCTCTGGCGCTGGGCGATCGTCTGGGGGGGCATCTTGTCAGTGGTCATGTGGATTGCGTCGCCCGTGTACGGCGGCTGCTCTCCGCCGGTTCGTCTCTGCGGGTCGAGCTGGAATATCCTGCCGCCTACGCCCCGGAAGTGATCAGCAAGGGGTCCGTCTGTCTTGACGGCATAAGCCTGACGATAAATGATTGCGGTCGGGACTCGTTGCAGGTAAACGTCATCCCCGATACGCAAAAGCGCACGGCCATGCGCCATTGGCGGCCGGGCTCCGCCGTCAATATGGAAACGGATGTCATCGGGAAATACGTTCGCCGTCTTTTCCAGTGCGGCGTGGTCCGGGATGGCGGCATGGCGGCCCCACCCGTTGGCGGCAGTCCTGTGATCAACTACGATTTTCTGCGGCAAAACGGTTTTTTGTAAAAGAGGCCCTGCCTCTGCCGTGATCGCCGCCACGGCATATCTACAACAGATCAGACAACACGGCCTTCTTTGCATCGACGGCAGAAGGCGTCTACTCCAGGAGTCAGCATGAGCACACCTACCGTCATCGCCGGGCAGATGGACGCCAAGGGCCTCCATATCGCCATCGTGGCTACCCGCTTCAATGATTTCATTGTGGAACGCCTTGTGGGCGGCGCTGTGGACTATCTGGAGCGTCACGGACTGGACGCCGCGGACCTGACCATCGTCCGCATCCCCGGCGCTTTCGAGTTGCCGCTTGTCTGCCAGAAGCTCGCGGCCAGCCGCAAATATCACGGTATCGTGGCCCTCGGAGCGGTCATTCGGGGGGCCACGCCGCACTTTGACTATGTCTGCGCCGAAGCCAGCAAAGGCATCGCGCAAAGTATGCTTGCCCATGAGACCCCCATCGGTTTCGGTCTGCTGACCTGCGACAGCATCGACCAGGCCATCGAGCGCGCCGGTTCCAAGGCCGGCAACAAGGGCGTGGAAGCCGCCGCCGCCATGCTGGAAACCATTCGCGTGCTGGAGCAGTTGTAGACCATGAGCAAGGGCAAGAACGCCAGCCGTCGCGCCGAGCGCGCACAGGCTTTTCAGGTATTGTACGGCCTTTCCTTTTCCTCGGACGCCACCATGCGGGACGTGCGCCGGGCCTTCCTTTTCTTCCCTGACAACAAGGAACTGGAGCCGGTGGAAGACGAGGGCCTCCTGCCCCCGCCGTCCGGTTTTGCTTGGGAACTCGTGCAGGGAGTCTGGACGCGGGCCGATGAGCTTGACCAGCACCTTGCCCGTTTTTCCCGCAATTGGCGCGTTGACCGCATGGGCCGGGTCGAACGGACCATCCTTCGTCTGGCCATGTACGAACTGCTGTACCGTCAGGATGTCCCTGCCAGGGTAGCCATCAGCGAGGCACTGGACCTTACCCGCCAGTTCGGAGAGGACAATGCCGCCGCCTTTGTGAACGGCATCCTGGACGCCGCGGCCAAAGCGGCGGAGAACGGCACGCTCCTCCCCGGCCCCGACGCGGATAAAAAGTAGGGGTCGTCCCGGAACCGGAAAAAGACTCCCGGCCGCACGGTCCGACGTGTGCCGCATAACGACAACAACACTCTGTCCCACGCTGTATTGCCATGAGCCAAGACCGCTATACCCCCAATGAGATCGAACTGAAATGGCAGGCCCGCTGGCAGGCGGACAATGCCTTTGCCTGCTCCCACGAAAGCGACAAGCCCAAATATTACTGCCTGGAGATGTTCCCCTACCCGTCAGGCAATATCCACATGGGCCATGTACGCAACTACTCCATCGGTGACGTGGTGGCCCGCGTCAAGCGTATGCACGGCTACAACGTCCTGCACCCCATGGGTTGGGACGCCTTCGGCCTGCCGGCCGAAAATGCGGCCATCAAGCACAAGACCCACCCGGCCAAATGGACATACGCCAATATCGACAACATGCGCGCCCAGCTCCAGCGTCTGGGCTATTCCTATGACTGGTCCCGCGAAACGGCGACCTGCCGCCCGGAATACTACCGCTGGGAGCAGGAGTTCTTCCTGCGCTTTCTGGAAAAGGGCCTCGTCTACCGCAAGAAGGCTCCGCAGAACTGGTGTCCTTCCTGCCATACCGTGCTGGCCAACGAGCAGGTCATCGACGGCCTGTGCTGGCGCTGCGACAGCCGTGTGGAACAGAAGGATCTGACCCAGTGGTTTCTGCGCATCACCGCCTACGGCGACGAGCTCCTGGAGGATCTTGCCAAGCTGGAAGGCGGCTGGCCGGAGCGCGTGCTGGCCATGCAGCGCAACTGGATCGGCAAGTCCCACGGGGCCGCCATCGCCTTCGCGCTGGAAAAGCCGCTGCCCGGCAAGGAACGCATCGAAGCGTTCACCACCCGACCGGATACGGTCTTTGGCGTGAGCTTCCTCACGCTCGCCCCGGAACACGAGCTGGTGGAGCACCTTATCGACGGCTACGAAAAAGCCGATGAAGTGCGCGCCTTCGTTACCCGCATCCGCAACATGGACCGTCTGGAACGACAGTCCGACGTGCTGGAAAAGGAAGGCATATTTACCGGAGCCTATGTGCGCCACCCCTTCACCGGCGAGCGCGTGCCCCTCTGGCTGGGCAACTTCGTGCTGGCGGACTACGGTACCGGTGCGGTCATGGGCGTGCCTGCCCACGACCAGCGCGATTTTGAATTTGCCCGCAAGTATGATCTGCCCATCAAGGTGGTCATCTCCCTGAAGGACGCCCCGCTTGACCCCGCTACCATGAGTGAGGCCTATAGCGGTGAAGGCGTGATGATCCATTCCGGCGAGTTTGACGGCATGGCCAATACTGAAGGCAAGCAGGCCGTGGCCCGCAAACTGGAGGCGGACGGCAACGGCCGCGCCACCACCCAGTTCCGCCTGCGGGACTGGAACATCTCCCGCCAGCGCTTCTGGGGGGCCCCCATCCCTGTCGTCTACTGCGACGCCTGCGGCGTCGTCCCGGAAAAGTGGGAAAATCTGCCCATCACCCTGCCGCTGAATGCCCAGATCAATGAGGACGGGCGCTCTCCCCTGCCGCAGATGGAAAGCTTTACCCGCTGCACCTGCCCGCAGTGCGGCGGACCTGCCCGGCGGGAGACCGATACCATGGACACCTTTGTGGAATCTTCATGGTATTTTGCCCGCTACACATCGGCCCGCAAGGAAGACGGCCCCTTCGATATGGAAGCCCTGCGCTACTGGATGCCGGTCGATCAGTACATCGGCGGCGTGGAGCACGCCATCCTGCATCTGCTCTATGCCCGCTTCTTCACCAAGGCCCTGCGCGATCTGGGCTATTTCCCGCCGGATCTCGAAGAACCCTTCAGTCGCCTGCTCACTCAGGGCATGGTGCTCAAGGACGGCAGCAAGATGTCCAAATCCAAGGGCAACATCGTTGCTCCCTCGGAAATGATCGACAAGTACGGCGCGGATACCGTGCGTCTGTTCTGCCTGTTCGCCGCCCCGCCGGAACGTGACTTCGACTGGTCGGACAGCGGCATCGAAGGCGCTTCGCGCTTCCTGCAGCGCGTCTGGCGGCTCTTTGTGGAAGAGGAAGACCGCTTCCTGCCGGTACGCGGCTGCTCCGCCACCGCTGCGGACGTGCTGAACGACACGGCCCGTGATCTGCGCCGGCGTGAGCATCTCACCGTCAAGAAGGCCGGGGAAGACATGTCCCGCCGCTTCCAGTTCAATACGGCCATTGCCGCCGTCATGGAGCTGGTCAACGCCATGTATCTTGCCCGCGAGAAGATGGGGCAGGATGAAGGGGACCGCCGAGTCTTCTCCTCGGCCATGGCCTCGGTGCTGACCCTGCTCTCCCCCATTACGCCGCACATTTGCGAAGAGTTGTGGGAACGGCTCGGCCACACGACCTCCCTGCAGGATGAAGCCTGGCCCGAATGGGACGAGTCCGCCCTGCAGCAGGACAGCGTCACCATCGCCCTACAGGTCAACGGCAAGCTGCGCGGCACCATCGACGTGCCCGCTCAGGCCGACAAGGCCGCTCTGGAAGCCGCGGCCCGTGAAGATGCCGCCGTGCAACGGCATACCGCCGGATTGACCATCCGCAAGGTCATCGTCGTGCCCGGAAAACTGGTCAATATCGTGGCCAATTAAGCCTGTCTCCTGCGCGCCATCCGGGGCATCTACCGGATGGCGCGCAGGTCACATCAGCGCCACCCGCGCTTCTCCTCCTCCTTTTGCCGCCCGCAGGCCGACATGTCGCATCCCGGATTCACCTTCCTCATCTGCCCGGACAGCCGCCTGCTGCAGGCGCACATGGAGGGTCTACTCTCCTCCGCCAAGGCGGACAGCCGCTGGGAACGGCATGTCTACTGGGGTGACGAGGAACCGCCTCCGCGCTTCTGGGAACAGCTCACCCTGCAGGGACTGTTCGGCACGCCGCGCGTGCTGGTAGTTCGGCAGGCACATCTCTGGCCCGCCGCCGTCTGGAAAAAGATCTCCGCCGCTCTGGGGCACCCTTCCGAACAGTGCTGGCCCTTCTTCTGTCTTGAAGTGTCCTGGGAACGAGGACAGCCGAAGATCCCCGCCCATCTGGCCAAGCTGCGGTGTTTTGCCTATGCCGAGCAGCAGGGGTGGATCTGGCGCAATGAAGGACTCACGGAACGCGGCCTGCGCCGATATGTACAGGAACGGGCCACGGCGCTGGGACTGCGTTTTTCTCCCGATGCGCTGGATCAATTCTGCGCCTCTGTCCCGGTGACCGCGCAAGCGGTGGAAAACGAATTGCAAAAGCTGCTCCTGCTGGCTCCTGAGGATACGTCGCCCTCGGCCGCCTCCCCGCTGCGGGTGGATGTCGCCATGCTGGCCACAGCCTCCTGGAGCCCGGACTGCAATGTCTTTGCTCTTATCAGGCATCTTGAGGCCGCCAACCTGCCCGCCGTCTGGAAGGAACTCGAACGAGGCCGCCGCGACGGCGACAGCCTCATTTTTTCCCTGCTGGCCCTGCTGGCCCGTGAATTCCGCCAGCTCTGGCAGCTGCTGGCCGGAGAAAAGGTCCGCATGTCGCCAACGGAGACCGGCCCCAAGCAGCAGCTTGCCCGTCGTCTGGGGTTTGAGGGCCTGAGTCAGGGGCTTGCCCTGATCATGGATACGGAATGGCAGATCAAGAGTGGTCGCCGCAGCCCGGAGCAATGTCTGGACTTTCTGGCCGCCGAGATGTGCCGCCTGTTTGCCCGGGGACGGAGTTGACGCGTGACGGCCTCTGCTCGCGCCATCATCCTCATTCCGCCTTTTTCCATCCCCTCCCCTTGCCTTGCGCCAAAAACGCCTTACCCTATGACTGCCCCTAAAGCCGTTCCTCTGCCGGAGCGGCTGCGGCCCGAGAGCGTATCCTCATGACTGACAGGACGCCCCTTCCCGCCGGAACCGCCGGTCATCGCGCCCGCCTGCGCCAGCGGCTGGCCCGAGACGCGCAGACCGTGGAAGATTACGAGATTCTGGAACTGGTGCTGGGCTTTGCGCTGACCCGCAAGGATACCAAGCCGCTGGCCAAGGAACTGCTCCGCCGTTTCGGGAGCATACGCGGCGTATTGGATGCCCGGCCCGATGAACTGCAGGCGGTGAGCGGCTTTGGTCCCGGACTGCTTTCCCTCTGGCAGCTTCTGCGTGAGTTGCTGGCGCGCTACCAGAGTTCACCATTGCGCCGCCGCGAGGAGATCGCCACACCAGAGGCCATTGCCCATCTGGCGCGTACCCAGCTGGCCGGTTGTCCGCACGAGGAATGCTGGCTGGCCCTGCTCAACGGCGGCAATTTCCTCATCGGCTGGGAACGCTTGCGGCAGGGCAATGTCAGCACGGTCCCGATCCTGCCCCGCGATGTGCTGGAGCTGGCCCTGCTGCGCAAGGCCCGGGGCATCATCGTGGTCCACAATCACCCCGGAGGGCAGGCGCGGCCGTCGCAGCCTGACCTGCGCCTGACGCAGGGCTTGGAGCATCTCGCGCCGCAAATGGGACTGCGCATGGTGGATCATGTCATTGTTACCGAAAACGACTGCTACAGCATCCTGCAGGGCAGGTATCTCTAAGCAGTCGAGGAGATATACCTATGTCTGACAGCAAATTCGATCTGGAAAAGGCGCTCGGTGACATGCTGCGCGCTTCGGGTCTGTCGGCCTCCGAAGAAAGGGAAGACGGCCCCGAGCTGCAGCAGATCCCCGATCAGCTCCCTGTGCTGCCGCTGCGCGATGTGGTCATTTTCAGCCACATGATCCTGCCGCTCTTCATCGGTCGCGACAAGTCCGTGGCCGCCGTGGAGGCAGCCCTCAAGGATGGGCGGCACCTGCTGGTCTGCGCCCAGCGCGATGAAGCCACCGAGGATCCCGTCCCCGCCGACCTCTATGATACCGGTACCGTGGTGCAGGTCATGCGGATGCTCAAGATGCCCGACGGGCGTATCAAGATCCTGGTGCAGGGCATCAGCCGGGCGCGCATCACGGACTATGCCCGACAGGAGCCGTTCCTCCTTGCCCATCTCGAACCCATCACCGACCCGGAAGCCCCCCAGGACGCTACCGTCGAGGCGCTGCTGCGTACCGCCCGCGAAGAAAGCGAAAAGGTGCTGCACCTGCGCGGCGTCGCCTCGCCAGATGTCATGAGCGTCCTGCAGGGCGTGACCGATCCGGGCCGTCTGGCCGACCTCATTGCCGCCAATATCCGTATGAAGACTCAGGATGCCCAGCGTATCCTTGAGGCTGTGGACCCGGTGGAACGCCTGACGCTCGTCAATGCCCAGCTGCATCGAGAGGTGGAAGTGGCCACCGTACAGGCCAAGATACAGAGTTCGGCCCGCGAAGGCATGGACAAGGCCCAGAAAGAGTATTTTCTGCGCGAACAGCTCAAAGCCATCCGACATGAGCTGGGCGATACCGGCGAAGGCGAGACCGAGGACGATGTGGACGAATTGCGCAAGGCGCTGGACAAAGCCAAACTGCCCCCGGCCGTCCGCAAGGAGGCGGACAAGCAGTTGCGCCGCCTGTCCGCCATGCACTCGGACGCCTCAGAGGCCAATGTGGTGCGCACCTATCTGGACTGGCTCGCAGAACTCCCCTGGAAGAAATCCAGCCGGGACAATCTGGACATCGCCAATGCCGAAGCCATCCTCAACGAGGACCATTACGGCTTGGAAAAGGTCAAGGACCGCATCCTGGAATTCCTGAGCGTGCGCAAACTCAATCCGCAATCCAAGGGCCCCATCCTCTGCTTTGCGGGCCCTCCCGGCGTGGGCAAGACCTCGTTGGGGCGCTCCATCGCCCGCGCTCTGGGGCGCAAGTTCCAGCGCATCTCACTGGGCGGTATGCGGGATGAAGCGGAGATCCGGGGACACCGCCGCACCTATATCGGCTCCATGCCCGGCCGCATCATCCAGGCCATCAAGCAGGCCGGGACCAATAATCCTGTCATCGTGCTGGATGAAGTGGACAAGCTGGGCTCGGATTTTCGCGGTGACCCCTCCTCCGCCCTGCTGGAAGTGCTCGACCCGGAACAGAACAACAGTTTCAGCGATCATTATCTGAACGTGCCCTTTGATCTTTCCCGGGTCATGTTCCTTTGTACGGCCAATCATCTGGACACCATCCCGGCCGCCCTGCGCGACCGCATGGAAGTCATTTCTCTGCCCGGCTATACCCTGCAGGAAAAGATGATCATCGCCCGCCGTCACCTGCTGCCCAAGAAGGTCGAGGAAAACGGCCTCAAGGACGGCGACGTGTCGCTTGACGACGCCGCGCTGGAAGCGGTCATCAAGGAGTATACCCGTGAGGCGGGCCTGCGTAATCTGGAGCGCGAACTCGGTTCCGTCTGCCGCAAGCTGGCCCGACGGCGGGCTGAGGGCGACCAGGCTTCCTTCAGCCTCACGGCGCGGGATGTGGAAAAGCTGCTCGGCGTTCCCCGTTTCATCGAGGATGAAAAGGACAAGGAGCTCCTTCCCGGCATGGCCCTCGGCCTTGCCTGGACGCCCGCGGGCGGCGAAGTGCTCACGGTGGAGGCGTCCTCCGTCTCCGGCAAGGGCGCACTGCTGCTCACCGGGCAGCTTGGCGACGTCATGAAGGAAAGCGCACAGGCCGCCATGAGCTACATCCGCAGCCGGGCGGCAGCGTTGGATGTCCCCGTCGACTTCACCACAGAGCATGACATTCATGTCCATGTGCCCGCCGGTGCGACCCCCAAGGACGGTCCCTCGGCCGGTGTCACCCTGACCACGGCGCTGATCTCCGCCTTCACCGGCAAAGCCGTGCGCGCCGACCTTTGCATGACCGGGGAGATCACCCTTCAGGGCCGCGTCCTGCCTGTGGGCGGCATCAAGGAAAAGATACTCGCCGGTGTGGCGCGCGGCCTAAAGCACGTCATCATCCCGCATCAGAACGTCAAGGATCTTGAGGAAGTGCCGAAAGACCTGCTCAAGCGTATCGCCGTGCACCCTGTCCGCCATTACGACGAGGTGCTGCAGCTGGCCTTTGCCGAAGGGACCCTGAAAGGCGATCATGCCGCCACAGGCAAGGCCCGCCGCACATCCGACGGAAAGAAAAAGGACAAGGACGCGCCGAAGACGAAAAAGACCTCCCGCCGCGCAACACCCAAAAGCGAATAGTCCGAAGGCGCAGGGAGGGAAGTCGCTCTTGTGTACGGCATCCCTCCCTCGCCTCCTCTCCCGCGGGCCATAGCCTCCCTTACGGCATCCCATGCTTCCTACGGATACTCTGGACATGCTCATGCAGCAGGCAGCCGTCCGTCTGCGCACAGCCGGCGACGACAGCTCGCATATCTGCGTTCGTGCACTGGCTCAAGCCGTCACCGGCCTTGACCGCACTGGGCTCATACTGGCTGGGCCCCGTCCCCTCGCCCCGGAGCTGGTTGCCCGACTGGACGAAGCTGTTTCCCGACGCTGCGCCGGGGAACCGCTGGCGCATATACTGGGACAAAAGGAATTTTTCGGACGGGATTTTGCCGTCACGACGGACACGCTCATCCCTCGCCCGGAAACGGAGTTGTTGGTGGAGCTGGCGCTCCAGCACATGCAGACGGCGGAAACATACCAGTCCGACAGCACACCCCTCCGCCTTGCGGATCTTGGCTCCGGGTCAGGTTGCATCGGCATCACCCTCCTCTGTGAGCATCCCCGCTGGCAGGGGCTGCTGCTGGACATCAGCCCGGCCGCTCTGGCCGTCGCCCGGCACAATGCCCGGACACATGGCGTGGAGCGCCGTCTGTGCTGTCTGACCGCTGATATGGCGTACGCTCCGCTTGCCCCCCGCAGCCTGCAGTTGCTGGTCAGCAATCCCCCTTACATCTCCCCCGCCGAGCGCCACGAAGTCATGGAGGAAGTCCTGCGCCACGAGCCGCACGCCGCGCTCTTCTCCCCCGATGACGGTCTGGCCCATCTGCAGGCCGCTTGCCGCGCCGCGGCCGCAGCGCTTGTTCCCGGCGGGCATCTGCTGCTGGAACACGGATGGCGGCAGGGCCCCGCCGTCCGCCAGATCCTGACCCGCTCCGGCTTCGCCAACGTGACCAGTCACACCGACCTCGCCGGGCACGAACGCTGCACGCAAGGCCGCTTATTGCGCTGATCTTTCGTTTTGTTGTTTTTTTGCGGGGGAGAGAGGGAAACCGTTTTGAAAAACGGTTCTCCCTCTCTCCCCCGCGCTCCCTCTCTCCCTTCCCAAAACTTTTGCTCTGGACGATCTAAGACGACGTTTACCGGCAGGCCCCCGTCTCTCACGTCCCCCGTCAGAATTGACGAAAAAATGTACGCTGACTTGTTCAGGGTTTGGCTGACTTGAGGTCGAGTCCGCCCTGCGCGCCGCGACGTTTGGCGTCTAGACAAACAAAGTTTTTGGGGGGATGGGGGGTGTGGGGGGAAGGGCCCCTTTGTTCACAAAGTGACCCTTCCCCCCACAAAAAAAAATCCCCGCACCCCAACAAAAAAACCGGGAACCGCTTCGCGCGAGCGAAGGGGTTCCCGGTCTGGCGGCGATGGCGCAGGGATATCTAGTCGTCCTGGCGGCGGCGCTCTTCCTCATCGCGGTAGAGCTTGTAGATGACGGAATCGGCCAGCGCCTGCCAGCTGGCCTCGATGATGTCGTGAGAGACGCCGACAGTGACCCAGGTGCGGGAGGCGTCGCCGGATTCTATGAGCACGCGGACGACAGAGGCGGTACCGCCGGGGCGGCCCACATCGTCAGCTGTGGTAAGGACGCGGACCTTGAAGTCCAGCAGGCGCATTTCGGCCAGTCGGGGATAGAAGGGCTTGAGGGCCTTACGCAGGGCGGTATCCAGCGCGTTGACCGGGCCGTTGCCTGTGGCGGCGGTATGCTCCACCACGCCTTCCACTTCCACCATGACGGTGGCCTCGTCCATGTTCTCGCCGGTACTGCCGCGCAGCGAGGTCACATGATAGCGGACAAGCTTGAAGAAATCGCGCACCCCACGCCGCGCCAGCTTGCGCAGGATGAGGAGCTCCACGCTGGCCTCGGCCGAGGCGTAGTCATAGCCCAGACAAGTCTTTTTCTTGAGCTCGTTGAACAGACCACGCACCACGGGTTCGTCCTTGTCCAGATGGAAACCGAAGCCGCGCGCCATGGAGACGATATTGCTGCGTCCGGCCAGCTCCGTGATGAGTATACGCTGGGCATTGCCCACGGTTTCCGGCGGCATATGCTCATAGAGCGAGGACGAACGGTTGACCGCGCTGGCGTGTACACCGCCCTTATGGGCAAAGGCGGACTTGCCCACGAAGGGTTGCCGCCGAAAAGGCTTCATATTGGCCACTTCGGCAAACCAGCCGGAAAGCGCGCTGAGCTGACGCAGGCGCTGGCTCTCGTCGGAAGGCAGGCAGGTCAGGCCGCACTTGACCTGCAACACCGGGATGATGGAGCAGAGATTGGCATTGCCGCAGCGCTCACCTACGCCGTTGAGGGTTCCCTGCACCATTTCAGCACCGTTCTGGACAGCCACAAGGCTGTTGGCTACAGCCATTTCGCAGTCATTGTGGGCATGGATGCCCAGCCGCACGTCAGGCAAGGCTGCCCGCAGGGCCGTCACGATGGCCGCTACCTCATCGGGCAGCGTGCCGCCGTTGGTATCGCAGAGGGTAGCGATCCGCGCACCGGCCTCATGTGCCGTGCGGATCACCGCCGTGGCGTATTCGGCATTACGCTTGTAACCATCAAAGAAGTGTTCGGCGTCAAAGTAGACTTCCCCGACAAAGCGGCAAAGGTAGGCAATGGAATTGCGAATGACCTCGAGATTACGTTCCGGCGTGATGTTCAGGGCTTCGCGGGCATGACGCTCGCAGGATTTGCCGAAAATGGTCACCGCAGGCACGGCGGCCTCCACAAGGGCATTGATATTGGGATCCGTCTCCGGCGTATTGGCGGGATGATGCGTACTGCCAAAGGCCGCGATGCGGGCATGTTTCAGATGATAAGAGGCAATTTCCCGAAAAAATTCCACGTCCACGGGATTGGAGCCCGGCCAGCCGGCCTCGATATAGTCGATGCCGAACTCGTCCAGCCGCAGGGCAACCTTGATCTTGTCCGCCGTGGAAAGGCTCACTTCCTCGGATTGCGTACCATCCCGCAGGGTGGTGTCATAGATGATGATTTTTTTGCCCATGCTCAGCTCTCCGTACATCGCGTTGGGTGACAGGCGCTTGCAGCGCGCCGGACATCTTGCGGAAAATACATCGTCGCCCGGCAGCTGGCAAGAGCGGCCCTGCGGCGGACCCTGGGCTCAAGGTCATATATAAATTTTGGGGGGAAGGGAAACCCCTCCGCCAGCGCGGGAGGGGTTTCCCTTCCCCCCAAGCCCCCCATTCTTTCCCCAGCGCGCTTTTATCAGGGGGGACAGAGCATGTGGCATGACATGTCATTTATATGAAGTCATTATACAATTTTCATTAGGGTCATGACTAGCAGAGAGTCCATAAAGAGGCTAAAAGCAAGTTATGACAATGAAAAACAAGTACGCTTGCC
>NZ_CALVHE010000035.1 GCF_944327235.1 uncultured Desulfovibrio sp.
CAGGTTGCCTGTTCGCTGTCCTTCGGGACGATATCGCCTTCCAGATAGTGGCGGCCAAGGTCGTATTGCGCCGGGACCGAGTCCTGTTCGGCGGCCTCGCGCAGCCACCGGATGCACTGCTTATGCTCCTGCTCCCAGCACTGGAGGTGTTTGGCAAGCTCGATCTGCGCAGGGGCGTATCCCTGTTCGGCGGCCTTGCGATACCAGAAGAGGGCCTTCTTGACGTCCGGCGAACGCACCCGCTCCTCGCCTTTGTAGTAATACTCGCCGACCTGGTACTGCGCGCCGGCCTGTCCCTGATCGGCGGCCTTTTGATACCATGTCATGGCAAGGTCCTCGTTCCGTTCCACGCCCTTGCCGTGCTCGCAGCAGAGGCCGAAGCGGAACTGGGCCTCGGCCTGCCCCTTTTCGGCGGCCCTGTGGTACCATACGGCGGCCAGCTCGTCATTTGGCGGGGAACCCTCGCCCCTGCGGCAGCATTCGGCAAGGCGGAACATGGCCTCGACATCCCCCAGCTCGGCGGCCTCCAGCAGGACGGACACGGGCCGCGTGTCGAGCGGCGGGAAACGCTTGTGCAGCGCCCCGGTCAGGGAGCCTTGCCGCCTGTGTTCCTCGAACAGGGATGCCGCCTCGGCGTCTCCCAGCTCGGCGGCCTTGCGCAGCCGTTGGAGAGCCTGCGCCTCGTCCCGCGGCACGCCGGTCCCTTCGATATGACAGAGCGCCAGATGATAGTTCGCTCCGGCATGTCCCTGCCCGGCGGCCTTGCGGAACCAGTCCGCCGCCTGCGCGTCGTCCCGTTCCCGGCCCAGCCCGTAGCGGCAGCACAGCCCCATACGGACCTGTTCCGCCGCATCTCCCTGCATGGCCGCCGTGCGGCAGGCGGTCACGTCCGGGGATTCGGACTGCGGCGCATCGCCGCAGGCAAAGGGGAAGAGGCCGAGCAGACAGTCATGATCCGTCCGTGTGCCCTGAAGGGTCGTCTTGCGGCTCCAGACGACGGCCCGTCGTTCATCACGAGGGACGCCGCGCCCGAAACAATAGCAATAGCCGAGGGCATGTTGGGCCGCCGCAAGGTCCTGCTCGGCCGCCTTGCGCAGCCAGAGGAACGCCTGCGCGTCGTCCTGCGTCGTCCCGATGCCGTTGAAGCGGCAAAGCCCGAGATTGTACTGCGCCACGGCGTGTTCGCTCAGGGCGGACGATTCAAGGCAGCTCACGCCCAGCGGGGCATAGCGCGTGGTTCCAAGGCCGCGGATATGGCAGAGGCCGAGCTGGTTTTCCGCTCTGTTATCGAGGCCGCGCCGGGCGCTGCGGAACCATCTGACGGCCTGCGCCTCATCCCGTGCCACGCCCCGGCCGTGGAGGCAGCACAGGCCGTAATAATATTGTGAGGGCGTGTGGTTCTGTCTGGCGGCTCTGCGGAACCAGAGCGCGGCCTGGGCGTCGTCCCGCGGCACGCCGAGGCCGAAGGCATGGCAGAGGGCGAGGCGGAACCGTGCCTCATCGTAATGCAGGACGGCGGCTTTACGATACCAGACGACGGCCTGCGCAAGATCGCCGCTTTTCCAGCAGTCGTCTCCCTTGTCTTTCTTTTTTCGTACCAGAGCATAGTTATCCCATCTGGTCGGAAGGCTGGAGGCTTTTTTCGACCAGAATGCGTACTGATCCGCGTCCTCCGGTACGATCAGCCCGTACAGGAAGCATATCACAAGATAGGTCGCGGCTTCCTCGTTGCCCAGTTCGGCGGCCTTGCGGATCCAGGACATGCCCTGCGCGTCGTCCTCCGGCACGCCCAGACCGTCCAGATAACAGTAGCCGAGGCGAAACCGGGCCTCGGCATGACCCAGTGCGGCGGCCTTGCGGAAGCACTCGGCGGCCAGCGCATCATCCTGCGGCAGGCCCTCGCCCGTGGCGTATGCGAGACCACGCTGATAGATCGCTCTGGCGGAAGTGGTCTGCCCGCCTTCGTCCCACAAAAGGGTGGGCTGCGTGTCATGGAGGAGAGGCTGTCCGGCCTGCTCGCGGTGTGACATGATCAAACTCCTGGAGTTGGGGCGGGAGAGGGCGGATCGCTGTCGTCGGGGCCGGAGTTCGTGTCCCGCGCCTCTTCTTCCTGTTCGTATAACACATCGACTCCGTAGAGAGAAAGCGCCACTTGTGCTTCGAGATGTCCTTGCTCAGCGGCCTTGCGCAGCCATTTCTCGCCCAGCTCCTTCACAAAAAAGCGTAATGAGTCCTGAGCGTAGGGCCTGTTAACACTATTCGTTGCCTGTTTGGGGGGAAGGGAAACCCCTCGCTCTGCTGTCGATGTCCGTAAGGCTCCTGCGTCGCCTAACGGACACGGCCTGCGGCCGCCCGTTGGGTCGCTGCCAGCGCGGGAGCGGATTGCTCTGCTGTCGATGCCCGTAAGGCTCCTTTGTCACCTAACGGGCAGGTCGCTCCCTTCCCCCCAAGCCCCCCATCCCTTCCCCAGCGCGCTTTTACCGGGGGAAGAGTCAAAGACACGAGACACTCTCGTCCCAAAAGCAAGCGGTGTGTATATAGCCTGTTTTGATTATCTGTTGAAATTATTTGCAAAATTTGTTTTGGCAGGCCCTAGTCGGCAAGCGCCTCCCGCGCTTCCTTGTGTCCCTGCTCGGCGGCCTTGCGGAACCAGAAAGCGGCCTGCGCGTCGTCCTGCGGCACGCCGATTCCCGCCTCGTAGCAACGAGCGACTTTGTACTGGGCACCGGGATGTCCCTGCACGGCGGCCTTGCGGAACCAGTGAGCGGCCTGCGTATGGTCCTGCGGCACGCCGGCGCCATAATCATAGCACTGGCCGAGATTGAACTGCGCCGAGGCATCTCCCTGTTCGGCGGCCTTGCGGATCCACTGGGCGCCCTGCACGGGATCCTGCGGCACGCCCTGTCCGGTCAAGCAGCAGTTCCCAAGGATGTTTTGCGCCCCGGCATGACCCTGTTCGGCGGCCTTACGCCACCAGAAAGCGGCCTGCTCCTTGTCCTGCGGTACGCCACATCCGCTGGAGCAGCGGTCCCCAAGAACGTATTGCGCCCCGGCATGTCCCTGCTCGGCGGCCTTGCGGTACCAGAAGACAGCCTGCGCATCGTCCTGCGGCACGCCGTAGCCTTCATCATGGCAAAAGCCGAGAGCGTACTGCGCCAGGGGATGTCCCTGTTCGGCGGCCTTGCGATACCAGTACGCGGCCTGCGTGATGTCCTGCGGCACGCCATCCTCCCCTGTGCGCCAGCAGTCCCCATAAAGTATCTGGGCTTCGGCATCCCCCTGTTCAGCCGCCTGACGGATGTCCTCCACGGTCTGCGGGGCCGTCGTCAGGGGCTGCTTGTCCCGCACCTGAGAATCTGTCGGCGTATCCTCCTTGAGAGAGCCCCCGGCTTCGGCATCCCCCCGCGCGTCGGCTGTGGGCAGACACCCGAGGATCTGCGCCCTGAAGTTCCCCTGTTCGGCCGCCTGACGCAGCCAGTACGCCGCCTGCGCCTCATCCTGCGGCGTCCCCCTGCCGCTGCGGAGACATTCGGCAAGGCTGGTCTGGGCTCCGGCGTGTCCCTGTTCGGCGGCTTTGCGGAACCAGTACACGGCCTGCGCGTCGTCCTGCGGCAGCACACCGAGGCCATCCTTGTAGGAAGAGCCGAGAGCGTACTGCGCCGCTGCATGTCCCTGTTCGGCGGCCATGCGGAACCAGTACGCGGCCCGCGAGTCGTCCTGCGGCACGCCGAAGCCGTTTTTATAGCAACAGCCGAGAGCGTACTGCGCCTCGTCGTATCCCTGTGCGGCGGCCTTGCGGAACCAGTGCTCAGCCTGCGCGGCATCCTGCGGCACGCCTTCCCCTTTGCGGCAGGACTCCGCATAGCGGAACTGGGCTTCGGCATGGCCTTGTTCGGCGGCCTTGCGCAGCAAGTCGGCAGCCGTTTCCGCATTTTTTTCCACGCCTTCGCCGGAAAGATAGCGAAGGCCGAGGCAGAATTGCGCGTCGGCGTCTTCCTGCTCGGCGGCCTTGCGGGAGCATCCCGTATCCTGTGCGGGATCCTGCGGTACGTCCTGTTCGTTGGGGCAGCGGAGTTCAAGACGGTTCTGCGCCTCAACGCATCCCTGTTCAGCGGCCGTGTTGAGCCAGAGGTGGGCCTGTGCGTCGTCCTGCGGCACGCCGACTCCCTCCTCATAGCAAAGAGCGAGTTTGTACTGGGCCTCGGGATGCCCCTGCTCGGCGGACTTGCGGTACCAGAGGGCAGCCTGCGTGCCGTCTTGCGTCGTACCGGCGCCATAATTATAGCACTGGCCGAGATTGTACTGCGCCGAGGCGTCTCCCTGCTTGGCGGCCTTGCTGAACCATTCCACGGCCTGCGCCTTGTCCTGCGGTACTCCCTGTCCGTAGAGATAGCGGAGTCCAAGACTGTTTTGCGCCGCGGCGTCTCCCTGTTCGGCGGCCTTGCGGAACCATGTCGCGGCCTGCTCAAAGTCCTGCGGCACGCCTTCTCCCTTGCGGCAGCATTCCGCATAGGCGAACTGCGCCTCGGAGTTGCCCTGTTCGGCAGCCTTGAGATACCAGGCGGCGGCCTGCGCGTCGTCCTGCGGCACGCCCAGTCCGCGGCAATAACGGTTGGCAAGGCGGTACTGGGCTTCGGCGTGGCCCTGTTCGGCGGCCTTGCGATACCAGGCGGCGGCCTGCGTATCGTCTTCCGGCACGCCGCGGCCCAGGTCATGGCAACAGCCGAGATTGAATTGCGCCCCGGCATGTCCCTGCTCGGCGGCCTTGCTGAACCAGGCTACGGCCTGCGCATGATCCTGCGCCAGGCCCCGCCCGAAGAAGTAGCAGCGGCCAAGATCGTTTTGCGCATCAGCGTATCCCTGCTCGGCGGCCTTGCGATACCAGACGGCGGCCTGCGTATCGTCCTGCGGCACACCGTCGCCCATGCGGCAGCATTCCGCATAGCGGTACTGGGCCTCGGCATCGCCCTGTTCAGCGGCCTTGCGTAGGGCGTCGCGCCCCTGTGCCGCCTCTTTCGGCTGATCGCCGCCTTCCTCCCGACAGGAGAGACCGAGGAACTCCTGCGCCTCGGCGTCGCCCTGTTCAGCGGCTTTGCGGTACCATTGGGTGGCCCGCGCCTCGCTCCGCGACACGCCCAGCCCGCGATGATAGCAGTCGCCAAGGCAGCACTGCGCCTGGACGTGTCCCTGTTTGGCGGCCTTGCGGAACCATTGGACAGCCTGCGCGTCGTCTTGCGGCACGCCGATCCCTTCCTTGCAGCAAAGGCCGAGCGCATATTGCGCCTCGGCGTATCCCTGTTCGGCGGCCTTGTTGAACCATTGGACAGCCTGCGCGGCGTCCTGAGGCACGCCGACCCCCTCCTTGCAGCAAAGTCCGAGCTGGTACAGCGCCTCCATGTCTCCCTGTTCGGCGGCCTTGTTGAACCATTGGACAGCCTGCGCGGCGTCCTGAGGCAGGCCGCGTCCCTCCTTGCGGCAGAGCCCGAGGGCGCACTGCGCCTGAGCGTGTCCCTGCTCGGCGGCCTTGCTGAACCACTGGACGGCCTGCGCGTCGTCTTGCGAAACGCCGATCCCCTCCTTGCAGCAAAGACCGAACTGGTACTGCGCCTGGATATGCCCCTGTTCAGCGGCCTTGCTGAACCATTGGGCAGCCTGCTCGTCGTCCTTCGGTACGCCGTTCCCCTTGCGTAAACGTTCCGCATAGCGGAACTGGGCATCGACGTCCCCGGCCTCGGCGGCATCACGCAATGGTCTGATGACGACGAGCATCACCAATAAGGTTTTGATGAAGAGGGCCAGAAGCAGCAGGATGAGCAGCGGCAACATGATGATGCGCAGGAGCGCGCGGAAAATCGCCATGTGGAGGACCTCCCTGTGGGCTGGATGCGGGTACGGACGACGGACGCCGGAAGCGGCGGGCAGCCATTTTGGATGTCTTGGGGGGATTCGCCACTGTTGTCAAGGGAAGTGAGGCAGTCAGCCTTCCATCCGGCGTCGGACGTGGAAAAGGTCGGCCGCTTGCTGCTGCGGCCCCTCGGCGGTGGGGACTTTAGAGCATTTTCAGTTTGAAACGCGTTGCGTTTCAAACCATACGGCCTGTCGTTTCGCGGAAAAAGCGCGGTTTTTCCGCTTGGTTTGGGCCGGTCCGCAGCTTGCCCCGCCGAGAAGACAGGCACGGGACAAACGGGCACAGCTTCCTCACAAGAGAGGAGGGCGGCAAAAACGACGGCCGGGAAAGATCCCTGAGGATCCGCCCCGGCCATTTTCGTGCCCTGCCGTCATCCGTCCCCTCGCGCGGGCATGTCCGCATCCGGTCAGGGCCTGCTGATGCCCGACATTGCCCGTTCGGAGGAGAGGACTTCCTCTCAAATGCCCTGTGTGCCGTGTCGCGATGGGGAGCCGGGCAGATCATTCTGGCGGAAAAAGGAAAAGGGACTTGCGGCATTTGCCGTAAGTCCCTTTGTCTGGCTTACTGGTCGGGATGAAAGGATTTGAACCTTCGACCCCTTGAACCCCATTCAAGTGCGCTCCCAGACTGCGCTACATCCCGACGAAGGAGATAACTACGCAAAAGGACCGGAAAGGTCAACACTTTTTTTGCGTAGCAGGGAATTTTTTTGTATTTTGGTGTAATGTGCTTATTTTTTTGATTTTCTCATTTCAGGGCGTTTCCGCCAGGCAGCGGCGATCTGGCGGGCGGTGGCAAAGTCGTAACATTGCTCGGCCAGCCGGGCCGTATGCAGGATGTGCGCGTCCGAAAGCAGGCCGCGCGGCAGGGCCTCCAGCAGGAGGGGATAGAGCTCCAGTTCGACGCCCAGCGCGCCGAAGGTTTCGAACAGGAACGACAGGGCCGGTCCGGACGGGGCGCGATCCCAGGCCAGCAGAGCCAGTTCGGCGGCCCCTTCCGGCAGGGTGTAGCCCTTGGGCGTCAGGAAGCCCGCGTAGCCGTGATGGCCCAGCGCCTGCGCGCAGTAGGCCAGCTGCAGGGGCAGGATGTCCTCGACGGGATGTCCGGCCGGGACGGGCCGGGCGAGGGCCGCGGCCAGACGGGCATCCGTGCGGCCGAGCAGGGACAGGATCTGGCGGCAATCCGCCGTGTGGCGACAGGCTTCATGCAGCTGCGCCAGCCGGAGCAGGGTCGTGCCGCGCAGGTCCTCGACGGCTCCGGGCCCGGGGGGGGGGAGGCTGTGGGCCAGTTCGCAGGCCCGCATGAAGGTCCGCTGCGCTTCCACGGCCTTGCCGCGGCGCGCCTGCCGCAGGCCGAGGTGGAGCTGCGCCCTGACGGCCACCGCATCCGTTCCCTGCGCCAGACGGGCAAGGCTCGTCATATAGGGGCCTACGCTGCCGCCGTAACGGATGGTCAGCGCGTGTCCGGCCAGCGCAAGTCCCAGTTCCGCGCGACGGCGCACATCGTCGGGGAGATCGGCGGGCGGCGTGAGCACGGTGGAAGGCGCCTGCAGGAGGCGCAGCAGCTCGGCGGCCCGCTGCGTATCGGCATGGCGCTCCCGGCAGACGATCTGCGCCGCCGCCGCCATGTCCGCGCAGCGCCGCGGATGGGCGCAAGCCGCCGTGAGTTGTTCCCGCAGATCGTGCGGCGCATAGGCAAGGTAGTGCTCGCCTTCGACGAGCAGACTGTCCAGACCGGGGGAGAGCCGTTCGGTAAAGGGGAGGGCCCCGGCGGCAAGGGACTGGAAGATGCGCAGCGTCACGCCCGGGAACAGGTTCTCGTTGAGGCTCAGGGCCGCCGTCGCCAGTCTGTCCTGCGCCTCGGCAAAGGACAGACCGTCCAGACAGGTCAGGGGCGTCTGTTCCTGGATACGGGCGATGACGTTGGCCCGCTTGCGGCGGAGCTGGTTGCGCGTGCCGATGAAGAGCATCCCTTCCTTCACGGGCTGCGGCGGGCGGAACCAGTCATGGCGCGCGCAGAGCGGGAGCCAGTGCGCCGTATGCCCAAGGGCGGCCAGGCGGGGCAGGACGGTCTGCTGATCGACGCAGAGCACGGAGAACAGCGGCAGGAGCGGTTCCAGCCAATACAGATTGATGGGGGCGTCGATGCACCAGCCCACCAGCGGCAGCGGGCAGTCGGTCAGATCCGGCGGCAGGACGAGGCGGCTCCAGAGCTCCATCAGGAGACAATCGGCCCGCCAGCCGTCCGGCCCGCAGACCTCATCCATGCTCTGGCGCAGGGAGACGCCGGGCCGCAGCGACAGCGGGCGCACGTCATGTCCCGCGGTCCGCAGGCCGTGGGCAAGGAAGTTGCCGTAGTACAGGATATTCATGCACACAGCATAGCGGCAAGCCCGGCACGAGGGCAAGGAGGCCGCGGCATGTGACACTTGTCGCATAAAAGGGACAAGATCCACTGAGATAAAATTTATCCGTCATGAAAGCGGAAAATGCCTTTTGGATGTCTTCATGATCTGTGAAAAATGTGAAACCATATTTCATGTAAATTTTTTTGCAATATGTGTTTCCATCAAAAAGAACACTTTTTTGATTTGAAAAAAATGTAATCTCCGCTTTCTATACGGGAAATGTGCGTGCTTTTCCCGTAAACGACATGCAATATCCATATAATAAATCTGCATCTCATCTTGTTGACATGCATTACCAGATATTTATGAGGAACAAAAAATTTGTGAATTAAATTTCATGAACAAAAGAAGGTGTTTGCGTAATCAAACTACGTTGACACATATATATGGCGGGCGTACGTTCGCAGTACCCTGGCCAAAGGGTTCGTTCCCCCGTCAGCGGGGCGGGCCGACGGTGCTGGACCGGCCGGCCGCCAAGTTCAAGAGGATTTTTGAGGAGAAACGTTGAATGGCTCTGTTCACCCGTGAAGATGCGTTGGCGTACCACCGGGCCCCGCGCCCCGGTAAGCTGGAGGTCATCCCGACCAAGCCTTGTGAAAATCAGTTGGATCTCTCGCTGGCCTATTCGCCGGGCGTGGCGGAAGCCTGTCTTGCCATCAAGGATGATCCCGCCTGCGCCGCCGAATACACCGGCCGGGCCAATCTGGTGGCCGTGGTGAGCAACGGCACGGCCGTGCTGGGCCTGGGCAACATCGGCCCGCTGGCCGGCAAGCCCGTCATGGAAGGCAAGGGCGTCCTCTTCAAGAATTTCGCTGACGTGGACGTGTACGACATCGACCTTGCCACCACGGACAGCGACGAGCTCATCAATGTGGTGAAGTGCCTGGAACCGACCTTCGGCGGCATCAACCTTGAGGACATCAAGGCCCCGGAATGCTTCTACATCGAAGAGAAGCTCAAGGCCGCCATGCAGATCCCCGTCTTCCACGACGACCAGCACGGCACGGCCATCATCTCCGGGGCGGCCCTCATCAACGCCTGCGAGATCACCGACCGCAAGGTGGAAGACCTCAAGGTCGTGGTGGTGGGCGCCGGGGCCGCGGGCATCGCCTGCGCCCGCTTCTATGTGCTCATGGGCGTGAAACGGGAAAACATCTTCATGTTCGACTCGCGCGGGCTCATCTATAAAGGACGCGACGGGCTCAACCAGTACAAGGAAGAATTCGCCCAGGCGGAAAACCACGGCGACCTCGCCGCCTGCCTCAAGGGGGCGGACGTCTTCCTCGGTCTGTCCAAGAAAGGACTGGTGAGCAAGGACATGGTGCGTTCCATGGCGGACTCGCCCATCATCTTCGCCATGGCCAATCCCGACCCCGAGATCACCTACGAAGACGCCAAGGACGCCTGCCCCACGGCCATCATGGGCACCGGGCGCTCCGACTATCCCAACCAGATCAACAACGTTTCCGGCTTCCCCTACATCTTCCGCGGCGCTCTGGATGTGGGCGCCCGCGTCATCAACGAGGAAATGAAGCTGGCCGCCGCGCGCGCTCTGGCCGCGCTGGCCAAGGAGCCCGTCCCCGCGGAGATGCTCACGGCCTACGGCGTGCAGGAGCTTTCCTACGGGCGGGACTATGTGATCCCCAAGCCGCTCGACCCCCGCATCCTGACCACGGTGACGCCGGCGGTGGCCCAGGCCGCCATGGACAGCGGCGTGGCCACCCGTCCCATCGCGGACATGAAGGCCTATGCCGACCAGCTCAGGAAGCGCATCGATGCGGCGCATGCCCGCATTCGCCCCTTTGTGAAGCAACTGGCGGAGCAGGGCGGCAAGTAGCCGTTCCTGCCGGGCCGCTCCTCTCCGCGGGAGGGGAGCGGTACCGCCCCTCTCATGGCGCATGAAACCGTGGTCTTCGGGCCACGGGAGGCTGTTTTCACCCTCTTAACCGCGAGGAGCCCCCATGAAACGTCTTTTTGTTCTGGCTGCCGTGCTGGCGGGAATCGTGCTGCTTTCCTGTCATGACAGTCTGGCGGCCCCGTCCATGGAAATCAAACTGCCGGAAGACCCCACCAAGGCCTACATCACCCTCGGCATCCTCTTTGTGGCCGCGGTCATGTTCTTCACCGAGGTCGTGCCGCTGCCCATCACGGCCCTGCTCGTGCCGGTGGCGCTTTCCATCTGCAACGTCATCCCGTCCAAGACGGCCTTCGGCTATTTCGGCGATCCCACGGTGGTGCTGTTCATGGCCATGTTCATCGTGGGCGAAGCGACCTTCATCACGGGCTTTGCCGACAAGGTGGGCAACTTTGCCGTGCGCGCCGCCAAGGGCAATCCGGTCAAGCTGCTTGTCTACATCATGACGGCCATCGGCCTGCTGTCCACGGTGCTCTCCAACACCGGCACCACGGTGGTGGCCGTTCCCATGGTTCTTGGCATCTGCATGTCCGCGCGGCTCGCGCCGGGCAAGCTGCTCATGCCCGTGGCCTTCGCCTCTTCGCTCGGCGGTACCGTGACCCTCGTGGGCACGCCGCCCAACGGCATCGTCAACTCCATGCTGGAACAGATGGGCGTGCAGCCCTTCGGCTTTTTCGAATTCGGCCTCATCGGCATCCCGTTGCTCGTTGCGGGTCTGGTCTATTTCGGTCTCATCGGCCACCGCCTGTTGCCGGACAGCCGTATCCTGGATGACGAATCGCTGGATCAGACCGTGGAAAAGCGGCGCACGGAAAAGATGTGGTTGTGTATTGGAATCTTTGGCTTTGTCGTTTTCATGATGGCCTCCGAAGTCATGAACCTGACCACCGCCGCCGTGCTGGGCGCCTGCCTCATGGTCATCACCCGCTGCATGACCATGCGTGAAGCCTTCCGCAGCGTGGACTGGACGACCATCTTCCTCTTTGCCGGCATGCTCTCCATGTCCGCCGCCATGGACAAGTCCGGCGCCGCCGCCATCGTGGCCAATGCCGTGGTGAGCCGTGTCTCCGATCCGTGGGTGCTCATGCTGGTCTGCTGCGCGCTGACCGCCATCGTGACCAACTTCATGTCCAACACCGCCACGGCGGCCCTCATGGCTCCGCTGGCCCTGCCCATTGCCTCGGCCTCCGGCATCTCGCCCCTGCCCATCGTCATGGGCATCGCCATGGCCGCCTCGTCCTGCTTCCTGACGCCCATCGCCACCCCGCCCAACACCATTGTGCTTGGCCCGGGCGGCTACAAGTTCGTAGACTACATCAAGGCCGGCTGGCCGCTGCAGGTCATCGCGCTGCTCATGTGCTGGCTGCTCATCCCCATGATCTGGCCCTTCCATCCCTAGTCTTCGCTGGGGAAGTGGACTAGCATCGCAAGAAAGGGAGAGAATTTATGAAAGAGATTCATGTGACAGATATCAGCGCCGCCGTGACTCGCCTGTGCGTGGACGCCTGCTGTCGCCTGCCCGCCGATGTGCGCGCGGCCTTTGCCGAGCGGCAACGGACGGAACCCTCCCCGGTGGGCCGGGACATCCTCGGTCAGCTCATGCAGAATGCCGATATCGCCGCCGACGAGATGATGCCCATCTGTCAGGATACGGGCCTTGCCGTGGTCTTTGCCGATGTGGGGCAGGAAGTGCACATCATCGGCGGGGACTTTGCCGAAGCGGTCAACGAAGGCGTGCGCCGCGGCTATGTGGACGGCTACCTGCGCAAGTCCAGCGTGGCGGAACCGCTCTTCGAGCGCAAGAACACCGGCGACAACACCCCGGCGGTGCTCCATGTGCGGCTCGTGCCCGGCGACGGCCTGCGTCTGCGCCTCGCGCCCAAGGGGGCCGGATCGGAAAACAAGAGCGTGGTGAAGATGCTCGTGCCCGCCGACGGCATCGAGGGCGTGCGCAAGGTGGTGCTGGACGCCGTGCTGGCGGCCGGCCCCAATTCCTGCCCGCCCATGGTGGTGGGCGTGGGCCTGGGCGGCACTATGGAGCTGGCGGCCCTCTGCGCCAAGCGCGCCGCCGCCCGCGACCTGGCCTCGCGCAATGCCGACCCCCGCTACGCCGCCTTCGAGGACGAGCTGCTCACGCTCATCAACAGGACCGGCATCGGCCCGCAGGGGCTCGGCGGCCGCACCACAGCCCTCAAGGTGCATGTTGAATGGGCGCCGACCCATATCGCCTCCCTGCCGGTGGCGGTCAACATCAACTGTCACGCGGCGCGACACGCCGAAGTGCTGCTTTAGGAGGCCCGCGCATGAGCGACGATGTCAAGCGCATACGTGCGCCTTTCGATGAAGCCACGGCCCGCTCCCTGCGGGCCGGGGACAGGGTGCTCATCTCCGGCACCATCCTCGCCGCCCGCGACGCGGCCCACAAGCGCCTCACCGAGGCGCTGGCCCGCGGCGAGAAACTGCCGGTGGATCTGCGGGGGCAGGTGGTCTACTATGTGGGGCCAAGCCCGGCCAGTCCGGGCCATGTCATCGGCTCCGCCGGACCAACGACCTCCGGCCGCATGGACGCCTATACCCCCACGCTCATCGAGCAGGGGCTGCGCGGCATGATCGGCAAGGGCTACCGCAAGCCGGAAGTGGTGGAGGCCATGAAGGCCCACGGCGTGCCCTATCTGGCGGCCGTGGGCGGGGCCGGGGCGCTCATCGCCCGCAGCATCCGCAAATATGACGTGCTGGCCTATGAGGACCTTGGCCCGGAAGCCGTGGCCGCGCTGGAAGTGGAGGACTTTCCGGCCATCGTGGTTATCGACAGCACGGGCAACAACTATTATGAAACAGGGCAGGCCCCCTACAAAGAACTGTAGGGCCTGTGGAGCGCCTCGCCGCAGGGGCGGGGCAAGCATCTTGAACAAGAGGAGTTGACATGACGGATCGTAACGTACCGGATGCCCGGCGCAACCGCCTGGATTTCTGGCAAGCCGCGTCGGGAGCACTGCTGGCGCTCTTCGTCTGCGTGCATCTGCTGCTCGAAGGCACCGTGGTGCTGAGCGCCTCGCTGACCAACGGCATCGCCTGGCTGCTGGAAGCGACCTATGTGGCGCAGATCTCCGCCCCCATCATCGTGCTGCTGGTGGTGTTCCATTTCTATATCGCCGCGCGCAAAATGCCCTTCCGCGCCAATGAGCTGGGCATTTTCGTCAAGCACAGCCGCACCCTGCGCGAGCCGGACACCTGTCTCTGGCTGGTGCAGGTCTTCACGGCCATCGTCATCCTGCTGGGCGTGTTCTTCCACGTCTACACGGTGATGATCGACCTGCCCATTTCGGTGGCCCGCAGCGCGGAACGCATGACCTCCGGCTGGCTGCCCTTCTATGTGATCTTCCTGCCCTGCGTGGTGCTGCATACGGGCATCGGCATCTATCGTCTGGCGGTCAAGTACGGCTACTGCACGCGCGCGACCCGTCAGGTCTGGCGCAAGCGCATCTGGATTGTGATGGCCTGTTATCTCGTGCTGGGCTTTCTGGCCATGACGCGCGTCTGGTTCCACGGATAGGGGGGTATTATGCGGATCTATCAATCTGACGTTCTGTGCATGGGTGCCGGTCTTGCCGGCGAGCGCGTGGCGGTGGAGGCGGCGCAGGCCGGCTTCAGCGTCATCTGCCTCAGCGTCGTGCCTCCCAAGCGTTCCCATTCCTCGGCGGCCATGGGCGGCATGCAGGCCGCGCTGGGCAACTCCATCATGGGCGACGGCGACTGCCCGGAAATCCATTTCAATGATACGGTCAAGGGTTCGGACTGGGGCTGTGACCAGGAAGTGGCGCGCATCTTCGCCAATACCGCCCCCATCGCCATGCGGGAAATGGCCTTCCTCGGCGTGCCGTGGAGCCGCGTCGTGCCCGGTGAGCACACCTACTACAAGGGCGGCAAACCCTTCCAGGCCACGGAAAAGGCCGAGAACGAGGGCCTCATCCACTCCCGCGCCTTCGGCGGCACGGCCAAATGGCGCACCTGCTACACCTCCGACGGTACCGGCCACGCCGTGCTCTTCACGCTGGACAACCGTCTGCTCCAGCTGGGCGTGACCATGCACGACCGAACGCAGGCCGAGGCCCTCATCCATGACGGCCAGACCTGCATGGGCTGCATCGCCCGCGACCTGCGCACCGGCGAACTGGTGGCCTATCTGGCCAAGGCGACCCTCATCGCCACCGGCGGTTACGGTCGCATCTACCGCGCCACCACCAACGCCATCATCTGCGACGGCGGCGGCCAGATCACGGCCCTCAACACCGGCGTGGTGCCGCTGGGCAACATGGAGGCCGTGCAGTTCCATCCCACGGGCACAGTGCCAACGGACATTCTGGTGACCGAAGGCTGCCGCGGCGACGGCGGCACCCTGCTGGACGTCAACGAATATCGCTTCATGCCCGACTACGAGCCGGAAAAGGCCGAGCTGGCCTCCCGCGACGTGGTGTCCCGCCGCATGACCGAACACATGCGCAAGGGCTTCGGCGTGCCCAGCCCCTACGGCGAGCACCTCTGGCTGGACATCCGCCATCTGGGCGAGAAGCACATCAAGACCAATCTGCGCGAAGTGTACGACATCTCCACCCACTTCCTCGGTGTGGACCCCGTGCATCAGCTCATCCCCGTGCGTCCCACCCAGCACTACAGCATGGGCGGCGTGCGCATCAACAAGGACGGCCACGCCTACGGCCTCAAGGGCCTGTTCGCGGCGGGCGAAGCGGCCTGCTGGGATATGCACGGCTTCAACCGTCTGGGCGGCAACTCGCTGGCCGAGACCGTGGTGTCCGGCCGGGTCATCGGTCAGAAGCTGGTGGAGTTCCTGCAGGGCTACGAGACGACCTTCTCCACGCAGGCCACCAACGAGGCGGCCCTGCAGGTGCAGGACCGCATCAACCAGCTCAAGCGCGGCAGCGGCGACAACTGCTACGTGCTGCGTAACGCCATGCAGGACATCATGATGGAGCATGTGGGCATCTTCCGTAACGGCAAGGATCTGGAAGCGGGCGTGGTCAAGCTCCAGGAACTGCTGGAACGCTGCAAGAACATGCGCCTCGAAGGCAACCAGCCCGGCCCCAATGCGGAGATGTCCATGGCCCTGCGCGTGCCCGGCATGATCAAGCTGGCGCTCTGCACGGCCTACGGCGCGCTCATGCGGACGGAGAGCCGCGGCGCCCATGCCCGCGAAGACTACCCCGAACGCAACGACAAGGATTGGCTGGTGCGCACCCTTGCCTACTGGAAGGAAGGGGCGGACCTGCCCACGCTGGAATACGAGCGGGCGACCCCGTGGTTCATCCTGCCCCCCGGCGACCGCGGCTACGGCGGCGGCAAGATCATCCAGGGCGACATGACCAATGAAAAGGTCATCGGCTACGACCAACAGGCCTAAGGGAGACGAACAATGGGACGCATTCTGACCTTTGAGATATTCCGCTACAACCCGCTGGATCCCCGGTCCATGCCGCACATGCAGACCTTCACCCTGGAGGAGCAGCGCAGCATGACGCTCTTCGTGGCGCTGAACCAGATCCGCGAACATCAGGACGCCACCCTGCAGTTCGACTTCTGCTGCCGGGCGGGCATCTGCGGCTCCTGCGGCATGGTCATCAACGGACGGCCCGGTCTGGCCTGCCATACCCAGACCAGCGACCTGCCGGAACGCATCACCCTGCATCCGCTGCCGGTGTTCAAACTGCTGGGCGACCTCTCCGTGGATACGGGCACCTGGTTCCGCAACGTGGGCAAGAAGATCGAGTCCTGGCTGCATACCAACAAGACCTTCGATCCCACCGCGCAGGAAGAGCGCATGGACAACGAGCTGGCCACCCAGATCTTCGAGCTGGACCGCTGCATCGAATGCGGCTGCTGTGTGGCCGCCTGCGGCACGGCGCTCATGCGCAAGGACTTCATCGGCGCCACCTCCATCAACCGCATGGCGCGCTTCTACATCGACCCGCGCGACCAGCGCACGCCCAAGGACTTCTATGATCTCATCGGGGACGACAACGGCGTGTTCGGCTGCATGGGGCTGCTGGCCTGCGACGACATCTGCCCCAAGCAGATCCCGCTGCAGGACCAGCTGGGCATCATGCGCCGCATGGTGAGCATCGAGTCCGTACGCGGCTGGCTGCCGGAAGGCATCCGCAAGCGTCTGAGCGGCGGCTGCGGCTGCGGCCAGCACAAGTAGGTGTTAGAGCATTTTGCCTTTGAAAAAGGCAAAATGCGAGGCGGCGGCACAGCGCCGCCCGGCCGAAAGTGAGCGGAAAAACCACGGTTTTTCCGCGAAACGCCAGGCCGTATGGTTTGAATCGCAAAGCGTTTCAAACTGAAAATGCTCTAGAACGTTCGTACCATCACAGGCCGGGGCAAGGCCCCGGCCAGACGACGGCGCGCCGAGCTGCCGTCGGAAGGAGCCTTGCCATGCTTATCAAACAGTGGATGACGCACGAAGTGGTTTCCGTCCTGCCGGACACCTCGCTGCTCAAGTGCAAGAGCCTGCTGCGCGACATGAACATCAGCCACCTGCCCGTGGTGGACAAGCAGGGCCATGTGGTCGGCCTGCTCTGCGACGACGACATCAAGGAGTTCTCGCCGCAGCACACCACCGGTCTGGAAGTTCTGGAACTGCTCGACATCCTTGCGGAAACTCCGGCCAAGCAGATCATGGTCGTGGCCCCGCACACCATCCATATCGACGAGACGGTGGAGAATGCCGCCATCCTCATGGATGAGAAGCGCGTGAACTGTCTGCCGGTGGTGGACAGCAACGACAAGCTCGTGGGCATCGTCACGGAATCGGACATCTTCAAGACCTTCATCAGCATCACCGGCTCCCGTACCGAGAGCGTGCAGATGGCGTTCGTGCTGGAAAACAAGCCGGGCACGCTGCGCGCCATCCTTGACCGCCTCAAGGAGGCGCAGGCTCGCGTGGTGACGGTGCTGTCCAACATCCGGGACGACGGCCGTCGCGGCGTCACCCTGCGTTTCCGGGGCGAGGAGCGCGCCGTGGAGGACGAGCTCATCAAGGAATTCTGCGCACAGGGGACCGTGCAGTACTGGGGACGCGGCCACGAGATCCATATCGTGGGCGACAACAACATCTAACGCGAGACACGCACGCATACCGCCTGCGGCGCGTGCTGACCGCCGGGCGGCAAGCGCCGGGAAGCGCCGGGCGCGAGCGTATCCGTACGCCGTGACCTCTCCTTCCCGCCTTGCCGCCCAGAACGTCAGCCGTGGAGCAGGCGTTTTTTTTTAGAGCATTTTCAGATTGAAATGCTTCGCGTTTCAAACCATACGGCCTGTCATTTCGCGGAAAAAGCGCGGTTTTTCCGCTTGGTTTGAGCCGGACGGCGCTGTGCCGCCGCCTCGCATGTTGCCTTTTTCAAAGGCAGAAGGCTCTAGGACCTGTCAACACTATTCGCTGTCTGTTTGGGGGGAAGGGGAACCCCTCGCTCTGCTGTCGATGCCCGTAAGGCTCCTTTGTCGCCTAACGGGCACGGCCCTGCGGGCCGCCTTCCGGTCGCGCTCTGCTGTCGATGCCCGTAAGGCTCCTGCGTCGCCTGTTTGGGGGGAAGGGGAACCCCTCCGCCGGCGCGGGAGGTGTTCCCCTTCCCCCCCAAGCCCCCCATCCCTTCCCCAGCGCGCTTTTACCGAGGGAAGCGTCAGGGACACGAACCACCCCGCCCCAACGGCAAGTGGAACGTGTACGTCTTATTTGTCTTATTGTTTGAAATTATTTGTAAAAACGGTGCTGTCAGGCCCTGACACGTCAAGCGATACAGGGACCTTGCGGACACCGACGGAAAGCGTGTTCTCCCCTTCCCCCAGACAAGCGCGGGGTAGGGTGTCAGCAGGCCCTGACCGACGTCCAGACACGGGCACGCGGGGACGCAGGTCCACCGCGAAGGACGAGGATCGCCCTTTTCCCGTGCATCCGCCTCCGCTCCCCTGTTGTCGTTTTTTTTTGTTACAATGGCATAACTTTTGAAAAATAATGACGATATTCCAAGAGTAAGATGTCTAACTGATTTGGCTGTCCCGCAAAGGTGTCCGGCGTGTCCATCAAATTGAAATTCTTTCTGGGCTTTCTGGCCTGCATCCTGCTGTCCATCGCGTCCATAAGTGGCGTGGCTCTCCAAAAGATCCTCAGCGTGAGTGAAAGCTCTGTCGAAAACGCGGCAGCCAAGCAGCTTGAGCTGGCGGACAAATATGTGCGCAACATGTTTGCGGGCAATCTGAGCAAGATGTGCTTTCTGGCGCAGTCTCCGGCGGTGCTGGAATGCGGTAGTTCCTTCCCCACGCCGGAAGCAACGCGCACAGCCGGCAAATACGACGTTGCGTCCCTGCCGTCGGACGCGCAGGCGCTCATTGCGGAGCTGGCGCGCATGAAGGCGGCTTCGCCGCAGATCAGCAAGATATTCATCGGTTACGGCGACGGACGTTTTGCCAGCAGCGCGCCGGAGACCGCCGTGCCCGGCTATGATCCCACCACGCGCGGCTGGTTCACGGATGTGCTTTCCGGCGGCGAGGCAAGCCATGTCGGGGACGCCTATACCTCAGTCAGCGGGGAGGTCATGGTGTCCGTCAGCGTCCGGGCGGACGGCAAGACTCCGCAGGGGGAAACGGCGGTCGTGGCGGCGGACATCAGTCTGGCGACGCTCAACGATCTGCTGGCCGGCATGTCCTTCGGCCGTACGGGGCGTTATTTCCTCATGGACAGCGCAGGACGCATCCTGTCCTCGCCGGGGAGCCCCAAGGCCGTGAACAGGAACATCAGCGAAGAGGCTCCCTACATGCAGCCCCTGCATAAGAAGGGCAGCGGCAATGCCGTCCTGACGCACCAGGGCAAGGAGTCCCTCGTTTCCATGACCACGACGGTCAACGGCTGGCGTATCGCGTCCGTCGTGGAGATGGCCGAGGTGCAGGAGTCGGCCGACGCCGCTGTCAAACTGATCCTCATGGTCAGCCTCGCGCTGCTGGTGGTGCTGCTCATCGGCGCGGTGCTGATCTCGCGCTCGGTCTGCAATCCGCTGGAGCGCATCATGCGGGCGACGCGGGACATCGCGCAGGGCAAGCTGGACGGACTGCCGGAAGAACGGCAGTTTTCCGGCGAGCTGTTGGCGCTGTATCGCAACCTCATGGATATGGTGCATCAGCTTCTGGACTGGCACGAAAAGGCCCGCGCCGAAACGGCGGAAGCGCAGCGTCTGGCCGCTGAGGCCGGAGAAGCGCGCAAGCGGGCCGTGGAGGCCAGCCGCAAGGCCGAACTTGCGCGGCGCGAAGGGATGCTTGCCGCCGCCGCGCAGCTGGAGCAGGTGGTCTCCGTCATCAGTACCGCCTCGGACGAGCTGGCGCACAATGTGGAAGCCTCCAGCCGGAGCGCGTCGCACTCCGCTGACCGTCTGGCCGAATCCGCCACAGCCATGAACGAGATGAACGCCACCGTGCAGGAAGTGGCCCGCAACGCCGCCGAGGCTTCCCGCATGTCCTCGGATACGCGGGGCGAGGCCCTGCGCGGGGCGGAGATCGTCGATCAGGCTCTGCGGAGCATCCGGCAGATGCGGCAGGGAACGCTTTCCCTCAAGGAGAGCATGTCGCTGCTCAACACCCACACGGAAGCGGTCAGCCAGATCATGGGCGTCATCTCCGACATCGCGGACCAGACCAATCTGCTGGCGCTCAACGCGGCCATCGAGGCCGCCCGCGCCGGTGAGGCCGGACGCGGTTTTGCCGTGGTGGCCGATGAAGTGCGCAAGCTGGCGGAAAAGACCATGGCCTCCACCGGCGATGTGGCCAAGGCCATCCACGCCATACAGGGCAGCGTGGAACAGAGCATCGCCGCCGTGGATGAGGCTGTCGTGCAGACGGAACAGGCGAGCGATTTTGCCAATCAGTCCGGCGAGGCGCTGCAGCGTATCGTCAAGGATTGCGAGACCACGGCGGACGAGGTGCGCAGCATCGCCACCGCCAGCGAGGAACAGTCGGCGGCCAGCGAAGAGATCAACCGCTCCATCAGCGAGGTCAATGCCGATTCGGCCCACACCGCGCAGATCATGGCGGATGCGGCGCAGGTGGTGGCCCGCCTCAACGGACAGACAGCCACACTGAGCCGTCTTATCGAGGATTTCAAGCACGCGTAGCCCTGCGCGAAATAAGCGGAACGCCGACTGTCGAGGATCGACCGTCGGCGTTTTTTTATGGCCATGACCAGCGGAGTGACCGAAAATGGAGCGGGAAGCGCCCGTCAGGGCGTATCAACATTATTCACTGCCTGTTTTGTGAGAAAGGGGATACCTTCCGCGTGAGGCGCGACCGAAAGGCGCCCCGCAGGGCCGCGCTCGTTGCGGCGGAGGACGCTACGAGCATCGACAGCGGAGCGAGGGGGCCCCTTCCCCACAATTCCTCCGCTGGAGCATTTTCAGTTTGAAACGCTTTGCCCTGTCGTCTGTCTTGACAGGGCGACACAAAGTATTATGCTCATTTGTGCAAAACAAGAATGTCGTCCGCCGGAGGAAGAATGCCGCGTCCGCGTCACTGCCGCTATGTCAGCGCCCGCCCGAGCGTAACCTATTTCAAGCCGCGGGGCATTCCCCTGACGGCGCTGGAGGAGGCCTGCCTGAGCGTGGAAGGGCTGGAAGCCCTGCGGCTGGCGGACATGGAAGGCTTGACGGCCATCGAGGCCGCCCGGCACATGCGTGTTTCCCGCCACAGCTTCGGCCGCACGCTGGCGGCGGCCCGGCGCACGGTGGCGACAGCCCTTTGTCGTGGACAGGCTCTGCGCATCGAGGGCGGAACCTATGCCGTGGCGGCGTCCTGCCCGTCCGCGGCGGACAAGGAGAAAGAGCAGATGCAGAAGATAGCCGTTTCCAGTGAAGGCCCGACGCTCGATGATGCGGTGGACCCGCGCTTCGGTCGGGCGGGGGGCTTCGTGGTGGTCGATCTGCCGGATATGACCATCAGCTATATCGACAATGGCGCCTCCCAGACCATGAGCATGGGGGCAGGCATCGAGACCGCCGAACGAGTGGCCCGCGCCGGTGTGGAGGTCGTCCTGAGCGGCTATGTGGGGCCCAAGGCATTTGAGGCGCTCACAGCGGCGGGCATCAAGGTCTGTCAGAACGTGGAAGGCATCAGCGTGGGGGAAGCCGTGGAGCGTTTCCGCAAGGGCGAATACCCCTATGCCGATGCGCCCAACAAGTAGCGGAGGGCGTATGCGGATCGCCATCGCCAGCGGCAAGGGCGGAGCGGGCAAGACCTGCGTCACGGCTTCGCTGGCCGCCGTATGGGACAGGCCCCTCATGGCCGTGGACGCGGATGTGGAAGCGCCCAACCTCCATCTCTTCCTGCGGCCGCAGCTGACGGAGGAGCGCACGGCCTGGCTGGACGTGCCGCAGCTGTCGCCGGAGAAATGTCTGCATTGCGAGAAATGCCGGGACATCTGCTCATATAAGGCCATCGCGTCCTTTGTGGGCCGCATCAGCATCTTCCCGGACATGTGTCATGGCTGCAACGGCTGTTTCGCCGTCTGCCCGTCCGGGGCGTTGACGCGCGGCAAACGCGAGCTGGGCCGTATCCTCAACGGCAGCGCGCTGGACGGCAGGGTCGGTTTCCTCATGGGGCGTACCCGCATCGGGGAATCCATGACGCCGCCTCTGCTGCGGCAGGAACAGGCCCGCCTGACGGAACTGCTGGCCGAACGGGACGCCACGGCGGAGCCGGACGTGCTCGTGGACGCGCCTCCCGGAGTGAGTTGTCCGGCCGTCACCGTGGCGCGGGAAGCGGACATGCTCCTGCTGGTGGCGGATCCCTCGCCGTTCGGCTTCCATGATTTCCGTCTGGCGCATCAGGCGTTCGTGCCGCTGCACAAGCCGGTCTGCGTAGTGACCAACCGGTCCGGCGCACAGGGCAATGCCGAAGGGGACGCCGCCGTGCGCGCCTATTGCCGTGAGCAGGGCCTGCCGCATCTGGGAGAATTGCCCTTTGACCGGGCGGCGGCCGAGCAGTACGCCCGCGGGGGCCTCGTGGCGGAACTTTCCGCTGACTGGCGGCAGCGCTTCGAGCGTCTGCGCGACGCCTTGCGTCAGGCCGCCTCTGCGGGAAAGGAGAGCTGCCATGCGTGAGATCGTCATCATCAGCGGCAAGGGGGGCACCGGCAAGACGACCGTCTGCGCGGCCTTTGCCCATCTGGCCGAAAACAAGATCATCTGCGACCTGGATGTGGACGCGCCAGACCTGCACATCCTGCTGGACCCGCACAAGCAGCGCACGGAGGCCTTCCGTTCCGGTCTTGCCGCAAGCATAGATCCGCAAAAATGCGTCCGCTGCGGTCGCTGCGCCGAGCTCTGCGCCTTCGAGGCCGTGCGGGCGACGGCGGAGGGCGGCTATGCCGTGGATGCGCTCCGCTGCGAAGGCTGCGGCGTCTGCGCCGCCCTGTGCCCGCATCAGGCCATCGACACGGCGGAAAATCACTGCGGGGACTGGTATGTGAGCGACAGCCGTTTCGGTCTCATGGTCCACGCCCAGCTCTTCCCCGGACAGGAGAATTCCGGCCGTCTCGTCAGTCTGCTCAAGGCCGAGGCCCGGCGACTGGCCAAGGAGCAGGGGAGGGAGACCATCCTGTGTGATGGCTCGCCGGGCGTCGGCTGTCCGGTCATCGCCTCGCTGTCCGGGGCGCAGCTTGCCGTGGGCGTGGTGGAGCCTACCCCATCCGGACGGCACGATTTCGGCCGGATCGCGGACCTGTGCCGCCATTTCCGCATCCCGCTGGCCGTCATCATCAACAAGGCGGATCTCAATACGGAAGAAAGCGCCGCCATCGCCGCCCAATGCGCGGCGGACGGGCATACCCTGCTCGGCACGCTTCCCTTTGATCCGCTGGCGACTGAGGTCATGGTCCGGCGACAGGCCCTGACCGAAAGCGACAATCCCCTGGGCAATCGCCTGAAGGACATGTGGTCGGCCCTTCAGGATCTGCGCGTGAGCCGCTAGGCCATGCGTCCACGACCAGAAAACGGAGATCTTGTCATGAGTTATCTGCTTGCCGTTCCGTCCGGCCTGCCGGGCGGTCTCGATGCGCCGATGGGTATGCACTTCGGTCACTGCGACATCTATACGCTGGTGGAAGTGGAAGGCGATGCCATCGTGTCCGTCACCACTCTTGAGAACGTGCCTCACCAGCAGGGCGGCTGCCTGGCTCCGGTGCAGCATCTGGCGTCCCACAACGTGACCAAACTGCTGGCCGGCGGCATGGGGATGCGTCCGCTCATGGCCTTCCAGCAGGTCGGCGTGGAAGTGTACTATGCCGGTCAGCAGCCCACGGTGGGCAGTGCCGTCAAGGCTTTCCTGGAAGGGAAACTGCCGCCGTTCTCCACGGACTTCACCTGCGGTGGCGGCGGCCATCATTAGAGCGGATTCGCATTGGAATCGTGTCCAATCTCAATGCTGACGCTGCCCTCACACTACGGAAAAAGCGTGGTTTTTCCGTGTGTTCGGTTGCGTGTAGTCGCTCTCGCGGCTACCAGAGCAATCCACATCTTCAATGTGGAATTGCTCTAGAGCATCTTCCGTGTGAAACGCTTGGCGTTCCACACCATACGGCCTGTCGTTCCACGGAAAATGCCGTTTTTCCGCGTGGCTTGGGCCGGGCGGCACTGTGCTTCCGCCGCGCTTTGCCCTTTCAATGGCAAATGCTCCACGCGACAGCGGAAGCGCAGCGCCGCATCCGTCGCAGGCGGGCCGCGGAGCTACCGGTGGGGGCAGGCGTCAACGACCCTGTTTGAGGAGCATCACTATGGATATTCTGTGCGTCACAGGGCGCGCGCCCGTCTGGGAAGCGCTACGCCCGGTCTTTGCCGCCCACGGGGCGAAGCTGCAACTGCTGCCGTCGCTGGAGGCGGCGTTGGCTGTCATCGCCGCCACGCAGCCCGCGCTGTGCATCCTCGATCTGGAAATGCCGGAGGCCGAGCTGCGTGGGGCGGTCATCAAGGTGCTTGGCCTCAATGCCGCCGTGCACACGGCTGCGGTCACTTCGCTCGATGCGGCGGCCTTCCATGACCGTATGGAGGGGCTTGGTATGCTCATGGGCCTGCCGCTCGCGCCCGCGGCGGCGGACATCGAGCGTCTGCTGGAGGCCTTGCGGGCCGTATCCGCCTGAACTGCTCATCCGCCGTTGCCCCGTGCCGCGCTCGGGGCTGATATGACACCCACAAAAAAAGCGGTCGTCCATGCAGGACGACCGCTTTTTTTGTCATGAGTGAGAAGAGGATCTACTGCCAGAGCGGCTGGCCGCAGGCCTTGAGGAAAGCGTTGATGGCTTCCTTGCCGCCCATGCCGTCAGCCACCTTGGGCCACACGCGCTGCAGGGCCGCTTCCTTCCACTTTTCTTCGTCGGTGAGCCGGACGATCTGGAGGCCCTTGGCCACCAGTTCACGCTTGGCGATTTCGGACATGGTGGAATGGTACTTGAGGGATTCCTCCTGCGCGTACTTGCCGGCGTCCACCACGATCTTCTGGAGTTCGGGCGGCATCTTGGCGTA